>JAGVQN010000064.1 GCA_020051675.1 Candidatus Brocadiia bacterium
ACCCATGGTTAACTCTCCTTTCTGCCCCTTTTAGGGGTCTGAAGAGTCAACCTATTTCCCTATATGGCGTGTCCTAAATGGTCGTGAGTAGGATAAATAATAAAATTTCTAACAGGGCTTGACATTTCGGGCGGGTGATTCGGCTGACTTTTATCCTTCAGGGTGACTCACATAGTGAATCCCTGATAAAATCAAAGCGGAGGGGGGAGGGGGTATCCCCTCCCCCCTCTCAGATTAGGGCGGATTTTGCCGTATTTTTAATTCCTTGCAAAATAAGAAGTTATGCCTATTTTCAAAAATATTTTCGATTTTTTGAAAAAATTCCTGTTAGGAAATGCCTTCTCATGGTATATTATATAATAGGGGGACACAAAGGTCTCCTGAAACAAGAAACTATTAGTAAAGGAACGTTTTATGAATACTAATGAACCTTTGGCGGCTGAGGAGCAAAAGCAATTACTCCAACAGGTTAAACAGGGCGGCGATATAGCCAAACAGGCATTCGGAAAACTCTACGACGCCTATTATGGCTATGTGGAATACGAGGCGAACAAGGTGTTTTATAATGACAGGGATGTTGAAGATTTCTGCCAGGAAGTCTGGAAGCGGGTGATTGAAAAACTGCCCGCATTTGACGGCGATACGCTCGGACAACTCCTGGGCAAGGTGCCCTTGGGAGCTGAACCGCCTCATGGAATTATCGGCCATTACTATCTTAAATTCATCAGGGATAAGGTCTCTATCCTCCAGTCATACTCGAGGGAAAAAGACCGCAGGGACCCGCTGCCCAAAGGCAAACCCAGGCATTATTCCTTATTTGCCAAAGCCGGCAGATACAAGAAAGACGACGGCGGCGAGGTCTATTATCTCAAGGATATCATCCCGAGCGAGAGCAAGACGCCCCTGGAGATTCTGATTGAGAAAGAAACCAGGCAGATTGTCAGGGAAGAGATAGAGAAACTGCCTGATATCTACCGCTATGTAATCCTGATGAGATACCTTGACGGGCGTCCTTGTGAAGAAATTGCCCGACTCCTGAATATATCAATAGGAGATGTCTGGGAAAGATTGAGCCGGGCTTACGAAAAACTTAAGGAGCAACTTATTAAGCGAATGGGCAAAAACCCCCTGGAAGAGGTGGTTATTTATCGCAGTAAAAAATATACGAAGAGAAAATAAGGAGGCTATTATGAAACAGAAAGAGAAATATGTAAAGTTAGGTAAACTGGTCGATGAATACCTCGTCAAGCTTTCTTCCGGAGAGAAAATATCCATTAACGACTGGGCGGAACTGCATAAGAAAGACCTGTCTGCCGGTCAGGCAGGGGTGTCCAAAAGCGAATTAATGGAACAGCTCCGGATGGGCGTGCTTTTGACCAGGGTCGGCGAGACCGCCCGGTCCCAGCCAACACTCTCCGACCAGCAGAGGCAGTCAATCAAAAAGAACGTCCTTGATTACTATGATAATGAAAGCCCGAAGTGGAAAGAGACGCAATCAGCCAACCAATATCTTTCCGATGCGGCTGATGCCTTTGGCAGGCAGGATTACAAGACGGCAAAGGAACTCTTGAACCAAGCAATAGAAATCCATCAGGAACTAAAGAATGACGTGTGGCTCGGATTTGAGCATTCCATTCTGGGTATCATAGCTATTGCCGAGGATAACTTTGATGCGGCGATAGGCTATTTCCAGAAAGCAGAAGGTTTTTACCGGGAAACCGACCAACGCAAAGCCCGCGCCGGTGTCTTAGGACATTTAGGAATGGTTGGTTTATCCCTGAATAAACTTGACCTGGCGGAAGAATCATTTAAGGAAGCGCTCAAATTAGCCAATGAGATTGCTCTCACCGAAGTAACGATGAGCGCGGTTAATAATTTGGGGCTGATTGAATTAGCCCGGGGCAGATATTTAGCGGCTTTTGAGTTGTTCCAGAAAACGCTTGCCATTGCACAGGAGCAGAATGATAAGGAAACGCAGGCGATTGCCTACGCCAATATGGCTGAGGCATCGGAAAACGGCCGGGCACACAAGACCGCGATAGAACTCTACCACAAATCACTGGCGCTTTCAAGGGAGGGCAAATATTCTCAGCTGGCGGCCGGAACCGCGGCACGATTAGGCGCGCTCTATGCCAGCCACAATAAATGGGAGGAGGCAAGCCAGTTATTTAACGAGGCATCTTCAGCGGTTGACCGGGTGAGGGGTGCTTCTACTGAACCGGCGGCGGTAAAATTCAGGCGGGCGCTCGGCTCGTTGGGAATGCCTTCGACCGAGGAAGTTCTGACCGATTTCAGGAGGAGAATCAAGGAAGAACAAACACTTACGGCGCAAATATAAAACTCACCGCGGAGAACGCAGAGAAAAACAACCCCCTCAGTCCCCCTTAACAAAGAGGGATTAAGGGGGATTTTTATTGGCATAACCATAATCACCCCCTTTCTTCGGTCCTGTTCTCCCGTCCCGACAGTCCCCTGAGGGGGCGTCGGGACGGCCAGACGGGGCTTTTTTATTTGGAATCAAGCAGGCGAGGCATCAGACGGACATCCTGTTCTCCGTCGGCAGGATGGATGACTCATCTGCTTTTCAGTTCATCGGCTCATCATTCCCTAAGTTCCAGGAACCAGTGAACTATCTTAACAAGGCGAACTTAGCAAGGAGGAAACTTATATGACAGACATAGTATCTGCTGTAAGATTCCATATCCCGGAGGCTTTACCGCCGGCCGATTTTTCGGTTGAGCAATGGACAGAAGACCTCAAGGTCAATGCCGGACGCATCAACCAGAAGAGGGAGTTGGCGGTGCCGGATGAGGCAGCATTCCAGTCTAAACTGGCTGAACCCTCAGGCCGCGGTTTTAAGGGTATCTACCAGGCGGTAACATCCTTAACCCGGGCCGGGCTTGACGCTTCCACCGTCATCGGAAGGCAGCTTTGGAAAATCAAACGCGCTTTCGGCAAATGGCAGAAGAATCTGGCAAAACCTTTTGCCACGATTGACGGGATAGAAGCGAAGCTATTCAAGGAAGCCGTGGACGAAAAGAGCGAAGACTGGGCAAAAGGGATGGAGCACGTGCTGAGATTTACGGGCGATGTCCGTGACCTCGGTGCGGTGCCTCTGGCAGTCCGCTGGCTCACCGGCGATAACCTCTCCCGGACACGTCCAGGAGATGTGGTTATCAATGGAAACCCGGTAAACGTGGTTGCCCCGGGGTTGCAGAAAACCCTGAAGGCCGCCCTTACCCAGCAGCTGGTCCAGTCCGGCGTCGTGATTGCCCAGAACAATTACGACCCGACCGTGATGGACAAACAGAATGAGGTTATCAACAGTATCCTGAAGAAACTCCAGGAACCGACCTTTGTGGAGTTTCAGAAAGACATTGTCTCTGATAAATCTTTCTGCGTCTACCGGCTGTTGGATAGCCAGCTTTATCTGGAAATCCAGGTCGTAACACCGTAGGGAAAAGCGTGAGTGCCCCGTCCCGATGAACATCGTGGCGGGGCCGACCACGCTTCTTAAAATCCCCTCTAAAAAGAGGGGAATTAAAGGGGTGTGTAACACACCCCCAACCCCTCTTGATAGAGGGGAGTTTAAGGAGGATTATATGTCAGACACATTAAAACCATTATCGGTAAAAACCGAACACCTTGCGCCCAAAGCCGTAACCAACGGCAAACTGGGCGACAAGTGTGTCACCACGGATAAGATTGCAGACGGCGCGGTTACCCAAGAGAAACTCAGTGTACCAGCGGTCACCAGGCCGATTTCTCCGCCCATTGAGTCAACCGAGATTAAGGACGGAGCAATCAAGACCGACAAGGTTGCCGGTAATGCCATCACCACGGACAAAATCGCGCCATTGCAGATAACCAGCGAGAAACTGCAGGATGGAGCAGTCACCAGGGATAAAATCAGGGACGGGGCGGTCACCAAGGAAAAGATGGCGGACGGCACCATCGGCACGGCCGAGATTATTGACGGGGCGATAACCGCGTCCAAACTGGCGGCAAACAGTGTTACATCCGCCAAGATAGCGGCCGGCGCAGTAAAAACCAGTGAGATAGCCGATGCCTCAATAACACCGGCCAAACTTTCGTTTCCGATACCGACCCGACCGCTTGTTCCGCCGATTGTTGCGGCAGAAATCGCCACGGACGCCGTAGAGACCGCTAAGATAAAAGACGGCGCGGTTACTCCGGCTAAATTATCTTTTGTTCCCACAGCGGTTGGGGTTTATGTTCCGCGGGATTGCGCCGGGATAGATTTTGACAACGATGCCTTCCCGGTAACCGACGACTGGGCGATTGACGGGCTTAACCTTTCTGCAATCGTCCCTGCCGGGGCAAAGGCCGTTCACCTCAATATCTGGGTGAGAAGCACGACACTTGCCGGAGACGCCTTGATAATACGCTCAAACGGAACGACCAAGTCCATGAACCGTGCGACGGTAGTCGTGCCGGTTGCCGGCCAATTCGCATACATTGATGCGATAATCAATGTGGATGCGGATAGGCGACTTGACTATCTGCGGTATTCTGGATTGGAGTATGTGAGAGTGAACGTATTGGGTTGGTTTATCTGAATATCCCACTTCGTCCCCCGATGGACATCGGGAGACTACGGGGACGACCGAATATGCCTTCGGCAGGTAGGGTCGGAGTGAACGTGCTTGGTTGGTGGATGTGATTGAGAGTACCAGATTATCAGAATGGAGTTGTTCCGACGTGGCGTTGGGGGACTACGCTCCGTTTCGCCCCGTTTAGGACGGGACTCCTCTGTCGCTACGCTTTTGCGCCCATTCATCAAAGGTCATGACCACTTCACGGGCTTTGCTGTTCTTGTATGCTCCGACGATTCCGACCCGCGCCATCATATCAACCAATCTTGCCGCGCGCGTATAACCGATAGCCAAGCGCCTCTGGATGAGCGAAACGCTTCCGCGCTGGGTCTCCAGCACTATCTTGGCGGCTTCTTCAAATAAGGGGTCGGCTTCTATCTCTTGCATTGCATCATTGTTTTCCAGCTCCAGCAATTCATCATCAAACACCGGTTCACGCTGTTTCTTAAGGAAGTTCATCACCTCGCGGCTTTCCTTCTCGCTGACAAAAGTCCCCTGCGTGCGGATAAGGTCGCTTGACGAAGGCTGCAGCATCAGCATATCGCCCTGTCCCAGCAGTTTCTCCGCGCCGTTCCGGTCAAGAATCGTGCGCGAATCTATTTTGGAAGCAACCTTAAAGGCAATGCGCGCCGGCATATTGGACTTGATAAGTCCGGTAATGACATCCACGCTCGGGCGCTGGGTCGCCATGACTAAATGAATTCCGACCGCCCGTGATTTCTGCGATATCCTCGTTATGGCCGTTTCCACATCGTCCGACGCCGCCATCATCAAATCAGCCAGCTCGTCTATAAAGACCACAATATACGGCAGGCGGATGGGCACATCAACCGGTGCTTCGCCGTCTTCGGAAAGCTTTTCCCTGATTTTCTCCTCGCTTAACTGGTTGTAACTTTCTATCTTCTTCACCCCGGTTCGTAAGAATAATTCATACCGTTCATCCATGGTGCGGCAAAGCCATTTCAGGACCAGCGGAGCGCGGCGCATATCCGTCACCACCGGGCTGATTAAATGGGGAATATCCTTAAACGCCGAAAGCTCGACCATCTTCGGGTCTATCAACAATAACTTCATCTGTTCAGGCGTCTTGGTCATGAGAAGCGAAAGTATTATGCTGGAAACGCAGATTGATTTACCCGAACCGGTCGTTCCGGCAATCAGGAGATGGGGCATATCCGCCAGGTCTTTAATCAACGCCGCGCCTGAGGCGTCCTTGCCGATGAATAAAGGCAATGCCGCTTTCTGGCTGGCTTCGGGATTGGCAAGCAACAGTTCTTTGACACGGACGATTCCCTGAAAGGCATTCGGCACTTCTATCCCAACGGTTGACTTTCCCGGAATCGGCGCGACAATCCTGACATTAGGCGCCTTAAGCATAATCGCGAAATCATCTGCCATACTGGCTATCTTGTGGACACTTATCCCGGGCCCCAGCTCTATTTCATAACTGGTAATCACCGGTCCTTTTTCCACATGGGTTACCCTTGCCACCACGCCGAAATTGCTTAAAGTGGATTCGATAACCAGAATATGCTCCCTGATGTATTTTTCGTCATTCGTGTTATCGGTTACCTCGGCATCTTCCAGCAAATCAAGCGGCGGCAGGATAAAAGCGGAAGTCGGCTGTGCCGCTTTAAGCGCCTTTTTGGGCTTCGGCTCGGAGGAAGCGTCCGCCCCTGCCTCTGCCTGAGGCATTCCCGAAATCGTTACCCCTTCGGCCTCTTCGGAATCCTCGTTGTTTTCCTCTTCCTCATCATCCTCCTCAACCTCTTCCTCAACCTCCGTAGCGATAGCGGAGTCCCGCTCCAAGCGGGAAACCTCTTCTTCATCACCCGACGTAATCACCGCTGTCCCGCCGCCTCCGCCGATAGTCGGCGCCGGGAAGTTAATCACCGGCTTGGGCTTAAAGCGCTGGGCTATCTTCGCCATCAACTTAACACCCAAAGGCTTCAATGCTGCTTGATAGAACCACACCGCCACGAAATAAGCTATCCAATCTGTTGCCAGAGTCGCCGCAATCACCATCAGAAATAATGCCAAAACATAACTGCCGAAATATCCGAAATATGCCGTCGCCGTCGCGCTTAGTATCTGGCCGAAAAATCCTCCGAAACTTTCCATCTTAACGGATAAATTCCACGCCGTGAAACTATCCGGCGTCATCAAAGCCACCAACATGCATGATGAGAATATGAATATGACCAAACTGATTATCTTAATGGCAAAGGATGGTATTTCATTTTTAGTAAAGCGCAGGATTCCCCAGAAAGCCGTAAAGATTGCCGCGACAAACGCCACTATCCCAAAAAACAGGAACGCGTAATATGCCAGGAACGCCCCGATGCTGCCGGCCTTGTTGGCAACGGTCTTATTCACCGGATACGCCACGTCGGCATAATCATGCGGCGAATACGTCACCAGCGCAAGCATTAGGAACAAGCCGAAGCAAAAGAGGAATATCCCCAAAAGCCTTTGTTTCCCTACGGATTTCTTATTGTTTTCTTCTTTAGACATTTTTTACTTCAATATAAACCAAATTATCGTCGCCGCACCCGCGAAAAAGCAATAGAAGCTGAAATAATGCAGTTTGCTTTTCTGCACTACCCGCATCAAAATCTTTATGGCGATAATGCTGGTAATAAAGCAGGCAATGCCTGCCGTAATTATAGGTATCGGTTGGAACGCCTCCTTGAATTTACCAAAATCTTTAAGCTCCAAAATTGCCGCGCCCAGAATCACCGGAATCGCCAGGAAGAAGGAGAAAACTACCGCATCCTTTTTCTTTAAGCCAAAGGCCAGCCCTCCGGAAACGGTCGCGCCGGAGCGCGAGATGCCCGGAATAATGGCGATTGCCTGCGCGATGCCGATAAGCAATGAATTCTTGAATCCGACTTTGTCCACGCTATTGCCTTCCCCCCATCCGCTCATCTCGCCTGCAAAGAGAATGAACCCATTAATGATTAAGGCAATGCCCACCAGGTATAAATGCGCCGGGTCGAATAATTTATCCACCTTATCATGGAATAATAACCCGATAACACCGGCGGGAATCGTCCCGACGATCACCCACAAAATCGCCTTGAACCTCATTCCCAGGATGATATCCTTTATCTCACCGAATAAGGCGACAAGTATCGCCAGGACAGAAACAAGATGGAGGAATACGATAAAGGCAAGGTTGGCTTCAGGGTCTTTCAGACCGAATATAGCCGTTGCGATATCCAAATGGCCCGAACTGCTGATGGGCAGGAATTCGGCAATCCCCTGGATGATGCCTAATATGAAAGATTCTAAAAAGGTCATAGTTTAACGGAAGAACGAATGAACGCAAGAACTAAAGAACTGTTTTTTAGTTTATCAGTTTATCCGTTTTTACGTTCCATCAACCTTACAATAAAGTTGGCAATGGCTGCCTTGGAGGTTTGCCTGAACTGCTTGATAATACGGCCATGTTTATCCAGGACCATGGCATCGCTTGAATCCCTGCCGATAACCGACGCCGGATTCGCCACGATATAATCCAGCCGTTTTTCCCGCACCTTGGCGCGGGCGTATTTAAGGAGATTCTTCGTCTCCAGCGCAAACCCCACTAATATCTTATTTCGGGTTTTGGCGCCGATTTCTTTAAGTATATCGGGATTACGCACCAGTTTAAGGCTGATTTCTTTATGGGACTTCTTCATTTTACCCTTGAGGGTGTGAGCCGGACGGTAATCGCTTACTGCCGCGGCCATTATCAGGCAATCCGCCTGTGGAATGTATTTAAGAACGGCCTTCTTCATCTCGCGTGCTGTTTCTATTTGATGGATTATTGGATTATTCCCTCGCCCCTTGCGGGAGAGGGTTAGGGAGAGGGGACCACTAATTAATATCACAGAATGTCCTCTCCTCACCGCCTCCTTTGCCAGCGCATAGCCCATCTTGCCCGAAGAGAAATTAGAGATATAGCGCACCGCGTCAATCGGCTCGCGTGTCGGCCCGGCTGTAATCAGGAATCTCATATATTTTATTAAATCTTATAGACTTGCTTCTGACAATTAAAATCCGATTCCTGATTTTATGCTTGACAATCCGGTTTTGACAATGCATAATCAGTAATATGCTTTACAAAAATATTGTTTTAGCATGCCTCTTCCTGCTGCTGTCAATCGTATCATGCCAGGAGACAAAACCCAATCAACCTAAAGAATCCAGAAAACCAGATTGGTTTGATAATCATAGATTCAGTAAAGCAATCAAGCTTGAAAGATCTACTGATGAAGGGATAGAGAAACAAAAAATACCATCCCCTGATGGAAAATTTGTGCTTTATCAAAAAGCAATACGTCATAAAGACACTTATGGCGAGGAACTTTGGTCATGGGAGATATGGATTAAAGATTTAGAATCTAATCAACCCGACCAATTAATTTATGAATATGGAAGATGGGCGGAAATACTTTGGTCGCCAAACAGCAAATTTATTGTTATCAATGACCATCTGGGAAGCGATACTACCTGGGCTTATATTATTGCTTTGAATAAAGACAATATATTTGAAGTTCGTAAAAATGATATTAACAAAGAAGTAGAAACTGCATTTGTAAATGCCACAAAAGACATCTGGGGACCGCATTTTAAAGATTATGCCGGTCAATCTGAAGAAGACATAAGTTATTTTTATCATCATTTTTATATAGTGACGCTTGAGTGGTCACCTGATTCCACGGAGATATTGCTCAGGGCTTATGGGCATGGCTTGGGAGATGATAATAAGGGGTACGGATCAGGTTCTTGTTACTTTATTTATTCGGTTACTGAAGATAAGATTGCCCGCCATTTGGAATTAATGGACAAGCAGTTAGGCGAAGATAACTGGGTGAATGCCTGGGCAAAGGCAGAGAAAGCCCGTGTGCCTGAAGCATACAGCGGTTATGAGCAATTAGCCTGGCCTTCCGAAGTTCCTGATTATGTAATGGAGTTATGGGCACGGGATGATGGCGAGTATGGTTTAACAGAAGAAGAAGTAATAAAGCGATGGGGAAAACGACCCATCAATATTCTTGTAAACGAATCCATTGGGGCAAAGCTTTTTCTTTATGAAAAGCATTGCTATAAATTTAGTGCCGATAAATGCGTGGGATACGCCCCAAGGGCGTCTAATTACGAAAAATACTTCATGCAACCTGATTTATAATTATTCCTTACACCTAGTGGTTCGGGGAATAGCATGCCGAATTATGAATTAAGTAAGGGGAGGTCACCGGAATTACCCAAAATAAAAGATAGCATCTATGAAAAATAAACCAGATACCAATATCCGCGAGATAAAATTAAACTGTATCATCCCCAACCGCTTCCAACCCAGAAAAACCATAGACCCAAAAGACCTGCAGGAATTAATTGATTCCATCAAGACGCACGGCGTCCTGGAACCAATCGTGGTCCGCCCTGTTCAGCAGAAGGAACAGGAGCAGTATGAAATTATTATGGGTGAGCGGCGCTTCAGGTCGTGCCAGGCACTCAATAAGGAAACCATCCCTGCCGTGGTCAAAGAGGCAGACGACCTCCAGATGATGGAATGGGCATTGATAGAAAATACCCATCGCAAAGACCTCAATCCGATTGAACGCGCCAAGGCATACCAGCAATTGGTCGAGACCTTTCACCTGACCCAGGAAGAAGTCGCCCGGCGGGTCGGTGCTGACCGTACCATGGTCAGCCATTTTATCCGCCTGCTGGGATTGCCTTCGGAGATACAGGAGGATATCAGAAGCCAAAGAATCACGGTCGGGCATGCCATTACAATTTTATCCGTGCCTGACACCATGCGTCGTTTGATGCTCTGGAAACGGCTTAAGAACGAAGACCTCTCGGTCAGGCACCTGCGCATCATAGTTGATTCCTATTTGCATCCCAGAGGAGTCGGCTTGGCTCAATAAATTTAACAGGCGTCCACCTAGATTACTTCGAGGCCATTCATAAGAAAAATCGGAATAGAGAAACATTATAAACCTTGCAACTACTTTACGCCCTTCGGCAGTTAACTTGTCTTTTCCCGTTAGTTTATGTGTTCTAAGATCGCAGTAGGTAAACCACATTTGGTCATAAATTTCATTAACAGAATCATCTTTAAATGCAACTTTATCGGTCTGGTCATCATAGTCATCATTTGTTAGTTGACCAGCTGCAAAATGCCTGAGAAGCTCAGCGTATTTATCTCTAGTTTCTCGGTCAATCATAATTCCTTCTATCTTCCTATTTTTCTGGAAATTGTCTTTAGTCTTTTCTTATTTTAAAGTTTACCACTACCCCCTATTAAGTCAAGCCTCATTTCGTATACATCTTCTTTAGCATCAATGCATCACCTTCAAGGTTCGGGCTTTCGCAGGTAACAATCCCGCCGACTTTATTCGCCTTTACCGAGGCGATAAAATCATTATAATTAAAATCGCTGTCCTTCAAATTAAGATGTTCCAACTCTCCCTTTGCCGAATACCTGATGCCGGAAATATGAATCCGTATGTCTTCCAATCCCTTCACCCCCAATGATTTCTTAATCTGTTTCCAGACCTGATTGAATTCTTCAAGGGTATTGTATTTCCCTCCGCTTCGGGCGTGCAGGTGCGAGATATCCAAACACAAACCTACTTCAGGCAGTTCACTTGCCAATCTCAATAATTCTTCCAGCGATCCGAACTGGCTTCCTTTTCCGGTGAGTTCAGGAGTAAGCCTGATTTTGATTTTCTCCTTAGCCAGGCCTTCCAGTATTTTCTCAAACCCGCCTTTAATCTTTTTGTATACGGCTTCAGGTTCGCCCCCTTGGTAAAACCCGGCGTGGAAGGTGACGTTTTCTACCCTCGCGATAGAACCGATTCGGGCGCTATCCATAATGCGCTTGATGCTGGCTTCGTATTTTGGTTTCTCGGCGGAGTTTAGATTAATGAAATACGGGGCATGGCAGGTTAGGCGGATGCCGAGACGTTCTTTAGCTTCGCGGACCTTTTCCGCAAGCTGGGGAGAAAGATTTACCCCGTGGACGAATTCGAGCTCCATGGCATCGAGCCCGAGCTCCTTGATGCGCTCGATACCGGAAACCGTATTCCTTTCTTTAGTTGAAAGGGGTATCCCAGCAGTTCCGAACAATAACATTATATTTTTATATTTCCTGTAAGCGGATTAAGCAGATTAAACTGATATTTTTCTTATTCTTATCAGCAAAATCAGCTATATCAGCTTACTTTATCAAAAACTATTTACCCTTGTCCTTGCCTTTTCCGTGGTCTTTATCATCTTTATCCGGCTTGTCCTTATCAGATTTGCCGGGCTTGTCTTTATCCGAGTTATCCTTACTGGGTTTATCCCGACCGTTGTCGGGACTGCCGGAATTATCTTTAGTAGGCTTGTCCTTATCCGGCTTGCCCTTGTCCGGTTTATTATCCCTATCAGGCTTATCTCTGTCAGGCTTGTCCCGACGGTCGTCGGGACTGCCGGAATTATCCTTGGTAGGCTTGTCTTTGCCCGGTTTGTCCCGACGGTTGTCGGGACGATTATTGCCGTGCTTTTCCCTGTCTTGCTCGTAAGAATGTTTATCCCATTCATGCCCTTTGACTGATTTTATCTTCTTGTCATTATCTATTTCACGGCGGACTATTCTATTGAAATCGTCACCACGTTCGTGATGCCTGATAACATCTACGGGTTGCATGTGGAACGCCTCGCAGGTTACTTTCAAATGCACCAGGTTTATCATATCGTGCTCGGTCAGGACAATGGCACGCGGATTCTTCCAGTAATGGCCGTATGCATTCCCGTAAGGCGGACCGAGCCTTGTATCCGTAGGAATATGGGCGAAGAAAATCACCGGGTCAAGCCTCAGGCGATGCGTGGTGATTTCCACCCAGGAAACACCTTCCCTGTGCCAGCCGATGATAAGCACCGGGTCAACATGGCTGTGATACGACAGGAAAAGAATCAGGTTGACATATTCCGGTGAATAATTATAGGAATGAATTCTCACGACCGTATCATAATCCCAGTCATAATAATTCCAGACGACCCATTCCATATCCGTGTAAACGACATGGGTGGTGGAGTGATAACCCTCGTAAGGATGCGTATGTACCACGCAACCGGTTAAGAACAGTGCAATCATTCCCACAAACAGTATTGTGTATAAACGTTTCATAAAACAGCCTCCTTAATCAATCTGTGGTAATCAGTTTTCTTAATCCGTCCCCTGTCGGGGAGGCTAGCGCACTGCTAATCAGTGGTTAGTTATTACATCATATTCTTAAGAGGGGAGTTTGTCAATCTTTTTCCCAAT
The DNA here is from genome assembly GCA_020051675.1 of Candidatus Brocadiia bacterium. Lineage (GTDB taxonomy): Bacteria > Planctomycetota > MHYJ01 > JACQXL01 > JACQZI01 > JACQZI01. The sequence goes on from JAGVQN010000064.1 coordinate 12,922, forward strand.
CGGCCACTAAGACACGAAGACACCAAGAATATAAAGAAGAAAATTAAATTCCTCTTTGTGACTTAGTGTCTTTGTGGCGAAATTTACTTGACCCTACCGGAAATTAATAATATAAACTACAAATTATGAGTTTCCAGCAGGAATTAGAATCCGTTAAAGAGACTGCCTTAAAGGAACTGGGAGCGATAAAGGACTCCGCCGCGCTTGATTCCTTTAACACCAAATACTTAGGGCGCAAGGGAATTTTTCGCGACCTGAGCAGCCGTATTCCACAATTGGCTAACGAGGAAAAAGGGCAGGCAGGAAAGCTGCTTAACGAGTTCAAGAATATCCTGGCGCAAAGGATAGCGGAGAAAGAACCGGATTTGAAATCAGCTCCCCAGGTCTCCGGAGATTTACCGGATTTCACCCTGCCCGGAGAAGATAAGAATATCGGCAGGCAGCACCCGGTCTACCGCACGCTTGCCGATATCTGCGGGATTTTCTCCCGGATGGGATTTGAAATCGCCTACGGGCCGGAGATAGAAGACGAATACCATAATTTCACGTCTTTGAATATTCCGCTTAACCATCCATCGCGGGATGCCTTTGATACATTCTATCTAAACTTAAAAACGGAAGAACCAAAGAACGAAAGAACAGGAAAAGAAGCGGAAAGTTCTTCAGTTGAAGGGGGCCGCTGGCTTTTAAGGAGCCACACTTCACCTGTCCAGATAAGGGTGATGCAAAACCGAAAACCGCCTCTGAAGGTAATCGTGCCGGGCAAGGTCTTCAGACCCGATAAGCCCAGCCCCAAGCATTTCCCGATGTTCCACCAGGTGGAAGGATTAATGGTCGGCGAAGGAATTTCCTTTACTCATCTTAAAGGAATTCTCGATGTTTTCTGCAAAGAGGCTTTCGGCGCGTCTACCGAGATGCGCTTCAGGCCTTCGTTCTTCCCGTTCACCGAACCGAGCGCCGAGGTGGATATCACCTGCATCATTTGCAATGGTAAAAAGGTAAACGAAAATAATGAATCGTGCCCGACCTGCCACGGGGAAGGCTGGATAGAAATACTGGGCTCCGGGATGGTCCATCCGAATGTCCTGGAAAACGTCGGCTATGATTCGGAGAAATACACGGGATTTGCCTTTGGCATGGGGGTGGAAAGAATCGCCATGTTAAAGTATCATATCAACGATATCAGGCTTTTCACGGAGAACCACATCGGGTTTTTGTCCCAATTCTAACAAGATTGCCACGTCCCGACGTAACGTCGTGACTCGCAATGACCGTCATTGCGAGGAGAACAACGACGAAGCAATCTATAAGTCATTTTAGGTATCGTATGAATAATCGGAATTCAGGAGGCTAAACCGCGCCAATCATGTAGAAGCTATCCACCGGCGTTTTGTCCATTTCGCCCGAGGCTATCTTTTCACAGCCTTCAAGCGTCTTTTCCAGAGGCACGTATTCGCCTTTTTTGCCGGTATACATTTCGCTGGTGAAGAACGGCTGGGTGAGGAAGTTAAGAAGTTTCCTGGCGCGCTCGTAAGTCAGGCGGTCTTCCTTGGAAATTTCTTCCAGGCCGATTACCGCCACGATACGTTTCAAATCCTCGTATTTATTGAGAATCTTCAGGACATCCATGGCAATGCGGTAATGCCTGAGTCCCACGACTTCCGGGTCAAGCGAGAAGCTGGAAGAAACCAGGGGGTCAACCGCCGGATACAAGCCCGCCTGGACCTTTTCACGCGAGAGGACGATGATGGAATCAAGGTAGCCGAAGGTGCAAACCACGGCCGGGTCGGAAAGGTCGTCGCTGGGCACATAGACGGCTTCAATGGCGGTAATCGAGCCGCTTGAGGTGGAACGGATGCGCTCCTGGAAACTGCTCATCTCCGAAAGAAGAGTCGGCTGGTAACCGGTTTCCGAAGGGGTCCGTCCCATCAGGGTGGAAAGTTCGCTCCCTGCCTGGACGAAACGGAAAATATTATCCACGAAGAATAGGACGTCTTTGCCGCTTTCCAGAAAGTGTTCGGCAATAGTCACACCGGTCTGCGATACTTCAAAACGGGCGCCGGGAGATTCGTTCATCTGCCCGAAGACCAGGATGACTTTATCCAGCATTTTACGGGATTCGAATTCGTAATAGAGTTCGTTCCCTTCCCTGATACGCTCACCCACTCCGGTAAAGATGGCAACGGCATCCTGTTTTTCCGTAATATTATGTATAATTTCCAGGACGAGCTGGGTTTTCCCCAAGCCGGCGCCGCCCAGAAGGCCTGATTTACTGCCTTTAACCAGCGGGAACAAGAGGTCTATTATTTTCATGCCGGTTTCGATAAACTCGTTTTTAAGCCCGCGGTGGGTCACCCGGAGCGTCAGGTCTTTCTGCCGCCGGGCGGGGAGATATTCTTCTGTTTTAATCTCACCGCGCTTATCAATCGGCTCGCCCAAAACATTCATCAGGCGGCCGAATATATTTTTGCCGACCGGGACTTTAATGGCCGCGCCGGTGGCTTTTACCATGCTGTTGCGTTGGAGGTCGTGAGTCTGCTTTAAGGCAATACAGCGGGCAACATTGCCGGTAAGATGTTCCATGACCTCAAGCGGGACATTCCGCTTATCGTAAGTCTCGGCGGAAAGCAATTCGTAGATTTTCGGCAGGACGTCGTCCTCGCCGAATTTGACATCAACCACCGGCCCCTGGACAGAAATTATTTTACCTTCTTGCATAATATTTTATCACTTTCAATTATCCATTTTTGCCCGGTTGACCGAAATCTTACCGCCGAAGATATCACGCAGTGTCCGGTCGGTTATCTCGCGCTTATTGCGGAAATACTGGAAGGACAAAGCCTTTTTAACATCTTCCAGTTCCTTGATGCTCCCTTCCAGATGATTCGCCCGAGCGGCAAACTCTGAAAGCTTGCTGTGCCAGAATATATCATACAGGCGGTGCACCAGCCATTTCCTTAAAAGATAATCAGCCGCCCGGTCGATAAACGGCTCGTAAATAATCCGGTTAAAATCAAAAGCAGGCTGTTTGGCTTCCGGGGACACCGGTTTAGCGTTATCTTTGCCGGTTTCCTTATGCTCCGAGGGCAAACGCGGAAGAAGCTGCAAGGTTTCTATTTCCTGGTGGCCGAAAGAGAAAAACTTCGGGTAAGTGACAATCACACGCCCGATTTTATTCCTGATGCAGGTGGAAAATATATATTGCCCGACCATTTCCGCCTCGCTTAATTTTATCTCGTCGCTGATAGCCGGCAGGAAATCGTAATCCTTGCCGGAATCCGCGAAGGAATCCCTGCCTTTTTCACCCATGACAAAGAAAGTAGTCTTATCATTCGGCTTGATATTCCTCATGGCATCATCCACGATTGCCGAATTGACCCCGCCCAGAAAACCCATATCTGAAGTAATTAGAATAGCTAGCACATTTTCAGCCGGGTTCACCAGCGCCGGGTGGTGTATCCGGTTAAAATCAATCATCTCAAACATGCTTTCCATCAGGTTAAGGTATCGCTCCTGAACAGTCAGCGATTTTCTCCTGTTAAACAAAGACTGGAACTGCGAAACAGCTGTTTTCTTCAGGATATCAATCAACTCGCCCATCTCACGGTTGAAGACCATGTCTTTTTTAAGGTCAATAATTGAACGCATAGTTATTTATTCGGTCGACACATCCTTTTTAGTCTTCAGTCGCCGCATCATTTCCATCAAAGCCTTATCCAACTGTGTTGCTATTTCAGAAGTTAGTTTTTTATCTTTCTCAATTGTCGCCACAAGATACGGATAGTTATCTTTAATCATCTGCAAGGCATTGGCTTTAAAAAGCTGTATGTCTTCCGGGGACAATAAATCGAGCATGCGTATTTTATAGGCATAAAACAGAATAATTTCTTCCACGACCGAAAGCGGTTTTGATTTATCCTGCGTTAAAAGCGTTGTCAGTATTTGCCCGCGTTTTAACTTGGCCTCCACCTCCGGAGAGTAACGGGTTCTCAGGCGCGTCATTTTAAGAAGATCTCGGTATTGCACATATTCCAGGCGCAGCATCTTGCTGATATCCCGTATTGCCGGGCACTGGGCCTTGCTGCCGATACGGGAAACCGATAAACCCAGGTCTATGGCCGGCTTGAATCCTTCAAAGAAAAGCTGGGTGGAAAGGTAAACCTGCCCGTCTGTTATCGAAATAAGATTGGTCTGGATATATCCGGAAAAATCGCCCTGAAGAGTTTCGACAATGGGGAAAAAAGTCATCGAGCCTTCGCCCATAACTTTATTCAATTTTCCGGCTCTTTCCAGGAGAGAAGAATGCGTATAGAAAATATCGCCCGGATACGCCTCGCGCCCGGGAGAACGGTCCATCAGAAGCGCCACCTGGCGCCACGCCCAGGCATGGCGGGTCAGGTCGTCAAAGGTGACAAAAACGTGTTTCCCGTTAAACATAAAATATTCGCCCAGCGCGGCAGCCGTATACGGGGCAAGATATTGCGCGTTGGCCGAATCAGCGCCGGTCGCCGCCACGACAATCGTGTAATCCATGGCTTTATGTTCCTGCAACAGTTGTATTATCTTTAAAAGAGAGCTGTGGCTCCGGCCGATACAGCAATATATGCAAACGACATCTTTACCTTTCTGGTTGATAATCGTATCCAAAGAAATGGTGGTTTTTCCGGACATGCGGTCGCCGATAATCAATTCACGCTGTCCGCGGCCGATGGGCAAACATGTATCTATTATTTTAATCCCTGTTTCCAATCCTTCCTCGATGGGCATCCTGTCAATAACGCCGACGGCCTCGCGGAATAACGGATAATAGTCCGAAGGTTCAATCGCTCCCTTGCGATCAATCGGTTCGGCCAAGGCATTTACCACGCGGCCGATGAAGCCTTTCCCGACCGGAACCCTGAACGGCTCCACCTGGCTTGATATTTCTTCCCCGGAGCGGACCGAGGTATCATCGCCTAAAACCAGGACCTGGACATCCTTTTCATTAAAGCCGATAACTATGCCTTTTGCGCCGCCGGTAAAACGGACCATCTGCCCGAATATGCAGGAAGGAAACCCTTCAATGCGGGCGATGCCCTGCTTGATATCCTTGACGATTCCGGTTTCCCTGATATCTATAAGACTAATTTGCTTCGGTGTATTTTGTTTTGTTTCCATAATCAAAACGATTAACCTTTTATGCCGCCTTTTAACGAATTAACTGTCTGCCTGATTTTATTATAAAGCGTGCCGTCGATTACGACATCTCCTATCTTGATATAAAGGCCGGCCAGGTATTTCGGGTCGACATCTTCTTTAAAATCAACCGCCCGTTTAAGCTTTGTTTCCAGTTCATGTTGTAATTTCTTTTTCTGATCTGCCTCCAGAGGATAAGGCGAAATGACATGTATTTCTTTCCCTGCCAGGTCAGCGGATAATGCTGTAGAGGAAAGTTCGTTCAGTATTTTATTCAGGAAATAATCATGTAGCGATTTATTCAATTCCTGCGAAAGCGTCAGCCGGAAAGTGTCACCCATCTTATCCAGAACGGCCAGCTCCATTTCCTTAAGAGCCTGCGTCCTGTTTTCCTTTATTTCATCCTGTCCATCCGCGACAATTTCATTACGTTCATCATTAGCCCGGCTGACAATCCTTTCTTTCATCTCCATGGCTTCTTTCTGGGCGGTTTCTTTCATCTTCTCGGCGGTTTTTTCCGCATCGCTTATGCGCTGTTTATAGTTTTTATCCGCCTCGTCCAGCTTGCGTTTCAATTCCAGCTCGCGTCGAAGATTTTCCTCGTTAAGCTTCTGCAGCCTCTGGACGGCCTTTTCGGCATGACCTCCCATAATCCGCCTCATCATTAAAACCAACCCGGCGAAACTGATGATAATCAAAACCACTACGGCAATAATCATTTCTGTTGGCATTTTTTATTCCTCCATAGGAGGATCCGCCTTTGGCGGACTCCTGCTCAAAAAACTAAGGTTTTCCCGGTCCCTGCAACGGCCCCGCCCACAAATATCGTGCCGCTACTTCGGTGGGGGCGATGGCAGAAACAGGTTAAAAGCAACAAGCAAAGCAATAATAGCGATTGCTTCGGCAAAAGCAAATGAAATAATCATTGCCATCTGTATTTTCGGAGCGGCGGAAGGATTGCGCCCTAGCGCCTGGATACTCGCGTATCCGACCACTCCAATGATAAAAGACGGTCCTAGCGTAACAGAAAGCAATATCAATACCGCCAGAATTGCCTGCTCAAAACTTAGCATATCTGTTTATTCTCCTTATTATATTAATTAAGCCGCATTCGGACCGGCTAGTATTATCAATTCATTATGTTCATTAAACTTGGCAATACCTTCGCTGATATTGAAAATACGCTCGTCAATCCGGACCATTCCTTTTTTTAATACGCTCATAATCGGCGCATGGAAGGTAAGCACTTCAAACTCGCCGTATTCGCCGGGTAAAAACACCGATTCCGCCAATCCTTCATAGAGGATTTCATCGGGCTTTACCAGAACCACTTTAAGCATCTGTTATTCGGTTAAAATATCCACTAATTTAATCGGTAAACCAATAGATAATCCTTATATAATAATACCATGGCCGTAAATTAACGTCAAGCCTAAAATTTAACATCCTCGTTTTTTATCACTTGCCCTTCATCCCGCCTTGCGTGACTCAGGACGCTGTGCTTAGGACTATAGCAATATATATTGATTTAATCGGGTGGATTTATTATGCTATCCGCTTATGAACGAGCAACAACAGGAACGTATCAAGAAACTGGGATCAATTAAAGCGCTGGGCTTTGACCCGTTCGGGAAAAAGTTCCCCGCGACAACCGCCATAAAAGCCATCAAGGATAATTACGAGGAATCAAAGATAGTTACAACGGCGGGCAGAATCCTCGCCATCCGCAGCCACGGCAAAGCCGCTTTCCTCGACCTTAAAGACTGGACCGGAAAAATACAGGTCTATATCAAGAAAGATAAAGTGGGCGATAAGCTGTTCCAGCTTTACGAAGCTTTCGACCTGGGCGATATCGTCGGTGTTAAAGGCGCTCTGGCTAAAAGTAAAACAGGCGAAATCACCGTCTTCGCGGATGATTTTACCATGCTTTCCAAATCGCTCTTGCCTCTGCCTGAGAAATGGCACGGTCTTAAAGACGTCGACCTAAGATACCGCCAACGCTATTTGGATTTAATCGTAAACAATGAGGTCCTTGATGTCTTTATCAAAAGGACAAAGATTATAAATTACATTCGCAACTTCATGGGTTCCAAAGGATTTGTGGAAGTGGAAACCCCGATGATGCATCCGGTTCCGGGCGGGGCCACGGCGCGCCCGTTTATCACCCACCACAACACCCTTGATATGGACTTATACTTACGGATTGCACCGGAGCTTTACCTAAAAAGACTGCTGGTCGGCGGGATGGAACGTGTCTACGAAATAAACCGCAATTTCCGCAATGAAGGAATTGACACCAAACACAACCCGGAATTCACCATGATGGAGGTTTACCAGGCTTACGGAAATTACGAAGACATGATGGAAATTACAGAGCAGTTGTTTGTCAATCTGGCGAAAGAGACATTCGGCGGCGCGCTCAAGTTTAAATACGGCGAAAAAGAAATCGACTTTGCTCCGCCCTGGCCGCGCCAAAGCTACATGGAACTTTTCCAAAAACATGCCGGATGCGCCTGGGAAGATACGGAAAAAGTGCTTGCCAAGGCAAAAGAATTAGGATTGGATCTAAAAGGAAAAACCGCCGAGGCAATTGCGAACGATGTATTCGAAAAAGTGGTTGAACCGAACCTTGAAGGCCCGGTTTTCCTGATAGATTACCCGACGGCGATTTGCCCTTTGACCAAGGCGAAATCGGATAAGCCGGAAATATGCGAACGCTTTGAACTGTTTATTAACGGAATGGAAATGGCAAACGCCTTTACCGAGCTAAACGACCCCCTGGACCAGCGTAAAAGGTTTGAAGAGCAACTGGCCCGCAAGACCGAAGGCTCGGTGAAGCTGGATGAAGATTTTATCACGGCGATGGAATACGGCATGCCGCCGGCGGGCGGGCTGGGAATCGGGATTGACCGGCTGGTAATGATACTGACTAATTCACTTTCCATCAGGGATGTGATTCTGTTCCCGACATTAAGGGAGAAATAAAAGTTACGAATGGTTACAAGGAGTTACAAAATGTTACAACAGGTTACGAGCGCAAAACGGATGGCAACCTCTTGTAACTTTCTGTAACCTTGTGTAACTATTTATGTAACCTGTTATGTATAAACTATTCTTAGCCTGGCGCTATTTGCTTTCACGCAAGATTATCTTTTTCTCCATTGCGGGAATTGCCGTGGGCGTAATGGTATTAATCATCGTCACCTCGGTCATGGGCGGCTTTGTCCGTGACGTCCGCCAGAAAATCAGGGGAATCTCATCGGACCTCTCCGTTTCCGTATCGGATGAATTCAAGACTTTTTCCAGATTCTTCGGCGATTATAAAGCAGATTCCCGGCAACTGCTTGACGAAATTCGCGCCATCCCTTACGTGGCCTATGCCTCGCCGCGCCTGGAATGGGGCGCGATGCTTTCAACCAAAGATAACCGCGGCGCTCCGGTAATGGTAATCGGCATCGAACCGGCAACCGAAGATAAAGTAAGCAACTTGTCCGAATACCTTGTTTATAAGCGGTCAACCGATTTCCGCCTGGAAGACAAAGACCCGGAACCTCCCGGCGCAATCGTCGGGCGCTATGTCGGCGCATACGAGCTGGGCACGGGACAACAAGAAAGATCCGCATTTGATTGGGAACCGGGACAATCCATAGCCCTGACCACTGTAATGAGTCGTGACGGCATGCTGCAAACCCAACAAGGAGAATTTACCATTGTCGATGAATTTTACAGCGGGCTCTTTGACCAGGACAGCGTTGCTCTCTACCTCTCCTTAAAACAGGCACAATTATTTCTTAAAACAGAAGATATAACAAAAATCACTATCCGCCTGACCGATTATAAATACGCCCAAGAAGCTACCCGCCGAATCAACGAAATCCTGGGCAAAAGTGTGCGTTACTTCCAGATAAAAACATGGGAAGACGAAAAAGAAAACATTCTCACCGCGGTAACGGTAGAAAAAAGAATCCAAGCCATTATACTTTTCTGCGTGGTCATTGTCGCCTGTTTCAATATATTGGCGATGCTCACAATGAGGGTGGTGGAAAAAACCAAGGATATCGGCATCCTTTCGTCATTGGGAAGCACCCGTTACGGCATCATGCAGTTGTTTTTATACCAGGGGCTGATTATCTCATTCCTCGGATGCCTCTTTGGGGTCGTCAGCGGATATTTGTTTACCATCAATTTAAACAAGATACAATTTCTCCTGAAGAGCTGGTTTGGGCTTGAGGTTTTTCCTCCCAACATTTATAAGATAGGCGATATCCCCTGGGAGATAGACGTTCCTACAATCATAACAATCACCCTGCTAACTGTAAGCATGAGCATTATTTTCAGTATTTACCCGGCAATCAAAGCGGCACGGATGGAGCCGGTTGAGGCATTGCGTTATGAGTGATATCATCATACAAGCTGAAAGCACCGGGAAAGAATTCCCCAGCGGCGATAGGCGCCTGGCCGTTCTTAAGGAAATTTCCTTCCAGATAATGAAGGGAGAAATCTTCTCCATCGTCGGCCCTTCGGGCGCGGGCAAAAGCACCTTATTGCACCTTATGGGCCTCCTGGATAAGCCGACGGCCGGTAAAATATTATTCAAGGGACAGGATACGGCGCTTTTTTCAGCATCACAAGCGGCGCTCTTGCGCAACACCACTTTCGGCTTTGTCTTCCAGTTCTACCACCTTATCCCGGAATTAACGGTCGTGGAAAATACCGTTCTTCCGTTTATGATCAGGCACTCTTACTTTTCGTGGATGATTAACAAATCAAAATTATATAAACGCGCCCATAGCTTATTGGAAAAACTGGGGCTGGGCGAACGCTTAAAACACCGGGCAAACCAGCTTTCCGGGGGAGAAAGCCAGCGGGTGGCGATTGCCCGGGCGCTCATCACCGAGCCGGAAATAATCTTCTGCGACGAGCCGACCGGCAACCTCGACCAGGCAACCAGCCGGGAAATCCAGTCGCTCATCTGGGAAATGAATAAAGACTCCGGGCTGACTTTTGTCATCGTAACACATGATGAAAATATTGCCAAAAAGGCGCACCATATGATAAAATTGGTGGATGGAAAAATAGTTCCGGGTGAAAGCACTGCGAAATAACACAATTAAAAGGAAAGTTTTATGCCGTTTTTGAAAGTAGTCGGTGGCGAAGCAAAAGGGAAAGCATTCGAGCTTAAAACAGAGGGCAGATTTGTTATCGGGCGGGAACCAAGCTGCAATCTGTCGGTTAACGATTCCAAGGTTTCCAGGAAACACACGGAGATTTATTGCCTGGACGGGACTTACTTTATAAAAGACCTCCAAAGCGGCAACGGCACAATCCTTAACGGAGACAAAATAACGGAATGTTCCTTAAAACACAACGACTACTTTAAAATCGGCGACCTAAAAATAGTGTTTGAAGAAAAAGCCTCGCTCCGCGCAGGCGCTGAACCCGACCAAGCTGAAAGCACGGAAGAAAACCGGGAAGAAAACTATATGGGAACCTCTACCGTTGAAATACAGCTGGATAAAGAAAAAACTAAATTTGGCGAACCTTGCTTAAAGGGAGGCAAGGAGTTAAGCGCTCCGAAATTAGCCACCCTTTATGAAATTTCCAAGATAATGTCCACCGAAAAAGACCTTAATAATTTAATGAAACGGATATTAACAATGCTGGTCGAAGCCACCAAAGCCGACCAGGGTTATATCTTATTCTGGAATAATACGGACGATAAAATTTCCGCCCGGATGATGCACCCCAAGGAAATCAAACAAATGAAAATCAGCCGGACGATTGTTAAACGCGTGGCGCAATATACCCGCCCGCTTCTTACTTCGGATGCCATGCTGGATGCCCGCTTAGCGCCCAGCCACAGCGTTATGATGTCCAATATCAAATCCGTCATCTGCGTTCCGATGCTTTCTACCCCTAAAGGCGAAGTGGTCCTTTACCTGGAAAGCGATAAGCTGGAATGGACTTTTTCCGAATCAGACCTGGAACTTGTCATTATGGTCGGGCTCCAGACGGGCATTGTATTCTCATCGCTTTCGGCAACGGAAAAAGCACACCGGACATTGATGACCACGGTAAAAATATTGGTCACCGCCAGCGAAATCGGCAACCCTAAATTACAGGGACATGCCGAGCGCGTGGCGAATTACTCCAGCGCCATCGCTTTAGAGCTTGCTTTGAATAAAAGTGAGATCCGCTATTTGCATCTGTCCGCCTTGCTCCATGACGTGGGGAAAATCGCTTTAAATAAACCAGGGGAGCCGGGTGATACCGGCGCTTTGATGGATAAAGGGGAGCATGTCCTGGCGGCCGAAAAGCTGCTGAAGCAACTTTCTGACGTAGAAGAGATTCTTCCCGCCATCAAACATCATCATGAACGGTTTGACGGCGCAGGCGCACCGGATAAGCTAAAAGGGGAAAAGATTCCCATCGGCGCGAGAATCATCGCCGTGGCCAATATCTTTGATAACATCGTTTCTTACGGCGGCGCCAAAAAGCAGGGCATCTCGGTAAAAGATGCTCTCACTGAGATTCAAAGCCAGAGCGGAACGGAATTCGACCCGAAAGTGGTGGCCGCTTTTAACGCGGCTTACGAAAAAGGCTCGCTATTTAACCCGCCTAAGTTGATGTAGCTTTTGGATGGGTTCTATGCCGGGTTTATTCTCATTACCGGAGCGGCAGTATCCGCATTTGCCCCGACCTGAATAGTAATCTCGCTGACAACCCCGTCGATAGGTGAATCTATTTCATTCTGCATTTTCATGGCTTCAAGTATAAATAGAATGTTGCCGCGTTTGACACGATCGCCGACCTTTACCCTAATATCAACTATCTTGCCGGGCATCGGAACGTTAATCCCCTGCCCCGCTCCACTTTGTTCCGGGGACACCCGATTATAGGGACCTTCAGCAGAATGGGGCCCCGCTCCCGGAGTCAGCTTCACAGGCTTGTCCTCGGCTTTCTTGATTTCAGGTTTCGGCTCAGGAGTTTGCGGTTTAACTGCCGGAGTTTCCGGCCGCAGATCCTTGGCTCCCTGAATATTTTGGGTGGCCGTCGCTACATCCAAATTAACCTCGTATCTCTTTCCTCCGAAATCCACGTAAACGGAATTCTCCCCGCCGCGCGAGACCGTCACGTCAAACCGTTTGTTGCCCAGATTGATGACATAATCCCTGGGCTCTTTTCCCTGCTTCATCTTGACGTCGGAAGCCTCCTTGATTTTCTCTTCACCCTTGGCTGATGGCGGAAGAAATTCGCTTGCCGGAGTCGGCCCGATTCCCTGGCTTCGCTTCTTGAAGAAATCGATTGCCACCTGCGGGAAAAGCGCGTAAGACAAGGCATCCTCTTCTGTCCCGTTATAGGGTTTGACCGCTTCAAGAGCGGCATTTAGCTCCGGCGCCAAACCGTCCGCGGCACGGCCTTTAATCGGCTCGGCATTGCCGATTGCCTTCATCTTGATTTCTTCGTTCACCGGACCGGGAGGCTGCCCATAAAGCCCCTTGAAATAGTCCTTAACCTCTTTCGGGATAACTTTATAGCGGACTCCGGTGATTACATTGACCACCGCCTGCGTCCCGACAATCTGGCTGGTCGGCGTGACCAGGGGCGGGTAGCCCAAATCTTTTCTTACCTCGGCGGTTTCCTTTAAGACTTCTTCGTATCTATCTGTCGCGTTCTGCGCCTTTAATTGCGAAAGCAGGTTGGAAAGCATCCCGCCCGGTATCTGGTGCAGCATGATTTTCGGGTCGACACGCTCGGCAATCGGGTCGAGAATATGTTTATAGCCCTGCTTAATCTTCTGGAAATATTCGCTGACCTCAAGAATCTTTTCCATATCCAGCCCGGTATCATACGGCGTATCCTTGAGCGCGCCGACGATGGTTTCGGTCGGCGGCTGGGAAGTGCCCCAGGCAAAAGGAGAAACCGTCGTATCCAGGATATCCACCCCGGCTTCGCAGGCGGTCAAATAAGATATCGGCGCCATGCCGCTTGAGCAATGCGAATGCAAATGCACCGGCAGTTTCACTTCCTTCTTCAGGTGATTGACCAGGTCAAACGCCGCGGCCGGTGAAATCAGGCCGGCCATATCCTTGATGCATATAATATCAACGCCCTGGTCTTTTAATTCCATGGCGAACTTGATGAATTTTTCTATCGTGTGCACCGGGCTGACTGTGTAAGAAATCGCGCCTTCGACGATTCCGCCGACCCGCTTGGCGGCTTTGATGGCCGCGGTCATATTGCGGATATCATTAACCGCGTCGAATATGCGGAAAATATCGATTCCGTTTTCCTTGGCTTTCTCAATAAACCGGTTAACAACATCATCCGGATAATGGCGGTAGCCGACCAGGTTCTGCCCCCTTAAAAGCATCTGGAGCTTGGTGTTCTTGACAATCTTTCTTATCTGGCGCAGGCGTTCCCAGGGGTCTTCGTTCAGGAACCTTAGGCACACATCAAAAGTCGCGCCGCCCCACATCTCCAGGGAAAAATAGCCCACCTGGTCGAGCGTTTCCAGGATAGGAATCATCTCGCCCGTGGACATCCGGGTGGCGATTAAAGACTGGTGCCCGTCCCGTAATACCGTTTCTGTGATTTTTACTTTCATATCAAATCTCTTCCCCTCCCTCGATGGGAGGGGTTAGGAGAGGGTGTAACTTTATCCGATCCCCCTCACCCTACCCCTCTCCCACAAGGGGAGAGGGAATTTGGCGATAGTTCCATGTGCCTTTAGTTTAGTATCTCCTTATATTATTCACCTGCTCTGCAACCTATTTAAGTTAAACGTCGCCTGCCTCCAGGAAGACATTTTCTCGTTGCGCCTCGAATCGAGGGCCGAAGCCCATTTCCAGTTAGGCGCGCCTGATTCGAATCCGCGCTTCTTGCCCCGCTCCGCTTCGCTCCGCGGGACGATAGGGAGTCCCC
>JAGVQN010000054.1 GCA_020051675.1 Candidatus Brocadiia bacterium
GATTACGACAAGGAAAAACTGCATGAACGGCTGGCACGGCTGGCCGGGGGAATCGCCCAGGTGAATGTCGGCGCGGCAACGGAATCCGAACTCAAAGAAAAGAAATCGCGCGCGGAATCCGCCCTCCACGCGGTCAAGGCCGCCAATGAGGAAGGCTTTGTCACCGGCGGCGGAGTAACACTTCTTAAGCTCGCCGAAAAGCTCGACAGCCTGAAACTGGAAGGCGATGAACAGCTCGGAACGGAAATAATGAAAAAGGCCTTGGCCATGCCCATCAGACACATCACCGGCAATGCCGGGCAGGATGGGTCATTGGTTATCAGGAAGATAGAGCAATCCAAAGATGTTAATTTCGGCTACGACGCGGATAAAGAGGAGTTTACGGATTTGGCAAAGCGCGGGATATTGGACCCGGCAAAGGTCGTCCGCTGCGCCATCCAGAACGCCTCCAGTGTCGCCCAGCTTATTCTGACGGCAGGGGCGGCGATTATCGAAGCTCCCGATGAGGATGAGGTTGAGGGGGAGGCTAAGGATTAGTAATGAAAAACAAGGTGTTGTTAATACTAATCGGATTTGCCCTCGCCTTCAGCGGGATTAATCCGTCCTTCGCCAAGGAGAAAAAGAAAGAAACGCCCGCCGGGCTTAAGACGATGACGAGAAATATTTATAAACTAAAGGTGAAAAACGCCGAATTCCAGAAAGAACTTTCCAGCAAATGGGTTTCCCAGTATGATAAAAAAGGCAACCTGATTGAGAAGAATTGCTATTCCGCGGATAATAAATTGACAAGCAGGGAAACTTCCAAATATAATGAAAAGGGCAAGTTGGTTGAATTCGCTTCTTACGACGGCGAAAGCAAACTATACAATAAATTATTATTCAAGTATGACGATAAAGACAGGCTCATTGAAACGGAAAATTACAATAGCGAGGAAAAGTTAAAAGAAAAGCACCTTTTTAAATACGATGATAAAGGCCATAAAACAGAATGGGCCGTATATGATGCCAAAGGCGTGATAACGCAAAAGTCCGTCTATAAATATGATAATAAAGGCAACCGGATTGAGTGGTCCTTATACGGAGACGGCATCAATTTAACAAGCAGAATTGTTTCCAAATACGACGATAAAGACAATGAAACAGGATATGAATCATTTATGGACGATGGGTCTTTGCTTAACAAATCAGCTTCCAAATATGACGATAAAAGCAATCTGATTGAGCGGGCTTTGTATCTGGATGACGGCTCTTTACTCAGTAAAACTGTTTCTAAATATGATGGCAAAAACAATATCGTTGAGGAAACCAAATACGGCAAGGGAGAAAAACCAAAGGATAAGACTGTTTATAAATATGATGCCAAAGGCATTCAGACTGAAGAAATCTCGTATATACTGAACGGGGATTACGGCAATATCCAGGAAATCCCGCAGTTTAAGAATGAATTTGAATACGAATTTTATTCGGAAGAAAAGAAGTAGAATAATGGCAAATAAAGCGTTGTTGATAATAATCGGACTTTGCCTGACATTCAGCGGGCTTAATCCGTCTTTCGCCAAGGAGAAAAAGAAAGAAACGCCTAAAGGAATTAAGACAAAAACAGAGCTACACTATAATTTCGTCGAGGAATTCGGCGAAAGCAAGAAAGCCTTGGATGCCAAGACAATCACTAAATATAATAACAAAGGCAATGAGATTGAGCTGGTTTCATACGATGCCGATGGCGCATTAACCCTGAAATGCCTTTATAAATATGATGACCAAGGCAATCAGATTGAGATAGCTTTTTATGGTGTCGACGATAAGCTGACCAACAAAACCGTTTCCAAATACGACGGCAATGGCAATCAGATTGAACTGGTTTCATACAACGCCGATGATAAGCTGGAAAGCAAATTACTTTTCAAATATGACGACATGGGCAATCGGACTGAGCAAGCATCATACGATGCCGACGGAAAGATATCAGGCAAAGGCATTTTTAAATATGATGACAAAGGCAACGAGACAGAACGGGCAGAGTACGGCGCCGATGGCAAGCTAATAAACAAATCCACTCTAAAATACGATGGCAAGGGCAACCGGACCGACGGGGTTTTATATGGCTCCAACGGGAAGATAGAAAAGAAAGCTGCTTTCAAATGCGATGAAAAAGGCAATGAGATTGAATTGGCGGTCAGCGATGCCGACGGCAAGCTAATGGATAAGTATCTTTCAAAATACGACGGCCGGGGCAATAATATTGAATCGGTTGAATCCGGCGCCGACGGCAAGTCAACCAGGAAAACCATTTACAAATATGATGACAAGGACAATAAAACGGAAGAAGCAGCCTACGAGATAAAGGAAATGTTCGGCAAGGAACAGGAAATCCCGGTATCCCAGACAAAATGGGAATATGAGTTTTATCAGGAGGAGAAGAAGTAGGGGCTGAGAATTAGGTTGAGGTTGAGGTTTAGACTAAGTAAAATAACTTAATAATAAGTTTTAAGATAGGAGATATAAACATGAAGATAAGACCGTTGAGCGACAGGATTGTTGTAAAACCATTGGAAGGCGAAACAAAGACTAAGGGCGGAATCGTTCTGCCGGATAACGCCAAGGAAAAGCCCCAGAAGGGCGAAGTCATTGCCGTGGGCGAAGGCAGAGTCCTTAAAAACGGATCCCTTGCCAAGCCCGTTATTAAAAAAGGCGATATGGTCATCTACGGAAAATTCTCCGGCAACGAAATGAAACTCGACGAAACCACCTACGTCATTATGAAGGAAGACGAGGTTTTAGCCAAGGTAGAATAGGTAACACTAAAACACGGAAGGAATACGGAAAACACGGAATCTTAAAATCTTTCGTGCTTTAGCTTTAATATTTCGTGTCTTCGTGTTAAAAGGAGAAAATTATGCCTAAACAAATTATGTTCGATGATGCCGCCTGGCAGAAGGTGCGCGCCGGAATCGCCAAAATCACGGATACCATGAAAGTGACTTTAGGCCCAACGGGAAAGAACGTCATTATCCAGAAATCTTTCGGCAATCCGGAAACCGTCAACGACGGCAAGACGATTGCCAAGGAAGTGGAGTTGCCCGACCCATTCGAAAATATGGGCGCTAAGATGATTGCCGAAGCCGCCGAGAAAACCGCCGAAGTGGTCGGGGACGGCACCACCACCGCGGCAATCCTCACCCAGTATATCTATGAAAACGGGCTGAGGCATGTCGTTTCCGGAGCCAACGCCGCCTATATTAAAAAAGGCATCGACCGCGCGGTGGCGCTGACAGTCGAAAAGCTTAAAGGCATGTCTACGCCAATAAAGAATAAATCCGATTATATAAAAATCGCCACGGTCTCGGCAAACCACGACGAAACCGCCGGCAAGCTCATAGCGGACGCCATAGAAAAAGTCGGGCGCGAAGGTGTCATCACCGTGGAAGAAAGCAAAGGGCGCGAGACGACGCTTGAATTCGCCGAAGGAATGGATTTCGATAAGGGCTATATCTCACCTTATTTCATAAACAAAGCGGATAACTTTACCGCGGAGCTTTCCGACCCATACATCCTTATCTGCGAAAAGAAGATAACCAATGCGCAGGAACTCCTGCCGATACTCCAGAAGATACTCCTGACCGGCAAGCCCCTGCTCGTCATCGCCGAGGAATTGGAAGGCGACGCGATGAGTGTTCTGGTCGCCAATAAACTGCAGAATGTCTTCTCCGTCTGCGCGGTCAAGGCGCCGGCATTCGGCGACCGGAAGAAAGCCATGCTCGAGGATATCGCCGCTGTCACCGGAGGCGAAATGATTTCTGAGGAAAGCGGGCGGAAACTGGAAAATATCACGCTGGATGAACTGGGCCGCGCCAAAATGGTTCGGGTGGAAAAGGAAAAGACCACCATCATTGAAGGGCACGGAGAAAAGAAAGCCATTAACGCGCGCATAGAACAGATAAGGAAACTGCTTAAAATCACCACCTCAGATTACGATAAAGAGAAATACGAGGAACGGCTCGCCAAGATACAGGGCGGCGTGGCGTTAATCAAGGTCGGCGCGCCGACCGAACCGGCCATGAAGGAAAAGAAAACCGCGGTGGAAAACAGCGTCCATGCGGTCAAGGCGGCCCGCGACGAAGGCATTCTCCCCGGCGGCGGCATCGCATACTTGCGCACCATCCCGGATTTAAAGAAGCTGGAAAAATCTATCGATGACGAAAACGAGAAAATAGGAGTGCGTATCGTGGCGGAAGCCCTTAAAACCCCGTTGAGACAGATTGCCATAAACTCCGGATACGACGGTTCGGCAATTGTCGAGGAAGCCGCGGAAGGTAAAGGCAACACCGGATTTAACGCGATGACCGGCAAATTCGTCGATATGCTCGATGAGGGAATAGTTGACCCGACCAAGACCATCAGGCTGGCTTTGCAGAACGCCGCGAGCATCGCCGGGATGATGCTGACTTCACGCACCATGATTACGGATTTAAAGGAAAAGAAGGAACAGATTGAAGGCAGCGTGAAGTAACTATTGATACTCACGATGTTACTGTCATATTAACTCGGCAGTTAGTGACGTTTAAAATCCCCCTTAATCCCCCTTTTGCAAAGGGGGAAGGGGGGATTAGAGCAAATAATTCAGAATAAATTATGTCCGAAAAGAAAGATTATTACGAAATTATCGGCGTCCACAAGGGCGCTTCGGAAGAGGAGATAAAGAAATCGTTCCGCCAGCTAGCGCTTAAATACCATCCGGACAGGCATCCGACGGACAAGGAAGAAGCGGAAAAGAAATTCAAGGAAGTCGCCGAAGCATACGAGGTCTTAAGCGACCCGGAAAAGCGCGCCCAATACGACCGCTTCGGCCATGCGGGACTGGGCGGATTCACCAGCCATGGGTTTTCATCCATAGAAGATATCTTTGATGTATTCGGCAATGTCTTTGAAGGCGACAGCATCTTTTCCAGCCTGTTCGGAGGCGGCGGAAGACGCCGCGCCAGAGGCGTTAATTTACGGGTTGAGGTGACCATCCCTTTCCGCGAAGCATATTCCGGAGTGGAAAAGACCATAAACCTCAAGCGCAATGAAATCTGCCACGAATGCAAGGGACTCGGCGCCAAGAAAGAAAACATCGTCACTTGCACCAAATGCGGCGGCCGGGGCGAAGTCACCCAGAGCCACGGATTTTTCTCCGTGCGAACGGCGTGCCCTTATTGCGGCGGACATGGCAAGATGATTAAAAAGGCGTGCTCTTATTGCCAGGGAACAGGATTGGTTAAAAAGGAACGCGAGATAAAGCTGAAAATACCGGCCGGGATAGAAGATTCTTCCCGAATGCGCGTGGCGGGCGAAGGCGAATCCTCACGCGAAGACAGTTCGGTCCGCGGTGACCTCTATTGCGATATCTTTGTCGCGCCGGACCCGATATTCGACCGTTACGGGCTTGATATAGTATGCGAAATGCCCATTACCTACGGACAGGCGGCGCTCGGCGCGGAACTTGACGTGCCGACATTAAAAGACGGGCCGTCCAAGCTAAAAATACCGGCCGGCACCAAGAGCGGCCATATTTTCAGCCTGAAAAGCCTGGGATTTCCTGACCTGAGGAACAAACACCGCGGAAGCCAGGTAGTCCGCGTGACTATTGACCCGCCGGATAATATTTCCAAAGAGCAGGCGGAACTGATAAAAAAGCTGAGCCAGTTTGACGACATTAAAAACACCAATACCATCCGTAAAATACGCTCGCAGGAAAAAGTATCATGATAAAAAAGAAACACCCGGAAAACCCGTCAGGACTAGTGATGCCAGACGGAACGCCTTTGACGGCCGCGCAGCCGAAAGAGGAAAAACCCAAGCATGAAGTGAAGCCTGAACTTTCAACGCCGCTTGATAAAATCTGCCGGGCGATTTCCGGCGATGCGGCGCTTCTAAAAAAAGTGGAAGCTGATTTAGAAGCCCTGAAGAAAGCGGTCAAGGAACGGGAAGAATTCCTGGATTTACTCCAGCGGACACAGGCGGATTTTTCCAATTACCAGAAACGCATTAAAAGGGAAAAGGAATGCTGGGAAAAATACCAGGATGAACCCATTTTGAAAGAACTGCTGCCTGCCCTGGAAAGCCTCAATAAGCCGCTGGAAATAAAATGCGAATCCGCGGACGCCAAATGCATACAGGAAGGCATAGACCTGGCCAGGCGAGAGCTGTTAAGAATCCTGGAAAAGCGCGGGATTATCCTGATGAAAACCATCGGGGAAAAGTTTAATCCCGCCCAGCACGAAGCCGTCGCCACGATAGAATCCGATAAGCATCCCGAAGGCATTATACTTGAAGAAGTCCGCCCGGGCTTTATACTCCACGACCGCGTTATCCGCCCAGCGCAGGTAAAGGTAAGCAAGTCTCCGGCGAAGCCGGATGCCAATGACACAAACTCCAAACCCCAATAACCAATTTTAAATTCGTGGCTTATCAATCTAATTACTTGACTCAGTTTATAAATCATACCGATATAATAGATTATGACCGAAAAGTATACCGATAATGTAAAAGAAACAACCGTAGCCGGTTCTGCCCGAATCATCAGCGCCTGCATCATGCTTTCGCGCATACTTGGCTTTGTCCGCGATATGCTCTTTACCACTTTTTTCGGTTGGGTTAGCGACGCCTTCTTCTTCGCCTTCATGATTCCCAATCTTTTCCGTAAGCTCTTTGGCGAAGGGGCCTTATCCAGCGCCTTTATCCCGACATTCTCCGATTACATACATAATAAAGAGCGGTCGGAAACCCAGCGCTTCCTTAATATTATCATTACCACGCTCACTATATTCTTACTGTTCATTTCGGCAGTCGTTATCGCCTTTTCATTTCTCATACCCGATATGGCAAACATGTTCCCTTCGCAAAAGGACCCCGGTTTTTACCCGTTATTCGCCTCGCTTTTAAGGATAATGATTCCTTATATGCCGATTATCTGCCTAGTCGCTTTACTGACGGCAATCCTGAACAGCCTGAAGCATTTTGTCATCCCGGCGCTGGCGTCGGTAGTTTTGAATATCTCGTGGATTTGCGCCTTTCTGGTAGCGCCGCTGTTTAGCTCTGTCCCGGAAAAGCAGGTGGTGATAGTTGCCTGGGGTATTATTATCGGGGGATTGCTGGAACTGGTCATGCAGATACCGCCCCTTATCAAGCGTAAGATAACCTATAAGCCGCAGGTGGATTTCCGGAACGAAGGATTCAAAAAGATATTGAAGCTGATGGGGCCGGCAACCTTCGGGCTGGCAATCGTCCAGATAAACCTTATGGTTGATGTCCTGATTGCCCGGATATTCGTCAAGGAAGACGGCGCGATTTCGGCACTCTATTTCAGCAATCGTATTATGCAGCTGCCGCTGGCAATCATCGGCATTTCCATGGCAATCGCCGTATTCCCGTTCCTTGCCGAGTATATCAGCAAAAAGAATATTTCCGGGATGAAACAGGAGCTGGCGAAATCACTGCGCCTGACCATGTTCGTGGCGATTCCCGCATCAATCGGGCTGGTTGTCTTATGCGTGCCGGCCATAGATTTGGTCTATAATATCCTGCCTAAGTATTTATTCCACTCAAAAGGGCTTGACATATCGGCGGTAACGCGCACGGCGGCGACGCTGGCGTGTTATGCGATAGGGATATGGGCTTACGGCGGATTGCAGATAATCAACCGCGCCTTTTACGCCTTTAATGATATGAAAATACCGGTCAAGGTCGGGGTAAGGATGATTATCATGAACGTCATCCTTAACCTTGTCCTTGTCCAATACATGCAGGAAGCCGGGATTGCGTTAGCGACGGCTCTGACCGCCATGGCAAATTTCTTCACGCTATTTTATCTGCTGCAGAAGAAAACCTGTGCTGGTGAAACCACAGTGTTTGGCAAGTGGCAACGGAATGAATTTTCCAAATCGTTTATCTCCGGATTTATCATCGCGCTTATTATGGGAGCCGGGTGTTACCTGATTCTTCTGGCGATGCCGGGACCGATTGATAAAGCCGAGATACTGTGGGGCGGATTAATGAAGGTGGTTATTCCGGTGACCGGCGGCGTGATTTTATATATGCTCATTTCCCTGGTATTCGCACGCGAAAGCCTCAGGGAATTCTGGGTTAATCTGGGCTTAAAACGCAAAGGGAAAAAGTAACAACGGGATTAACCCGATTGATAGGATTCAAACAACTCGAAGCGCTTCTTTATTTATTCTTCCAATACTATATCATCAGGCGTGTTGTTTTTACCGTCCGGTCCGAGTGATTTTAACTTGTATTGATATTCGTCGACAAGCTCGTAAGCAATCTCATTGCCCCACGGATCCTTAAGCATGCTTTTGCCTATAAAAGCGCCTTTGTCATCGTGTTCCAGGGTCAGGAAAAGCAATCCTTCATCCGTGGCCGGGTATTTTGCGTAAAAGCATTTGTATTCTTCCAGGGCAGATTGTATACCTTTAAGGCAACTTTGCGCCGAGATAATCATGGCCTTGGCTCTTTCCGCGGACATTTTTTCGTAGTATTCCGGGGCGTATTTCTTTACGACTTCTTCCACAAGGGCGTTTTCTTTAATCCGGATGCCTCCGGTTAATTCATCACTTAAAGCCTCACCCTCTTTCATGAGGTTTTCTTCCCGTTGCGACAGTTTAGCATCGCGCATTAATTCCGGAGACTTTTCCTTTTGCGCCTTGATATCCACCAATTCCTTTATGATTTCAGCCATCCGCTTTTTCTTTGCCTCAACCTGGTTAGCAATGCTTGTTGCGTCCGGCGGATTAGTAATTTCCTTAGGGGCATCCTTTTTACAGGAGCTGACAGGAATAATAAACGCTATCATCAGATTCAAGGCGATAAATTTTACTGATTGTCTCATAATAAGCTCCTTCTTTAATACCTTATTTATCGGAATTTAATATGGTTAGAATTGACTCTTTTTGATTATTATGTTATAAAAATCCCTGAGAAAATAAACGAAAGGAGCAAGTAATGGATGCAAGAGCCATATTATTTATTACGATTGCCATTTTCGGATGGGGTGTTGCGGCGGTTTTTGACAAGATGGCGCTTAAGACAGGCGATTCTTTAACCGGATTGACCATCCGGGCGGCGGCGGTTTTTATTGCCATGGCTCTCTTAGCTGTTTTCTCCGGCAAGACACAATCCATTATAACGCTCATCCGGAGCGACACGCGCATAACCTTGTATTTCGTCGCGAGCGGAATCCTAGCCGGATTTATCGCCATGGTCGCCTATTACGCGGCTTTACGGCTTGCGCCGAGCTCACAGGTAGTCCCGATATCATCGGCATACCCTTTGATAACGGCGTTATTCGCCATGTTCCTTTTGAAAGAAACCGTTTCTGTCCAACAATGGCTGGGGATTTTGCTGATTATGATAGGGATTTACCTGGTACAGGTTAAACCTAACGCGTAGCTGATTAATTTTATTTGACATCCGATAGTCTTTTTGATTAAGATAGAGGCTGTAACCAATAAAGAAGGAGATAATTATGGGACCGATTCCGATAAATCCCTGGGAAGTGGCAGACAATTCAGTTGCATTTCTTTTTTCGCTTTTCACCACCGCCGCCCTGACATACCTGGTCTGGAGAGTAATGAACAGTTTCCTGGATTTGTTTGTAGGCAAGGGCATGGCATTCCTGGGCGCGGTCTTCTCGGCCGTCTTGGTGATGTCCGCCGGATTGCAGGTTTCAGTCAGCTTTCTTGAAAGCGCGCGGACTATTTACATCTTACAGGGATTGATTGCCGGTATTGTCCGGACGATTAATGCATGCATCGCGCCGAGATGGATGAATCCGCTGGAATTCCTGATATTCATTTCTTTCGGGCTTTATATCTGTTACTGGCTCCATACGCGTTTCGTGCCCAAACATACGGCGGATGATTTAAGGCGAAAGATTGACCGCGCGTTGGAAGACGGCAGTTCCAAGGACAAATCCTACCCTTATTGATTTACCGTAACATAACGGCCTGGAACTTTTCCGAATGGCTATACATACCCCGCATCCATTTTATGGTCAGAACCACAAGAATGGAATTCTTGCCGGCATCGCGCACGGCGGTATTAACCGGATCTAAAGAGACGAATTCAAGGTCGTAGGTGTAATTAGGCGGGAAAGAAGGGTGTTTCTGTCCGTATAAGCTTTGGGGGGTGTCCCCGATATCCTTAAGTTTTGCGGAAATCTCGGAAAATATGGTAGTTGCGTAAGAAGTCAGGGTCAAATCCGTCACACTTTGGTAAAGCGAATGGGTCCCACGGCCAAAAAGTGAAAATATACTGGTTAAACCGATTGCCAAGATAAGCAAGGCAATAATTACCTCAAGTAACGTAAATCCCTGTTTCTCGCCTTTAAGCATATTTAAGACACCTTCCCCCTACGGGGACGTCGCTGTTGCTCCGCTGGTAACAAAATACAATAACTGTTTTAAGGTTTCTCCGTAAATAACAAAAGTACCGCCTGAATGGTCAGCCTTTGTGGTATTACGCGCGCCGCGCTGGCTGACTTTTATGTTGGTACCGCTGAAGCCGGAAAACCCAATCCATTCTTGGTCTATTTTAACGTATTCGGAAGGGGCCGGTAATCCGTTGGTATTGCTGACAATAAGTATATTATCGTTATCGGTTTTCAGGGTGATATACGGTTCCGGGAATACCGATGGTTTCAAAACCACTTCAAGCTCTATTGCCGGGGGCAATGTCTGTTTTACCACCAGCGTGTTTTCATCCGAAGAAGGTTCAAGGTCATCTTTATCCTGAGGCAGCGAATCCCATTTTTTCTCTGTTTTTATTCCGTTAATAATTATCTTGAGCCCGAAATAGACCACATCGTCAAAAAGAGTTTCCTGGGCGGATAGAGGGAAACTCCCGGTGGCATATTCTTTATTCTCAAAGAATTTGACGGCGGTGGCTTTATCAAGAACGAGGCGGCAGA
>JAGVQN010000113.1 GCA_020051675.1 Candidatus Brocadiia bacterium
CTTTAGGCGTGCAGGGCGAAGATAATAAAAATGTTGTTGATGCTCTGCAATTCCTTAATGATGTTATGTCAGGTAAGATTAAGAAAGTTCCCGCAAGAGTAGCCGTAATCGGCGGCGGAAACTCTGCAATAGATTCAGCCAGGAGTGCCTTGCGTCTTGGCGCGAAAGAGGTAATCGTAGTTTACCGCCGTTCACAAGACGAGATGCCCGCGCATAAAGATGAAATAGAGGATGCAATTGCAGAAGGAGTAAAATTCAGGTTCCTCGCAGCTCCATCATCGGTGAATTGTGAACCAAATGTAACCGGTATACAATGCGTCCAGATGGAATTAGGTCCGGCTGATAAAGACGGTCGCAGGAAACCTATACCAATCAAAGACTCTGAGTTTACCGTAGGCGCTGATATGATAATCACCGCAATCAGCCAATCTCCTGGTTTGGAATTCCTAGGTAATGACATTGAACTCACCAAATGGGGCGGGCTTAAGGTTAATCCGATAACTATGGAAACTTCCCAGCGAGGCGTGTTTTCCGGCGGTGATACGATTACCAATGCCGGAATGGTGATATATGCCATTGCGACAGGGCAGAAGGCGGCGGTGGCGATTGATAAATATTTAGGAGGCGAAGGCAAACTGCCTGAAGCGATTGACCCAATACTTACCCATACCGCAGATATTAAAGGTCCGCACGACCCGCTTAAAGCAGACAGACAATTGATACAGCATATTCCGGTTAAAGGCAGGGGCAACAACTTCAAGGAAGTAATCAAAGGCTATACGGACTCCGCGGCTTATAAAGAATCAGCCAGATGTCTGCGTTGCGATTTAGAAAATAAAGAATATAAACCGCAGGTTTAATCAGAGTTCATCTGTATAATCTGTGGTTGCATTTTAATTATGGAAGTAAAAGTTATTCGCAGCCCCAGGCGCCGGCGCACCATCAGCGCGCGCATGGAAGGTGAGGTAATGCTGGTGAGCGCGCCCCAGCATACGCCGGAGGCGGAATTAAACACGGTTATCGCCAAGTTCCGCAAACGGTTTGAACGCCGCGAACTCAGGAAGGAACTTAACCTGAAGCAAAACCTGTTAGGCGCTTGCCGCCGGTTTAACGAGCAGTATTTTGATAACCAAATAGATGTTAAATCAATAGAGTATTCCACCGAGCAGACAAGCAAGTGGGGAGTTTGCAACCACCGAAACAGGTCAATTCTGATTTCGCATCGCCTTGCCGGAATGCCGGCCTGGGTCAGGGATTATGTTATTATCCACGAAATGGCACATATTTTGCATCCAAACCATCGCGCGCGGTTCTGGATCTTGGTGAATCGGTATAAACTTTCCGAACGGGCGCGCGGTTATCTTATTGCCAAGGGGTATGATAATGAGGATCAAACAGATATAGAAGGAGCTGGATTATGACAGGCATCAAATTCACTATCGACGGTAAACAAATTATGGCGCAGCCTAATCAAACAGTATTGCAGGTGGCATTGGAAAACGGAATCCATATTCCGCACCTGTGCTATCATCCCGCATTAAGCCCGTTTGCCGGGTGCCGTTTGTGCATCGTGGAAATAAAAGGCGGGCGGGCGCCCATCGCTTCCTGCTCCCTGCCCGTGAAAGAGGGCATGGAGGTTACCGCCCACAGCGATAAGCTGCATAATTATCGCAAGAGCGTTCTTGATTTGATTCTTTCCGACCATCCGGCGAATTGCATGACCTGCGAGAAAAACGGCCAATGCCAGCTCCAAAAATACGCTTATGAATTCGGCCTGGAAAAAACATCATATGAAGGGGAACGCACTTCTTATCCAAATGAAAAAGGCAATCCGTTGATTGAGATGTCTTATAACACATGTATTATGTGCGGGCGGTGCGTGGTTGCCTGCAATGAAACCGTGGTTAACGAGGCGATAGATTTTACTAAACGCGGATTTGCCACAAAGATTACGACACCGTTAGATATCCCGCGAAAAGATTCTGATTGCGTTTTCTGCGGCGCATGTGTTGATGTTTGCCCGGTGGGGGCGCTTACCGATTTGACCGGCCGCTTTAAGGGAAGATTAGCGGAATGCCGGGAAGTCGCCGTCGTCTGCCCTTATTGCGGGTGCGGCTGCAGTATTATTTTAGATGTAAAGGATAACGAAATTATCCGTTCACGCGGTAACCCGGCCGGGCCGGCCAATCACGGCTGGCTTTGTATCAAAGGGCATTTCGGGATGGATTATGTGGGGCACCCCGACCGCCTTGCGTCTTGCGAAGTGAAACGGAGTCCCGATGAATATCGGGGCGTTTTGCGTCAGGCGTCTTCAAATCCCCCTATTTCCCCCTTTGCAAAAGGGGGATTAAGGGGGATTTCAACCGATTTACCCGTGTATCCTTCAGCCGCTCTTGATAAGTCGTTGGGAGAAAGCCGCCAGCGTCTTCATAAACCGCTCGTCCGTAAGGACGGCGTGTTGTGCGAATCCACCTGGGAAGAGGCGATTGGTTTAATCGTTAAGAAGTTTGCGGAGATTAAAAATGATCATGGCCCTGAATCATTGGCTGTATTGGCTTCCGCCAAGTGTTCCAACGAGGAGAATTATTTGATGCAAAAACTGTGCCGTGCGTTGTTCGGCACAAATAATGTGGACCATTGCGCCCGGCTTTGCCACGCCTCAACAGTCGCCGGATTGGCGCAGTCCTTCGGCAGCGCCGCGATGACTAATTCGATAGATGAAGTGGAGAATATGGATTTCGGACTGGTGATCGGTTCAAACACTACCGAGGCGCACCCGGTAATCGGCTATGCGATTAAGCGGGCTGTCTTAAAAGGCGCCAAGTTGATTGTCTGCGACCCGCGGGAAATAGATTTGGTCGAGTTTTCCGAAATCTGGCTGCGGCAAAAATGCGGCAGCGATGTCGCTTTGATTAATAGTTTGATGTATGTAATTCTGGAAGAAGGACTGGAAAACAAGGAGTTTGTCAAGAACCGCACTGAAGGATACGAAGAGATGAAAAAGGTGGTGATGAATTATCCGCCGGAGAAAACGGAAAAGATTACCGGCGTCCCTGCCGAGGATGTCCGTAAAGCCGCCCGGATGTATGCCAAAGCCAAAAACGCCATGGTCTTTTATTCAATGGGCATTACCCAGCATACGACCGGAACGGATAACACCATGTCCCTGGCGAATCTTGTCATGCTCTGCGGGCAGATTGGCAAGGAATCTTCCGGCCTTAATCCGTTAAGGGGACAATCCAATGTCCAGGGCGCCTGCGATATGGGCGCGTTGCCGAACGTCTATCCCGGTTATCAGGCGGTGACTAATCCCGCGATGAAAGAAAAGTTCCAGAGCGCCTACGGGGTAGGCTTAAGCGATAAAGCCGGCTTGACCGTAACCGAGATTATTGATGCCGCCTCTGATGGTAAAATCAAAGGCCTTTATATCATGGGCGAAAACCCGATGATAAGCGACCCGAACATCAGCCACGTGGATGAGGGGTTGAAGAAGCTTGATTTCCTGGTGGTGCAGGATATGTTCCTGACGGAAACCGCCCAGCGGGCAAGCGTGGTACTGCCCGCTACGAGTATTGTTGAAAAAGACGGTTCTTATACAAATACCGAAAGGCGGGTCCAGTGGTCACCGCAGGCTTTAAAACCGATCGAAGGAAGCAAGGCGGATTGGCAGATACTTTCTGAAATCGGCGTCCGCCTGGCAAAAGAGCTTAATATAGAAACCAACTTTAAGTATGATACAGTGTGCGAAATCACCGATGAAGTTGCTTCGCTTACCCCGCAATACGGCGGTATTACCTACGGTCGGCTCGTTCCGCAATCCGCAATATGCAAATCTATTCAATGGCCCTGTACGGATAAGAATCATCCCGGCACCAAATTCCTCCATAAGGATAAATTTACGCGCGGATTGGGCAAGTTCCAGTCAATCGAATACAAAGCGCCGGCAGAAGAGCCGGATAAGGAATACCCCTTTGTCCTGACTACCGGAAGGAGTCTCTATCATTTCCATACAGGCTCGATGACCCGCCGCTCCACCGGTCCGGTTTTTGTCATGCCCGAGGCGTATGTGGAGATAAATCCGGCTGATGCAGAGGCATTAAAGGTGGCGGCTGGCGAAAAAGTCAATGTCGCTTCGCGCAGGGGTTCTATTACGATTAACGCACTGGTAACGGAGAAAGTCCCGGCAGGAACGGTGTTTATCCCGTTCCACTTTGCCGAAGCCGCCGCGAATATGCTGACCAATAATGCCATAGACCCGGTTGCCAAGATACCTGAGTTTAAGGTCTGTGCGGTGAGAATAACGAAGATGTAACCACAGATAAACACGGATTTACACGGATGAAATTAAATCTGTGGCTTGATTTGTTTGACAATAGCGGCTGTTACGTTTAAGGTAGTGGTAATACTATGCTGACCTTAAAAATACTGCGGAAGTTGTTCAGAATACTTAACGGCGATGTCTCGCCCCGTCAGATTGCCGGCGGATTCGCCTTCGGCGTCATTCTCGGTCTCACCCCGCTCTTGAGCCTCCATAACCTTCTCGTCTTGTTCCTGATTTGCATTATCCGCGTCAATGTCTCTTCAGCCATTTTCTCCATGCTGATATTCAAGCTCCTGGCCTTTTTGATTGACCCGCTTTCGCACCAGCTTGGGTATCTGTTGCTGGTTGATTTCGGATTCCTTAACTCGTTCTGGACGTTTTTATATAATCTGCCCATCGTCCCCTGGACCGGTTTTAATAATACACTTGTCCTGGGCAGCCTGGTTATCTCTTTAATCCTATTCATCCCCAATCTTATAGTTGTAAATAAAGGGGTGGTTGCGTACCGGACTTCTCTCCAGCCAAAGCTGGAAAAGACGAAGTTATTTAAGCTGATTAAGGCAACCAGGATTTATAGCTGGTATAATAAAATAAGTAATATAGTGGATTAAATTATGCGTTGGAAGGGTGTTATTACATTTGCGGTCATTTTGGCGCTGATGGCGTTGTTTTCATTCTTCTTTATGGATAACCTGATTAAGTGGGGGATGGAAACCACCGGCACCATGGTTACCGGCGCCAAGACGGAAATCAACAGTCTTGAATTAAGCTTCGCGAGGCTCTCTTTCTCGCTTAACGGACTGCAGTCGGCCGACCCGGATAACGAATGGCAGAACCGCCTTGAGATAAATGATATCCGCTTCAAGATGAACTGGCGGCCGCTCCTGGAAGGCAAGGTGGAGATAGAGGAAATGGCCGTGGAAGGCATCCGCTCCGGCACCAAGCGGACGACTTCCGGCAAACTGCCTCCCAAGGAAATCCCGCCGCCCGACCCGGTGGTTGAAAAGGAAAAGGAGTCGCTCTCCGCGGAAACCGAAGATGTTCCCGCGCTTAAAATACTTAAGGGAGAGCAAAAGGTTAATGTTGATGACGTCGTCAAGCCGAATGAACTGACCGCCCCGGCCGAGATTCAAAAGGTCAATGACGAACTGGATAAGCGCCATAATAGTTCAATGGATTTATTGAATAACCTCAATCTCACCCCGCGGATTGAATCCATCAAAAAGCAGATTGAAGATATCAACATCAAGGAAAAAGACCCGCGCAAGCTGAAAAAAGAAATAAGTAAGGCTAAGGATATCTTGAAAGAGATAGATAAGTTAAAAGGCGATGTCAAAGCCGCGGAAAACCAGGTGCGTTCGGATTACGCCTATGTCGATACCGCCCTGAAAACGATTGACCAGCTGAAACAAAAGGATTACGAAGCCGCCTTGAAAACCATCACCGAAGCCAAAGGGATTACCGGTGGCGATATCTCCCGCCTGGCGTTGGGTCCGGTGTGGCTTGATAGGGCACAGAGCGCCTTAAAGTGGTATAAGATAATAAAGAATTTAATGCCTGCCGGCGGGCCGATAACCGAAACCCCCAAGGCAAAGGCTTTTATCGGGATGGATATCGCCTTCCCGAAGGAAAAGGGCTATCCGGCATTCCTCTTAAAGAAGGTCTTGGTGACCACGGGCGATAAGGCATCCGCTGATGAGCTTAAATTCAGCGGGAAAGTGGAGAATATCTCATCCGACCAGAACCTTTCAGGCAGTCCGACGGTTATATCATTGACCGGCACCTCTCCGGTATTTACGCTGGACGGACTGCTGGTCCATAATGCCACGGCGAGCAATGACACGCTTACATTGATTATAAAGGATTACGATTTAAAGGGCTTCTCGCTGGGCAATTCCAAGTTCCTGCCCAAGACCGTTTCCGGCGGTAGGGCGGATATCCACGCGGCTCTGGTGAGCAGTGGGGGAAAGACCCAAATAGATATCACGATACTGCCGCGCGAGTTAGTATTCACGCCGGAAGATATAGGACAAAGCGAAGCGACAAAACAGATTGCCGGAGTCCTTTCCTCATCCAACGATATCAAGATAGAAGCGGTTGTTACCATAGACGGGGGCAAATTCTCCTGGAAGATAAAATCAAATCTGGATGACAAGATTTCCGAAGCGGTGAAGAACCTGATTGCCGCAAGGATGGAAGATGCCAAGGCCGAGATTAAGAAAAAGATTGATGCCTCTGTTGACCAGCAAAAACAAGAGCTCGTGAACAAACTGCAGGTCAATAAAGGCCAAGCCGATACACAGCTAAAAGAAAAGAACACCTCGCTTGACGGCCTGGACAAACTCTTTGAATCCAAGACTAAAGGGTTAGTGAAATAGCCACGGAGGACACAGAGATGAAAACAGGGGGAAAGCTGCTAATTTTAATCGTGTTGGGATGTTTATTCCTTGGACAAGGATGTTTTACAATAAACAGTAAAGTTAATGGAACAAAACTTAAAGAAAATAGTACATATAGCACAATTGCTTGTCTCTCAGTCGATTGTGCAGTAGGATATTCTTTAGCATATGATAAAGGTAGGGAGCCTCGAGATAATATGATCAACGGGATAGGATCCTCTTGCGTTGTTTTTATACTTGATATTATATTTACTGGCTTTTTTCATTTTGACCCTATTCATGGTACTTTGTGGGAATAATTTATTAAGGATATTCATTAAATATTAAACCCGATAAACGCCTCTGTGTTCTCTGTGTCTCTGTGGCAGATTTTTTATTACCCCTCCTCCCAAAAAATCCATTCTTTTTAAGCTGGAGAAACTATTAATCGGATAAAATAATATTTAACAGCTCAAAATTTCATTTGACATGGTTTGAATGGGATGATATATTAGGCATGAGCAATGTATAAATACGCAATCGAATTGTTTTATAGCAAAGAGGATGACGGTTATATTGTCGTGGTCCCGGAGCTTCCCGGTTGCAGCGCCTTTGGAGAAACCGAAGAGAAAGCCCTGAAAGAAGTCAAGGTTGCGATGGAGCTCTGGCTGAAAACCGCTAAAAAAGAAAAACGGGGAATACCCCAGCCGTTGGGGTATCCTACTCACGACCATTTAGGACACGCCATATAGGGAAATAGGTTGACTCTTCAGACCCCTAAAAGGGGCAGAAAGGAGAGTTAACCATGGGTA
>JAGVQN010000042.1 GCA_020051675.1 Candidatus Brocadiia bacterium
ATAGATACTTTATTATTTATGTGGTTCTATTACCACTTTAATAGATTTATCAGGGTGGGCGGTAAGCTGGAATCCTTTTACCGTGTCTTTAAGACCGAAACGATGGGTAATCATATCCCTGACCGCGACTTTCCCGGAGCGGATTAATTCCATGGCGTCAAGGTGGTCTTTTTCGCTTCCGGCATAGGAAGATGTCATGGTGACTTCGTTACGCCAGAAGAGTTTGTTTATCGGGACGGTGATTTCTTCGTCATTGGTCGGCGCGAAGAAAAGAATCGTCCCTCCGCGTTCCACGGATTCCAGCGCCTGCTTTACCGCGCTTGTCGCTCCGGCGCAAAGGATAACCAAATCCGCCAGCCGGTTGTCATTATGTTTTTGTATTATGGCAGGGGAGTATTCAGTCGATTTTACGGCAAAATCCGCCCCGAATCTCTTTGCCGAATCCAGCCGGTAGTCGTCTATATCCGTGGCGAATATTTTCCCGGCTCCCAAAGCGCGCGCGCATTTTATATGCAAGAGCCCGGCGATTCCGCTTCCGATGATAAGCACGGTTCGCCCTGCTTTTAACCTTGCCTGTTTTTGTCCACGCAGGACGCACGCCAAAGGCTCGGTAAAAGTGGCCTCTTCAAAAGAGACTCCCTCGGGGATCTTAAAGACGCCTCTATCCACATTGATTACCGGCAGCCGGACGTATTCCGCAAAGCCGCCCGGATAGAAATTAGTCGAGCGCAAAGTATCGCATGTCGTGTGGTGGTCGCTCTGGCAATAATGGCAGGTATTACAGGGGACGTGGTGAGCGGCGACGATACGGTCTCCTTTTTTATATTTGGTCATGCCTTGTCCGATTTCATCCACAACTCCGGCGACTTCATGCCCCAAGACCAGAGGGGCTTTCTTTATGCGATACCATTCCATGACATCGCTTCCGCAGATGCCGCTTGCCTCTATCCGCATAACGAGTTCTCCTTTGCCGGCTTGAGGCTTGGGCTGTTCCTCGATACGGATATCCTTATTGTTGTAGTACATTGCCACGCGCATTTTAATTACCTCTTGGCTTTTAATAATCTGACAAGGTATGTAATATTGGAACTATCTTCAAACATGGAAGCATAACGCAGGCATTCTTCTATGGTTTGGCCGATGGTAAAGGTGCCGTGGGCGCGCACGATTGCCATCGGATGGGTTTTTAGGATGCGAACCAACGCCTTTTCCATTTCAAGAGAGGCAGTGGCATTTTTTAAGGCAAGAACCGGAACCGGTTTCCTGAAAAACAGCTTCCCTTCCACGGTAATCGGCGGGACTGATTTCATTATAAGCGAAAGCGCGATGGTTTTAGGCGGATGCATGTGCAGAACCGCCTTTGCCGGGGTGTTTCTCAGTATCGCCCGGTGGGAATTCAGCTCCACAGATGCTTTTTTATCAGCCGGGCTTTCTTTGTTTAAAGGGACTTCGACGAGGTCCTTATCCTCCAAAAACCCGAGCATAGCGCCGCGGCGGTTAATCAGTATTTTATCGCCGACGCGGACGGAAATATTGCCGCTGTGGGTGTTATTGTAGCCTAAATCGTAGGTAATACGCCCGATTCGCCTGAATTCTTTGTAGATGGCCTGGCGGTTTATTGGGGTCATAATAATTTCAGGTTATAAGTTTCAAGTTATTTAACCTGAAACCTGTCCCGTTCCTATCGTCAGGGACTCCCTATTAATCGGGTGTCCCCGAATCCCGCAAAGCGGGAGGAGCGGGGTAACTTTAAACTATGAAACTTTCCTTTTTGGGCCCAGTAGGGTTCGAACCTACGACCAACGGATTATGAGTCCGCTGCTCTACCGCTGAGCTATGGGCCCCTAATTCACTAAAATCGAGCTTAAAATATACTAAAAATATCGCTAAGTCAATAAAATAGCCCCCGTTTGTTTGGCGCGGTTTTATCAAACAATATAACATAATTTACGTATTATAACTTGACAAAGCGTAAATAAGGGGTTATACTAAATGGTTTCCGTTATTACAGGCTTTTAGTCCTTATTATAAGGAGATATAACTCCATAATGGGACAATTAATTCCCGAAGAACGCATCCTGGAAGTTCAGCAGGCAAATGACATCGTAGATATTATATCCGAATACCTACCCCTTAGGAAATCAGGTTCAGGTTACAAGGCTTTATGCCCGTTCCATGACGAAAAGACCCCTTCTTTTTTAGTATCGCCCGCAAAGCAGATTTACCATTGTTTCGGGTGCCATAAAGGCGGGAATGTCTTTACCTTTGTCATGGCGTTCGAGAAAGTGAATTTTATAGAGGCGGTCAAGATACTGGCCGAGAAAAGCGGGATAAGATTAATTACGAATCCGACTCCGCAGGAAGATTATGACGAAAAGAAAAGAGCGACTTATCTTAAAATAAACCACTGGGCGACGGATTATTTCCACAAGAAATTAAGCGGTTCGAATGAAGGGGAAGTTGCCCGCGCATATCTTGCCAAAAGGGGATTTAAGCAGGGGACTATCGACAGGTTTCTTCTTGGATATGCGCCCGAAGGGTGGGATAATTTGCTTAAGGCTTCTAGGCAGGATAAAATTAAGGAAAGCCATCTGGCGGAACTGGGATTGATATTGCCGCGCAAGGAGCGGGAAGGGTATTACGACCGTTTTAGGAATCGCCTGATGTTCCCGATATTTAATAGCCGCGACCGGGTTGTCGGTTTCGGCGGCCGTGCTCTGGATGAGACCGAGCCGGTTTATCTTAATTCTCCGGAGAGCGCTATTTTCAGCAAAGGCAAAACTCTTTACGGATTGAATTTCGCCAAGGAAAGCGCGGATAAAAAGGGTCTTTTATGCATCGTCGAGGGGTATACCGATGTGATGATGGCGCACCAGGCGGGACTGGAATGGGTGGTGGCGACTTTGGGAACGGCTTTGACCGAGCACCACATAAAACTCCTTCGGCGTTTTGTCAATAAGGTGGTGCTGGTTTACGATGCGGATATCGCCGGCGAGAAGGCCTCGGCGCGGACGCTTGATATGTTTTTGACAGAGGAACTTGATTTGAATATCGCCGAACTGCCCAAAGGGCTTGACCCTTATGATTGCATCGTCCAGAAAGGGGCGAATGTTTTTGCCCGGGCGATAGACCAGGCAAAGGATTTATTCAGCTACCGGATGGCTTCTATTAGGAATAAATATGATTTAAATAACCTTGATGAGAAAGCAAAGGCGATTGACGAAGTTTTGGAAATGCTTTCGCTGATTCCCAATATCGTCAAAAGGAATTTATTGATTAAGCGCCTTGCCGAAGAAACCCAGACAAAGGAGAATGTTTTACGGCTGCGTTTGGCGGAGAGAGAGAAACAGAAGAAATTCGCCTATGATCCGCCGCCCAAAGAAACAGCGGTGCGCAAGACCAATTCCGCCGGGGTGATGGCGCTCAGGAATATTATTGAGATGATGATTGTTAATAACGATACAATCAATAAAATACGGAAGAATCTTGTATCGGAGGATTTTTCCTCCCCTCCTTATGGGAGGATTATTACAGAGATTTTCCGGCTTTATGAGAAATACGATAAGGTTAGCCTGGACACGCTTTTGTCCGTTTTATCCGATGACCCGGCTTGCGTCAACGAGGTGATTGAAGTGACCGAGCGGAATATCATCAGTGATAAAGAAGTCTGCCGGGAGCACCTGGACGAGCTGATTGAATTCTTCAGCAAGCAACGCCGACAGGCCAAGGAAGCTCCTTTGTTAAAGAAGGAGCTGAAAGAAAGTATGGGTAAAGGCGATGGCGAAAGTTTCCGCAGCGCCCAGAAGAAGTATCTGGAGCTGAGAAAGTCCTTGCTTCATAAAGTGAGGAGTAAATAATGACAAAATTAAATAATGATTTAAAACTGCTTATAGAAAGCGGCAAGAAACGCGGTTTTCTTACCTACGACGAAATCAACAAGGTCCTTCCGGCTGATATGATTTCGCAGGATAAGCTGGACAAGCTTTTGACTATGATTGACGACCAGGGGATTGAGTTGGTCGATGAGGAGCGTCCTTTTGACCATGATGTGACGGAAGAGCCGGCTAAAGGGGAAGACGGGGATGCCGCACCGGAAAGCGCGGTACCGGAGGAAAAAGTTTCTCATATTGACGACCCGGTCAGGCTTTATCTTACCCAGATGGGCGAAATACCTTTGCTTTCCAGGGTGGAGGAGTTGATTCTGGCCAAGAAAATAGAATCAACCCGCAGGCGCTACCGAGAAAAGGTGTTGGAATCTCCCGTGGCGATAATGGAGACAATTAAAGTCCTGGAAGATGTGCGTGATGGTAATATCGCATACGACAGAACGCTCCGCGCAGAAGCCGCGATAGATCTTTCCAAAATCAGCATCATAAAACGGCTTCCCAGAATCATTAACAAGCTGAAAGACTTTTTGAAAGAAGCGCAGGGCAGTTACAGCCTTCTTGCTAATAACAACCTTGCCGGTAAAAAGAAAGAAGCTGTGGCTAAGAAGGTTTTGGGCATTCAGGCTAAATGGGTGAAAATAACCGAGGATCTTAATGTTCAGACAAAGAAAATAAATCCGGTGGTAGACCGGCTGAAAGACATTTCAAAAAGGTTTAGCGGAATAATGAAAGAACTAGAAATCATCAGGAAATCCGCTAAGAACAAGTCGCGTTTAAATGAGCTGAACCAGGAACTTTTTGGGCTGAAGCTTCTGGTGTTTGAGGATGACAACGACCTGAAAGCGCGGGTAAAAGAAATAAACCGCCGGGTACAGGAATACGAAATGGCTAAAAGGAAATTATCCAGTGCCAACCTGAGATTGGTGGTAAGTATCGCCAAGAAATACCGAAACCGCGGATTGAGTTTTCTGGATTTAATCCAGGAGGGAAATACCGGGCTGATGCGCGCCGTGGAAAAATACGAATACAGACGCGGGTATAAGTTTTCCACCTATGCCACCTGGTGGATAAGGCAGGCGATTACCAGGGCGATTGCCGACCAGTCACGGACAATCAGGATTCCGGTGCATATGGTGGAGACGATGAGCCGCTTGAAGAATACCGCCAAGAAATTACTTCAGGAAAAAGGGCGTGAACCGACGGTGGAGGAGATATCGGAAAATTCCCATATTCCCTTGGATGAAACAAAAAGGGTGCTTAAGATTTCCCGGTATCCGGTTTCGCTGGACAAGCCCATCGGATATTCGGAAGACGGACAGGTCGGCGATTTTATCGAGGACCGCCGAGTTCAATCGCCTCTTAAAGCGGCAACCCAGGATATGCTGCGGGAACGCTTGAATGATGTCCTTAACTCGCTTTCGTTCCGAGAAAGGGAAATCGTGAAACTCCGTTACGGCATAGAAACGGGATATGCTTATACACTGGAAGAGGTCGGCAAGATATTTAACGTGACGCGTGAAAGAATCAGGCAGATAGAAGCCAAGGCGTTAAGGAAACTGCAGCATCCCATCAGGAGCCGTAAGTTAATTAATTTCTTAGAGAAAACAGGTGCAAAAGAAGAATGATAAACGATACGATTAAAGTGCTGACGGATTTGCAGGAAATTGATGTAAAGATTCATGCGCTGGAAGAGGAGAAAAGAAAAAAACCATTGGTCCTGGAGGAAGAAGATAAAGCGGTCACCATCCTGAAGGAGAAATTAGCATCACTTCAAAGCAGTCACAAGGATTCAAGGAAAGAGATAGACCAGAAAGAACTGTTTCTTAAGGAAAAAGAGGATAAAGTCCTCAAGTTGAATGTTCAGCTGAATACCATTAAGACCAATAAGGAATATTCAACCCTCCAGCATGAAATCAGCGGAGTCAAGGCTGATATGAGTGTTTTGGAAGACGAAATTTTGGGCTTCTTTTCGCGCGCCGAGCAAATACAGAAAGATACGGAAAGCGCCCAGAAGGAATTGGAGGTTGCCCTAAAAAAGCGCGATGAAGTGGCAAAAGAGGTTAATGCGGCGGTGGCTGAAGTTGATAAAGCGCTCGGAGAATTATACGTAAAAAGGAGTGAGTTTGCGGAAAAAGTTCCTTCCGGGTTTATGACTATTTACGAAAAAATAATCGCCCATACCGTTAATAAGACCGCTTTGGCGCAGGTGATAGAAGAAGTTTGCCAGGGATGTTTTATGGATGTTTCTCCCCAGGAAATAAACGAGTTGATGAGAGGCAAGGATATTATCCGCTGCCGTTCCTGTTCCCGGATTCTTTATCTGTAAAAGAGGGTAGTTATTTTTTCTTAGAGCGTAGGAGCGTTGCATTTTCGCCCCTGAATACCTTATCGCCCTCCGGAGTTTTTAATGTAATTCCTTTATGAAGGTCAATAGCAATTACTTTTCCTCCCACTGTTTTTCCTTCGACTTCAAGGGTGATATCCGTACCGATGATTCCGGACATCTTTTTCCAGGTATCCGATATTTCATTCTCCTCTTTGCTAAGCACTTTTTGATACCAGTTATCAAGATACATTAAAAATTGGCGGAAAATATCCTTCTGGTCTATTAAAGCACCCGTTTCCATGTATAATGAAGTGATTGTTTGAGTTAAATCAGGAGGGATTTCTTCACTTTTTAGGTTAATATTAAAGCCGATGCCTAAAATTATGGCTTCCGGTTTGCTGGCGATACACTTGGTTTCCACGATAATGCCGGCTATTTTCCGATCATTGATAATGACGTCATTAGGCCACCTGATTTTGGCGTCAAGCTTGAATTTATCTTTAAGCAATTCACAAATGGCAATTGCCCCGATAACCATCAATAAGGATGATTTTTCAATAGGGATATCAGGTTTTAAAATAACAGACGACCAGATACCGGCGTCTTTGGGTGCGTGCCAGGAACGGTTGAATCTTCCCCGGCCTTTGAGTTGCTCATCGGCGAAGATAACGGTTCCTTCCGGACTGCCCCTTGAAACTTCCAGCCAGGCGAGGTCGTTAGTGGAGGTGACCTTTTTAAAACAACGTATTTGGCGACCGATTGTTTTAACCGGTAAATTTTCAAACCAGATTTCTTCCAGCATTTTTTTAGAGGCTTATTTTTGGTATATAAAAGGGATTATTATTGTTAATGAGGGCATATCAACTTTTGTAGAAATATCCGGGAAAGGGGCGGCCGCTTTAACGGTCTCAAGGGCGGCCATATCAAGGATAGGAAAATCCGAATGCTTGGTTATTTCGGCTTCCAGGATTTCTCCTTTAGGGCTAACCGTTATTTTTACGGTAACTTTTCCGGAAAGCTTTTGTCTTTTGGCTTCTTCCGGAACGAAATATTTTGCCTGTATTTGTTCCTGAACTCTTTTTAGGTAGGGTTTATTTTCTCCGGCCAGGCGTAATCTTAATTCCGGCGTTAAGTTGCTTCTGTCGTAGAATTCCTCCAGTTCTTTCAGTTTTTGCTGGGCTTGTTCCGGCGTAAGAGTTGAGTGAACGGTGTCTTCAGGCTTATCCGGCGGTTTTTCTTTTGGCTCATTTGGTTTGATTTCTTCAGGCAGGACAGATATGTTTTTTTCTGTTAACTCGTTTTCTTCGGTTCGAGGCGGCGTTTCCGGCGGTTTTTCTTTCGGATTATCGGTTATTGTTTTAGGGGTGTCCTTAGGCGGCTCCGGCTGTTCTGATTTTAGGTTGTTCGGCTGTGCACGGAGCTCTTCGAATATAAAATCAAGGTCGCGGCAGGTATATTGGTAAGGCTTGCTGAAACTTAATGCCGGAAGTATTATCAAAACCAACAGATGAAAGGCTACGGAAACAATTAAAGTGAGTTTTATCCCGGAAATCTTTCTGGTTTCAACGGCCATAATTACTCGCTATCAACCGGATACTGGGGCCCGTAAAACATTCCCTGTTCGACAAGGTCTGATTTCTTTTTGCCGTCGGATTTTTTATGGTCGCGTTCTACTATATTGGTAAGGTATAACTGGAAGACAGGAGCTTCTTTCACCTCGACGATTTCCTGAAAGCGCATGTGTATCATTTCCTGGATTTTTGCGGTCACTTCCTGGACATTAGTCCCTTCCCAGGCGGAATAATAGGCGGTAATGACTATCGGTTTCACTTCCGATTTTTTGTCTTTACGGATCTTGATATGGATATCGTGCACCTCAGAAAGCTTCTTTACCGCTCGGCGCAGGGAGTTTTCTATCGCCGAGAGAGAAATGGAAAATTCTCCGCTTTCCACGTTCAATTTTATATGGGTGGCATACTGGCGGACAAACAGGTGGCTTAGGAAATAAAGCAGGTTAAAGAGGACAATATACACGGTTAATAACAATGCCACCATTCTTACCGATGGATTGGTGTTGATTTGGTCGATAAAATTGCCAATCATTACGATATTGACGACATCAGCCGCCCAGGCAAATCCGATTGCTCCGAATCCGACCGCCACCAGCCAGTTTGTTAAACGGAGAATATATCCGATTACTTTCATATAAAAACTCCTTATAAGAACGACCTTTGTATTCTATCTAAAAGGCGCCGTTTTGTAAAGTAATTATTGGCGCAGTTTTTTCATGATACCGTCAAACAGTTCGTTCGGGACTTCCTGTAATACAATCGCGGTTTTACCTTTCTGGTAAACCGCGCTGGATATTTTGCCATCATCATAGCGCCTGGCGTTATCGGCAATCGCGGGGGCGATTTCTTTTTCGAGAGATGATTCTATATGCAAGCTCATCCCTTCGGCGAATTCCTGGGCGTCTTTTTCCGTATCCCAAACCGTGCTCCAGGCGGTGAATCCGGTTTTTTCCTTGGTGTTAAATACCTGGATATAAGTATCGCCACCCCAGCCGATTGAATACCTTTCCGCCGCAAAACCCGTTTTCGGGTTTGACAGGAACTGGAGCAGCATGACGAATTCTCCTTGAGTATCAGGCGGCGATTGTTTCCAGTTTTCGCCCAATCCTTCGGCCAGGTCAGGCATATTAACCGCCACGGGCAAGTCAACGCCTTTAAGGTATTTTTCCGGATGGAGAATCTGTTCGGTGGATTTAGGGAAGTTTTCGTAGAGCTTATTAACGCCTTCCCAACCCTCGGATTCTTTTATTGCTTTAATGAACTTTGCCCCGATGGAATAGTTGTAAAGCGACAAAACAGACTGGACCATTTTAGGCCCGAAATCCGATTCGTTTTTGGCGCTTTTCCAGGGCGGCGGCATTTCCAGCATCATTTTCGCCTTGCTTTCCGGCATGCATTCGATGAAAGTAAGCGAGGCATCGCCTTCGATTAAAGCATCACGGATATATCTCACCTCCGTCGAGGTGACTTTTTTGTTCAAAGCGGCGATATCAAAAAGCTGGTCCTGCAGCCCGTGGAAAGTTTCGTGTATCCTGGTGGCTTTGAATTTGACCGGGTCGAGTTCTTTCCTGATATAAAGGGTTTTATCCGACCAGCGGTAAAAGCCCTGGATGCTGTCCGCCTGTTGTCCGTAAACGCGGGCGAATTGGTCGGAAGTGAGTATTTTATGCTTAACCGGTTCTTTTAATTTCAAGCCCCTGACTTTTTCGATAAGTTCGATGGCTTCTGCCTGGTCTTTCTCATCTTGCGGTGTTGGGGCGACCTCAGCTATCGGAGGGATTAATTTCAAGACGTTTTTATATTCTTCGCTTCCGCGGACGAATTCCAGGTCTTTATCCGCATCGATGAATTCCTGGTTATCAAACCCGTATTTAATCGCCAGTTCCAGTGATTTCAGGGAGTTTTCTTTATCTTTAAGGAGTGAATACATACAGGCGCTGTTATAGTGGGCGCTACCCAAGGCTTCTTTTGGGATATTTTCCAAAGTAATTATTTTCTGATATACGGCCAGGGCTTTTTGATAATTCTCTTCGTAAATCATCACTTCGCCCATCTGCAATAGTTTTTCCATGCCTGTTTCGATGATTTCTTCAAGTTTAGGCGGTTCCGGTTTCACTGTAATGGGTTCTTCGGTTTTCGGAGGTTCTGTTTTTGGAGTCCCGGTTGTTTGCGGCGCAGAAGAAGTTCCGCATCCTACGATAAATAATATCCCGGCAAATCCCAAGATGCACATAAGGGTTTTCATGATTCGCTCC
Organism: Candidatus Brocadiia bacterium; assembly: GCA_020051675.1. Lineage (GTDB taxonomy): Bacteria > Planctomycetota > MHYJ01 > JACQXL01 > JACQZI01 > JACQZI01. The sequence continues at coordinate 10,040 of JAGVQN010000042.1, forward strand.
TTATAAATCACGGTAACGTTTTAAATTATATTAATTCGGATGAAGTGTCAATAAATGATATCGCTTTTATTTTATATTCAATTTGCGCTGGGCTTCCAGTTCTATTATTTTTACTTTCAGGTCAGAAGCCGGCTTGTTGGAAGGGTCAAGTGCCAGGGCTTTATTCAGCCATTTGATTGCTTCACGGAAGTTGAGTTCCATTGCCCAGAGCTGTCCGAGGTTATTGTAAAGGGTGACCATCCAGCCGTTGATTTCCCTCAGCTTTTCCCTGCCTTCGCTTAAGAGATTGACATCGCGGGTTTGGTCGAGCATGGCGATTAAAGATGTTTTGGCCGCAGCCAATTTCTCAAGGGCTTTTTTATACGATTTATCCGCCTGGATGGAATTGTTTTCCCCTTCGCTTTCGAGGCCTGCGGCGTTAAGTTCGCCCACTTCTTTAACCGGTTTAACCACCTCGTTCAAATACTTTTTCTTCAGCTCTGTTTCCCTCTTTGCCAGTTGTTCCTGTTCCTTCTTTTTCTGTTCCGCTTCTTTGATTTTGCTTTCCTCTTCCATGTTATGGCGTATCATCTGGGTGGCAAATGCGGCCGCTTTAGTGGCTTCTTCGGCATATTTGCTGTCCGGGTATTTGCCGATTAGTTTTTGCAGGATATTCAGGGCTTCTTCGTATTTATTTTGTTTCATCAGCTCCACGGCGTTTTCGATGGCCGCGGTGTATTCTTCTTCCACAATAAGCGTTATTTTCTCGTCGGCTTTGTCTTTCAGGGTTTCGTCGATTTCGGCGGCTTTCTCGAATTCGTTGCGGCTTTGGTCGTAAAGCTTATTGGACAGGCAGTATTCCCCGAGCGTCCAGTGTTCCTGGGCGCTTGAATCATCCATTAATTGCTGCCGGACGGTATAGACCGAATGCGGTTTTAATTCGTTTAAGGCGATTCCCATTTCCTTTTCCTCGCCTAAATCCAGGATGACCTTGTCGTTCTTTATCTCTTTGACGCTGCCTTCGATGATGGTGCCGTTTTTGAGCTCGATCTGGCTGCCCCATATCCATGCGGTTAAGGCGAGCATCAAAAAGACAGTTGCAAAAGCTATTTTAGGCTTCATGTTAAAACCCCGTAAGTTATCTGACTATAGAATACACTCTTTTAGGGGAAATGTCAAGGGTAAATAAAACTATTTAGCCGCGTTGTTTTGCCCGAAGCAGGCTTATCCGTAAATTGTTTGACAAATCCGCCCAATAGTTTAATATTAAGCGATATGAAATGCCCGTTCTGCAAAAAGGATTCTGATAAAGTAATCGATTCCCGCCTGGCCGAGGAAGGCTTTGCCATCAGGCGCCGGCGCGAATGCATCCGTTGCCACCGGCGTTATACCACTTACGAACGCCGGGAAGAAGGGAGTTTACGCGTAATCAAAAAGGACGGTTCGCGCGAAAATTACCTGCGCGATAAGATAGTCAGCGGCATCAATAAAGCCTGCGAAAAGCGCCCGGTTTCCCCCCAGAAAATAGACGGGATTATCGCCAACCTGGAGCGCGAAATATACGATAAGTTCGAGCGCGAAGTGCCTGCCAAGAAAATAGGCGAAATCATCATGCGCGAGCTCAAGAAACTCGATAAGGTCGCTTATGTCAGGTTTGCCTCGGTTTACCGTGATTTTAAGGATATAGATGAGTTTATCAAAGAATTAAAGCCGATGCTCTCCCATTCCTATCGGAAGGGACTTCATTAATCGGGTATCCCCGAACCCCGCCCCAGCGGGGAGAGCGGGGAAGAATAAAATTAGGTGATAATATGAAAATAGGGATTGTCATATATTCCGCCGACTCAGAGACCGTTTGGAACGCTTTCCGGCTCGGTAATTTCGCTTTAAAGGAAGGCGATGAGGCCAAGGTTTTCCTGCTCGCCAAAGGAGTGGAATGTGAAGCGCTGGATACTCCTAAGTTCAAGGTGACCGAACAGATGAAAAGCCTTCTTGATGGCGGCGGCAAAATCTACGCCTGCGGTACCTGCCTTAAAATGCGCAACTCGGAAGGCTCGGAAATGTGCCCTTTATCCACCATGAAAGATTTGTATGAGATTGTCAAGACCTGCGATAAGGTTGTGACGTTTTAATCTGCTATTGATTCCATCCCGACATTTCATATCGGGACGTCGCCCCGAAAATTAATTCGTGGCTCCGCAGCACTTTTTATGTTTCTTTCCGCTCCCGTCCCTCTCTTGCGATGGGACGTCGCCGTTTTGGCAATATCAGGCATTTTTACCGTGGCAGTGTTTATATTTTACCGGCGTGCCATCCTGTTTCTTAGCTCCGCACGGGCAGGGGTCGTTGCGGCCTACCTTGTTTCCGACCACCACGGGTCTCGATTTCTCCGTTGCCATAGCGCCTTTATTCTCTTCCCCGGCGCCGCCTTTTGACTTCTTCACCTCTTCAAAAGCGCCGATTTCCTGGTGCTTGAATTCGGTCGGCTTCCAGGTCTTTTCCAGTTTCTCCATTTCCGGCTTTTCTATCCTGACCTTAAAGATAAGGTCGGTCGTTTCTTCCTTGACGGATTCAACCAATGTATCAAAAAGCTGGTAGCCTTCGCGCTTATATTCAATCTTGGGGTCGACCTGCGCGTAGATCCTTAGCCCTATCCCGCTTCTCAGCTGGTCCATGGCGTATAGGTGGTCTTTCCATTTCTCGTCTATCTTTTCCAGGAGTATATACTGTTCGAGTTCCCGCATTATCGGTTCGGTCAGCGTTTTTTCCCGTTCGTCATAGGCTTCTTTTGTTTTATCCAGTAATAATTGCTCGGTTTGCTTGACGCTTCCGGCTGATAATTTCTCCGCGCTTATGTCCATCCCGAACTTGCGCTTTGCCCATTCGGCAACCCCTTTGTAATCCATATCCTCATTCTTGGCGTTTTCCGGCAAATATAAATCTATCGCGCGGTAAATGCGGTCTTCTATCATCTCGGCAATCATTTGCTTCAGGTTTTTCTTTTCAATCACCAATTGCCGTTGCCCGTAGATTATCTTGCGCTGTTCGTTCATTACGCCGTCGTATTCCAGCAGGTTTTTCCTGATATCAAAGTTATGCGCCTCCATCCGTTTCTGGGCGTTTTCTATGGCGCGTGATATCATCCGGCTTTCCAGTGCCATGCCGTCTTTCATGCCGAGCTTACCCAGAAGCCCGCGCACCCACTCCGGCGCGAAGAGCCTGAGTAAAGTATCTTCCATGGAAACGACGAATTGTGAAGAGCCCGGGTCGCCCTGCCTGCCGGCGCGGCCGCGCAGCTGGTTATCAATGCGCCTGGATTCGTGCCGCTCCGTTCCGAGGATATGCAATCCGCCTATCTTGGCAACGCCCTCGCCCAGGATAATATCCGTTCCGCGACCGGCCATATTGGTCGCAATGGTTACCTGTGAGGGTTGCCCGGCATGGGCGACAATCTGCGCCTCGCGTTCGTGCTGTTTGGCGTTAAGGACATCGTGCTCGATGCCGCGGCGCTTGAGCATCTCGCTGAGCCGCTCGGAGTTTTCTATCGAGGTTGTTCCGACCAGGGTCGGCCTGCCTGTCTGGTTAATCCGCACGATTTCTTCTATAATGGCGTTAAACTTTTCCTCTTCGCTCCGGAAGACCATATCCGGAGAGGTGTTGCGGATGAGCGGCTTATTGGTCGGGATGGTGACGACATCGAGCTTATATATCTGGAAAAACTCCATCGCCTCGGTTGCCGCGGTGCCGGTCATGCCGGAGAGTTTTTCATACATCTTAAAATAATTCTGGAGCGTTATGGTTGCCAGGGTCTGGTTTTCCTCCTTGATTTTCAGGTGTTCGTTTGCCTCGACTGCCTGGTGGAGCCCGTCGCTCCAGCGCCTGCCCGGCATAAGGCGCCCGGTGAATTCGTCCACGATGATGACCTCGCCGTCCTTGACGATATATTCCTTGTCCTTTTTATAAAGCTCTTTCGCCCTCAATGCCTGTTCGATGTGGTGCGGCCATTCCATGTTCTTGCCGTCGTAGAAGGTATCCACTCCGACCAGTTGCTGGGCGGTGGTTATGCCCGTATCGGTCAGAATGACGGTATTTTCCTTTTCCTTTACATCATAATCCCTGCCCTTTTGCATGCGGGAAGCGACGCGTTCGGCGGTGTAATATTTATCGGTGGATTCTTCGGCCGGCCCGGAAATAATCAAGGGTGTTCTGGCTTCATCTATCAGGATGCTATCCACCTCGTCAACGATGGCGTAATGGTATTTCCTCTGGGTCTGGTATTCCAAACGGGTTCTCATATTATCGCGTAGGTAATCAAACCCGAATTCATTATTGGTGCCGTAGGTGATATCGCAGGCATAAGCGGCCTTGCGCTCTTCCGAGCCCATCTGGTTTTGGATTACGCCCACGGTTAAGCCCAGCATTTCGTAGACGGGACCCATCCAATCGCGGTCGCGCCGAGCCAGGTAATCGTTTACCGTAACGATGTGGACGCCTTTTCCGGTTAATCCATTAAGGTAAGCGGGTAAAGTGGCGACGAGTGTTTTTCCTTCTCCGGTTGCCATTTCCGCGATGGTTCCGCGGTGGAGGACTATTCCGCCGATGAGTTGGACATCGAAGTGTCGCATTTTAGTAGTGCGTTTGGATGCCTCGCGCACCACGGCAAATGCCTCCGGCAGGATATCGTCCAGTGTCTCGCCGTTCTTAAGCCTATCTTTAAAGAGGGCGGTTTGTTCCTTTAGCTGGGCATCGGTAAAGGCGGCGAATTTGGGCTCCAGCTCGTTTACTAGGGGGACGATGGGCTGGATGGATTTCAGGACGCGCTGGTTACGCGAGCCGAAAAGCTTAGTCAGGGTATTCGATATCCCTTCGCCTAATTGTTCTAACATAGAAAGCAATTATAATAATAAAAGGAAGAAGTTGCAATTATTTTGTGGTTATCTTGTGAAGCGATACGGTTTTAATGGCATAAATTAAATTCCTTAACACAAATAGAGACGAATACCCCGCTCCGCTTCGCTTCGGGGACACCCCATTAATCGGGAGTCCCCGTAGGGGGAAACCGAATCCCACCCCGAAAGCATTCGGGGTCTCATTCGTCCCATTCGTGCTATTCGTGTTCTCTTTTTCCTACGGCGAGACGGTGCATTTAGCCGTTTCGCTGAACACGCCGGGGCGCATCTGTTTATCTAACCACTGTGCCCGGTATTCCACACTGGCCGGCTTGGTAATAGAAAAATTGTGCGTATAGGGACTGTTGGTATCAGCCGCCACATACTCCCAGTCTCCGCCATTCTGCCGGCACCAGATTTGCGCGCCGAAAAGTCCCGGCGGCTTGGCATTGTTCTTTTCATTGGACGGATTGACGCCGAAATGAACGACTACTAGCCCGCGCCCTGACCAATCCAGCAATAAAAGAGGCGGAGGTAAAGACGCCACATATTCAGGCGATGCCGGGGTCGGTTTCCTATCCGGCACGGTGATACCCAGTATTTTCCGTTCCCAATCGGTCAGTCCAGGATGAGCCTGAAGTATCCCAACCAAAGGTCTAACCGCTTCCTTGCCTGTATCGCGTAATTCATCTTTGATTTCTGTGGCGGCTTGGTGCGCATTCTTTGCCGCCTGCTGAGCCGCATAACCCGGCTGCCAGTTGGCATAGGCAGTGGTTACTGCGGTAATCATAGCCGGGGGAATTTCAAGGCGTGTCGCAATAACGCTGATATTAGCCGCAAAATTACGGAACCACTCATCAAACTCCGCATCCGAGTATGGAATATAGTCCTTTTTTGGCATATATCTATCTCCTTAATCACCCTCTCCTGACCCCTCTACCCTCTGAGGGAGAGAGCAGGGTGAGGGGGCATTAGCTACAACCCCTTAAATATTAGACAGTTAGATTACTTACTCGCTTATCTCAATGAACCCTTCGTTCCTCAGGACAAGCCATTCAGCCCCTTCAGTGAGTCATTCCCCGCCCTGAGCGAACCGTTCAGAGACATCAGTGAACCGTTCCCCTCCTTGGATGAACCGTTCGGAGACGTCAGTGAACCATTCCCCGCCCTGGATGAACCATTCAGAGACGTCAGTGAACCGTTCCCCGCCCTGAGCGAACCGTTCGGGGACATCAGTGAACCATTCCCCGCCCTAACTGAACCGTTCGGAGACGTCAGTGAGCCGTTCGTTACCTCCTACCTTTGCCTGTCTCGTAAGACGGGACGCAAACAGATGCCACAGGATGGAACGCCCTTATGATACCAGATGTCCCCCGGATTCCCCAATCTAACATAGATATTTTTTATGATATTCTTCTATTTTAATTTTAAGTTTATCATTTATCGTAGGCTTACCTGTACTGCCTTTGACCATTTGGGACATTTGACCATGGAAATAGGTTGACCTTTTTACGACTTAATCAACCTGTTTTAGCGCTGCTTTCCTGCCAG
>JAGVQN010000010.1 GCA_020051675.1 Candidatus Brocadiia bacterium
CTGGCAGGAAAGCAGCGCTAAAACAGGTTGATTAAGTCGTAAAAAGGTCAACCTATTTCCATGGTCAAATGTCCCAAATGGTCAAAGGCAGTACACAGATGTGAAACCTGATCGCAGGCCTAAAATCTCACCCCAGGATAGAAAAAGATTAGAAAAATTAAAGGATAAATTAGAGGATGCCCAGGAACTCGGCAATACTGAAGAAACCGCGAAATATCAACAAGAAATGCTGGAAATAGTAAAGCCGATAGCAGAACGCAATATCACCGATATACAACGGTTACAAAACACAATTTCTAAAGCCATTAACCGCAGTTTTGCCGAGATAAAGAAACATCACCCCGAATTACACGCCTACCTAAAAAGTTCCATTAATATGAGTAGCGGTTTTAAATATACGCCCCCGGATAACATCAACTGGCAAACTACACCTTAGGCACCCTCTTATCGGCGCTTGCAGGGAGTATTACCAAGACCTGACAGGATATCTACCCGGACTTGCAGACCCATCTACCAGGACTTGCCTATGGCCCTACCAAAACCTGAAGGGGTATCTACCAAGTCCTGAAAGGGAGTAGAGCCAGTCCTGAAGGGGTATATACCCGGTTCTGAAGGCATATCCACCCGGACTTGAAGACATATCTACCAAGACCTGAAGAGGCATCTACCCGGTCCTGAATGGGGGTAAAGGTATGATTTGGGGCAGGGGGAGGGGGGATACCTCTACCCCCCTCTTAGCTCCAAAATTCAAATTAGCCCATATTTTTTAAAGAAATCGTGTTTAGGACACGTTTTGTCCTTTTAGGGACAGGTTTTGTCCGCCAATATATTTAGAGGGACAAAGAGGCCGGGTGACGCCGGTGATACCGCGTCAGTGTCACCGCCCGGCTGATTGCCCTCATATGGCTGTCCGCTAATGCCTGTGCGGGCAAACCATAAAACAAAACAGGCGAGTAACTTTTATGAAAAAGAAGTTTTGGAAGCGAATCCTCAAGACTGTTATTGAAATCGTTCTTGCGGTGATTCGTAGCAAGGCGAAAAAGTAATTTCGCCGTTTCAGTCCGGCTCGGGGGCTATTCGGCGCCGGGTAGCCCTGGCCGGCTGACTATAGTCCCCGCAGTCCCTGTGGGACGGAGTGGGATTCCAAACAAATTAATGAAGTATCCCCCGACATGACGTCGGGGGACCTTCGGGGAGAAAGTTTATGTTAGAGAATGTAAGCGGATTAGAGTTGTTTGTGCCGGGCAAGGAACCGCCGCATCAACGAACCGTAGACCAATGGGCGGAGTCTATGAAAGCAAACCTGCCCAGAATGATTGAAAAGATGCGAGCCAAGATACCGGATTTAAAGGCGTATCTGGAAAAATTGGCTAATCCGGCATCAGCCGCCTGGCGGAACATGATAAACCCGTTGTTTAAATCACGTTCAGGCAGTGACGCGGATAGCATCAGGGATTCCCAGCGGGCTAACCTGAGTCGGGCCTATGAGAAGTTTGAAACCTCTTTGAGCCACATGTATGAGACAATAGATGAAGATGTCGGCAAACGGTATAAAGAGGCGATTGATAACAAGAAAGACCTCTTTGCCGAAGGCATGGGCGACCGGACTCTGCGATTCACCGGAGACAAAATCAGGGGTAAGGGGGTCGCGCCTTTGGCCGCACTCTGGCTTGCCGGTGATATTACAGCAGTGGATTTGCTCAGGCCGGCTGATAAGGTCCTTTACGGCGGGCCGGTTGATATTGCCCTTTCAGGCTTAAGCCCGCAACTCAAGGGTGGCTTGGTGCCCCGGCTGATTCAGAGCGGCATGGCGGTGGTGTATTCCGAGATGGATGCGACCAGGATTGCCACGGAGAATACCCTGATTAACAAGTTTTTGTCTGCATTGAGGGACGACGCGGTTTATGAGGAGTTCATAGAACCCTTAACACCGTTAAAATCCCATTGCGGATATTTCGTGCAGGACGGACAACTATACCTGAGGCTTCAGGTGGTAAAGCTGTAGCAAACGAAACCATAGACAAACCCCGCACATAAATTTTATGTGCGGGGCATCTGTGGTAAAAATTAATAAACCACGAGGCTAAGGCAACTATTTTGTCCCGCTCATTTTATTCGGGGATACCCGATTAATAGGGAATCCCGATTCGTAGAACGGGATGTCTTGGTGTCTTCGTGGCAAACAAGGAGATTTATATGACATTAAAACCATTAGAAGTGAAAACAGGAAACATTGCAACCTATGCGGTAACCGAAAGCAAATTAGCGCCGGATGCGGTTACGGCCAGTAAGATAAAAAACGGCGCGGTGAAAACGGATAAAATCGCTGATAAGGAAGTCACCGGCGCGAAGATTGCAGACCGCTCAATATCTACCAACAAAATTATTGACGGAGCAATTACCGGAGCTAAGATTGCAGATGGAACCATCACCAAAGATAAAATCAGCAATGGAGTTCTGAGTAGACCATTAACACCGCCGATAGCCACTGTTGAAATCGCCGATAACGCGGTAACCGAGGCGAAGTTGCAGAATAATTCTGTAAGCACGGATAAGGTCAAGGATGGGGCAATCACAGGAGCCAAGATTGCGCAGAATACCATTACCCAAAGTGATTTGGCGGCTAACTCGGTCGGCACAGGCGAAATCAGGGACAGCGCCGTTACTACACCCAAAATAGTGGACAATGCGGTAGAGACTGTCAAACTCAAAGACGGCGCGGTGGTCGCAACAAAGATCGCTGATAATGCAGTGGAAACGGAGAAGATAAAGGATAAGGCGGTGACGGGAGCTAAAATCAAGGATTACGATATCGGCTATACCCAAATCGCTTCCAATAGCATTAACCGGGAGAAGATTATTAATGGGGAAGTTACCTCTGAAAAGTTACAGGCTGAAGCGGTTACAAGTGATAAGTTACACGCTGACGCGGTTACAACAGAGAAGTTACAGGACGGTGCGGTGACGCCGGAAAAGCTGTCTTTTACGCCCGGTGGCTCCCAAATAGTCAACTTCAGCCAGAACCTGCCGGTCTACCAAAACGCGGGGAGTGATGATTTCGGTTTGCAGGTTGATTTATCCGCGCTTGTTCCGGACGGTGCAAAGGCAATCTTCGTCGAACTGGAACATCAGGCGGGCGAAACCGTAACTTTCGGGGCGATTGCATCGGTCGGCGGACCGGGCAATTACTACGCCCTAAGAGCCGCTTTATTGGCGGGCACCGCGGATACCGGATACCCGGTGTGCAATGCGGGCAAGGTGGAGCTGGCTGTCAAGACGCCGACAAGGAAAGTTTTCGTCAGCGCGGAGAGGAATGGCAAGGTAACTACGATAAACGTCTATTTGTTAGGATGGGTTATTTAAAGCAATAACTAAGGTTCACCCCGTAAGAAAGTGCCCTTAAGGACA
>JAGVQN010000021.1 GCA_020051675.1 Candidatus Brocadiia bacterium
CTTGATTGCGCCTGGGCCACCCGCGTTTCACGGGTAATCGGCTTGACCGCAAACGAGATGTATTCCAGGACGTCAAACAAATCGCTTTTCTCCGCGTTAACCAGTTTTTGCATCGTGGCCAGTATGTCTTTACCATACCCGGCATCGGCCAGTTTAGCCAGCAATGCCTTGCGCGTCACCGGATTTGACCAGATTTTACGCAGTTCCTCCTCACTCTTGAAGAAATCAGGCAGCGTTCCGAACAGGTTATGCAGGAATTCTTCTGTCGAAATCGGCTTGCCGTCCGCGCTCCAGAACGAGGTAGCAATCATATGCTGAATCTCTCGCTCTTTGCCGTCCCGCAGTTTTATCTTGATTCTTTCCTTGGGCTCATACGGCGGAGGCGACGGCTCCTTAACTTCTCTCGGTTGCCTTGGCTCTTTAGGATTGTCCGTTGTTTCATCTATCGGCTCACCATCCCATTCCGGGTCTGAGAAATGATGATAGGCATCCACAAAATCATAGATAGTAAAATATTCCTTGCCGTCAAACAACCTCGTCCCCCGCCCGATAATCTGCTTGAATTCAATCATCGAGTTAATCGGCCGCATCAATATGATATTGCGGATATTGCGCGCATCCACTCCGGTGGATAACTTTTGCGAGGTGGTCAATATTGTTGGGATGGTCTTTTCATTATCCTGGAATGCCCGCAGGTATTGTTCGCCCAAAGCGCCGTCATTGGCCGTCACACGAGCGCAATAGTTCGGCTCCGGGCTGTCCTTATATTGATTAACCAAGTCCCGCACGGCCATAGCGTGGTCCTGCGTGGCGCAAAAGACAATGGACTTTTCGCTCTGGTTTATATCGCCAAGGAATACCTTCACCCGCTTGGCTTCACGCTCTTTAATCTCAATAATCCGGTTGAAATCGGTCTCCACATACCTCTTGCCCTGCTCTACTTCACCCTCAATAACCGTATCATCCGAGGTATAGGTATAATCATCCAACGTGGTCGAAATCCGCTTGACCTTAAATGGCGTCAGGAACCCGTCATTAATGCCTTCCTTAAGCGAATAAACATAGACCGGCTCGCCGAAGTATCTATAGGTATCAACATTGTCCTTCCGCTTGGGCGTGGCCGTCATACCCAGCTGGACCGCCGGGGAAAAGTATTCCAGAATCGCGCGCCAGGTGCCTTCGTCATTAGCCCCGCCACGATGGCATTCGTCTATGACAATAAAATCAAAATAATCCTTGGGGTATTGCCCGAAATACGGCGTGTTATCAGGACCGCTCATAAAGGTCTGGAATATGGTAAAGAAAACACTGCCGTTGGTCGGCACGCTTCTTTTCTTACTTATTTCCTTGGGGCTAATCCGGACCAGAGCGTCTTCTGAAAAGGCGCCGAAGGTATTAAAGGCCTGGTCAGCCAGGATATTCCGGTCTGCTAAGAATAAGATACGAGGCCGGCGCGCGCCGTCACGCCTTAGGTTCCAGCGCGTCTGGAACAATTTCCAGGCAATCTGAAATGAGATAAAGGTCTTGCCCGTGCCGGTGGCCAGGGTCAGCAGTATACGCGGCTTATTCTGGGCAATGGCCGACATAGCGTTGTTAACCGCGATTTCCTGATAATAGCGGACATCCTTGGAGCCGCTGATGCTTTCGAAAGGAACGCTGTTGAATTTATCCAGCCATTCGTTTTGGATTGAGAATATATCATTCCAGAGCTCATCCGGGTTGGGGAAAAGGGGAATTAAACCTTCCTTGCCGGTTCGCATATTTACCCGGTAAATCTCTTTGCCGTTTGAGGAAAAGGCGTAATCCAAATGTAGTTTAGCGGCATAATCCTTAGCCTGGGCAACGCCCTCGCCCACGGCTTTATCATCGCTCTTGGCCTCAATCGCGGCCAGTTTCCGGCCCTTATATACTAAAATATAATCTGCAATTAACGGCTTGGCGCGTCCGATACCGGTCTGGATTTTCCCGGCTGTTATCGGATACTCGCGCAGGATCTTGGAGTCGGTAATCACGCCCCAGCCGGCTTCTTTCAGCTTAGGGTCAATCAATTCTGCCCTGGTTTCAGCTTCGTTCATTTTGTTTTCCCCGTATCTTTTAGTAACTTTTTAACTTCCTTTTCAAAATCTGATTCAATCGCTTGGGTTTTGTTGTATTGGGCATATTCGGCCAGCGCTTTTTTATCTGCCGCATCCTTGGATATTACCCCTTTGCCACCGAGTACTTTGTATTCGTTAAAGCTCAAAAACCTGTTGACGCCATCCACAAACTCCGCCATAGTAAAAACCCGCCTGTTTTCAATAAGATTCTCAATGTAGTCAAAGAATCCCGATACGGTGCGCTCCAATTTCCTGATTTCCTTTTCCGGCAGATAATTCTTGGCTATGACCACATCGGAAGGCAGGATTCTGCCTTTGGGCGCATTTTTCCAGGTGGTCAGCCCCATAAACGGCAGTTTCTTATCCGCTTTCGCGTCAATAATCTCTGCCGCGGTTTGGCCGGTGATGGCAAAGTGAAATTTGTTCTGCACCGTGGCGAAAAAATCCCTGGTCGTCTGGGAATTAGGGTCGTAGTCAATACTGCACTCGGCGAAAATATCGGTAATTTGCAGATAAATCCGCCGCTCGCTGGCCCGGATTGAGCGGACTCTTTCCAGCAATTCCCGGAAATAGTCCTTGCCAAAAACCCGTTTGCCCTGCTTAAGCCGCTCATCGTTCAGCACAAATCCCTTGGTAATGTATTCTTTCAAAACCGTCGTAGCCCAAATGCGGAACTGGGTGGCCCGCCTGGAATTGACCCTATAACCCACGGCGATAATGACGTCAAGATTATAGAGTTTCAGCGTTCTTTTGATACTCCGCCCGCCTTCTTCTTGAACTACCGAGGAATCCTCGGATGTTGAACGGGCATCCAATTCGCCCTCGGCAAATATGTTTCGTAAGTGCAGAATGATATTATCCACACTGCAATCAAATAGCAGAGCCATCATCTTTTGGCTCAGCCAGACAGTTTCATCCCGCAGGAACACATCCAGCTTGACATCGCCGTCCGGCGCGGTATAAAGGATAATCTGATTCTTATTTACCTTATTAGACACCGGATATTTATTTGGATTCGGCTTCGCATTTTTTTTTCGCATTATTTTCCTCCATCCTTTCGGTTTCTCAGCCTTCCTTGTTTCCTACCTACTAATTCTTCTTTGTGCCCTTTGTGTCTTTGTGGTGAATATTCATAATTCTCCGGCGAACGCTCGCCGGAGCACCGACTTCTTCAGCTCTTCCAAATCAGCCAATTTCTGCTGATAAATCGCTTCCAGCTTTTTGGTCTGCTCGGACAACGCATCGAGTTTGGTAACAATGGCGCGTTGCTCGGCGATAGCTTTGGGATAATGGACTAAAAGATTCTCCCATTTGCTTTTATTTATTATTGGCAGAGTTGCTTGTGATGAATTTCTAATAACTTGATGGTAAAATTCCTTGGTTCGCATTGCATAACAAAAAAGCTTCGGCTCAAAGTCTTTTTTTACCGTTAAGGAATTTATTTGTTGATTACACGAAACATCTCTATTCACAAAACCAACTTTTCCAATAGTGGCTCCAATACATACCATTAGAACGGAGCCTTCTTTCATGATTCTTCCAACATTCGCCCCTTCTTCACTTAACCCCTCATTGTCATATCTAATAACACCGTCACCAAATATATCTATGTCCGCTGGCTTTATAAATGGGATAAAATCTCCGTAATACTCTTTTTTTGATGTGCTTGGAGTAGTTCCAGTTTGAGTGATTCCAATATCTCCCAAATTCCTCTCTTCCCATCCATTTTTTATCTGTTTAGTCGCAGTTCGAACGGAGTGAGTTATCTGCGACTTATCCCGATTTATCGGGGGTAATC
>JAGVQN010000048.1 GCA_020051675.1 Candidatus Brocadiia bacterium
ATAAAGAGGGGGCAATTAACGTTCCAGCCGGAAACTCCGGAAGTTAAAATGACGATAAGCGGAAACGTCCTTGATTTCGGGGAGAAGACGGCCGAAAAACCGTAATAATTATTTATATGAGATTTAAAAAGATTATAACCGTGTATCCGGAGAGGATTATTTTGGTGATTGCGCTTGTTGGGCTGGTTATACACGGGATTGGAACATTCAACGCGCCGCCGGACCCGGATGTCGAAAAAACCACCGCAAAATTAGCCAAGAGTAAACAGCTTTTAGCGACAAACCCTCCGCTTGTTTTTCCGGAGGTGAATTACCATGCGACCTTGCAGAAGAAATGGGATAAGCTTGCGTCGGCTCCGGAAATGTACAATGGCATGATGTATCGCCCGACGATACCGACCGTGGTGTATACGGTGACCGCAGTGGCGCCTAAAAAAGTAATCCAGCCGCCGATTATGGGGCTGCTTACCGTGGATCCGCAGATACCCGACCGGATAGTCATTACATGGACCAAGAATACGCAAATATCTATTAAGCCTTTAGCGGTGATAAGCGGCTATCGGATTTACCGCCGGGTGGCCGGAGAGAAGCAGGATAAACTTTTAACGGAGATAAAATCTTCCGCTGAATTTTCTTATACCGATACGGATAATATGCAGCCTGAGCAGCAGTATTCTTATTATATTACGGCGATTACCGATGAAAAGCCCGAAGAAATGGAAAACGGTAAAACGGAAAGTGTTCCATCTGCCGCGAAGCAAATAACGACGCCGGAAAACGTCAGATTAAACGCCGAGGTGGCAAACCCGGAACAGGTCTATATGTCTATAGAAAAATATATCGGAGGCAAATGGCTGAAAACGCGAGATTATTTCAAGAAGGGCGAGAAAATCGGCAAGGGTAAATTTGAGACGGAATACGAAATCACCGGTATTAAGGAAGGAACAGTTGATATATCGATTGACCCTTTAAACCCTCAGAAGACCGTGAAAAAGGTGTTTTTTAGGATTACTCTAAAGCATGCAAAAACCGGAAAGGAGATAACCAAGGAAACCAAACCGGTGACAAAGTAAAAGAACAGGGCCATGAATATTTGTAAAGTTATTTGACATAATTTTAAATAAACTTTACATTAAAATAAAGGATCATGGCGATAAAACATGCTGAGATACAAGGGCGGCCCGAGAAAACGCAAAATTTCGCCAGAGAAAGCGGTTATATTGATTTAGGCTGAAAATAAACTGTTTTCCGCTGTAAAAAAGCGTAATTTCCTTAAATTGGAATGTTATTTGCTTATAACCATATTAGGAACCGTTACGTACAGCGAAAAGGAGCATTTATTATGAAAAAAGGATTGTATTTATTAATTATTTTACTGGTTTTCGGCTGTCAGCAAGTCCCGATGGAGGAGACAACCGGTCCTTCCGAGGAATTAAAGCCGGAAACGTTCGCTCCAAGCACGGAAAATTACAAGGATATTGCGGAAAAGCGGGAAAAGGAGCGGGCACTTAACGATGACCAAAAGATGACAATCGCCGAAAGCTTTTATGAAACCGGTTTTCGGTTTTATCTGGAGTTGAAATATGAGGAAGCTAAGGATAACTTCCGCAAAGCGCTGGATTTGGTTCCGACCCATAAAAACGCTAAAAAGTACCTTGAAGAGATTATTGCTTTGGAGGGAGGTTTTGTGGCCGGTGATGCCGGGGTGGAGGTGCGGAGCCGCATTAATGAGATTATCGCAAAGCTTGAACAGCTGACATTAGAGGTGCAAAATCACCTTAATATAGGCATTCGCCTATATGAAAGCGGAGAATATGACCGGGCGGAAGAGGAGTTTAACTGGGTGATCCAAACGGTAAAGTGGACGCCATATCCCGTAAAACTGTCGCCTTATCAAAAACAGGCAGAAGGATACCTTCAGAAAACGCTGGCGAAAAAGAGGGAGAGAGAGATTGAGATAAAAAGGTTGCAATCACAGGAAACGCAGCGCCTGGCGGAAAAGGAAGATGAGAAACGGAGGGAAGAATTCCTGCGTAACATTGAGATGCTTTTTGAACAGGCACATACCGCGTTTAACCAGGAGCGTTTTACGGAATCAATCCGGTTATGCGATAAGATACTGGAGAAGAATCCGGCTAATCAGATCGCGTCCCAGCTAAAAGACATTGCTTTTCTTGCGCTTCGCGCAAAGAAAAAACAGCAAAACACCAAAGCGTTCAGCGAACAGTGGAAAAAGGCATTTGAGGAATATGAACGGAAAATTTCTCTGGGCGCCGAGGACGTTTCTTTCCCCTCGCGTGAAGAATGGCAGAAAGTTGAGCAGCGGGGGCCGAGAAGAATCACAAAATCGGCCGTGATCTCCACGCTTAACCTGGAAACCGAACTGATACTGGCAAGGAGATTGTCTTTTCCGTTTAGCGAAGGGGCGACTCTGCAACAAATTATTGAGTATATCAAAGTGTCTTTGGGAGAAACCGGGATTAATATCATTACGATAGATATAGATCCGCAAGCTCAGATTACGTTTAGCGCTCCGATACCGACCCCGATCAATAATGCGCTAAGGGAAATCCTGCGGGCTCAAAACTGGGATTATATGTTGGAGGATGGCGTTCTTATAATTACCACGCGTGAGCGGGTTTTTAAATCAAGACTGGAGACGCGCACGTATGATGTCCTGGATTTGATCATCACGATTCCGGATTTTTCGGCTCCGGAAATCGGCTTGGTGCAACCGGCCAACCAGGCCGCGCCTCCCCCGAGTGAACAACGCATTAATGAAACCGATTTGATGGATTTGATTAAGAATAATCTTGGCAAAGCCTGGGGCGGTTTTGACGACGCGACGAATGCACCGGGAACGTTGGTGGAATTTCAGAGTCCCTCTCTGGTTGTCAGGCATTTGCCCGCGGTGCATAAGGAAGTGGAACAGTTGCTGGAAGGTTTGCGCTCCGCAATGGATTTGGTGGTTACCGTGGAATCACGTTTTTTGGAGGTCAATGATAATTTCCTGCAGGAAATCGGGGTTGATGCGGTCGGGTTGAATGCGCAGACGATTCCGCAATCACTGACCGCTCCGGCAACAGTCGGCGGCGGTGCGTTTACCGCTACAACTTCAGGTATAAACGGCACTTATCCGCTAGGCGCCGCCGCGGGCGCGAATACAAGGCAGTTGGCGATAAGGGTAGAACAAATTTACAATACGGATGCCAATGTGAGGCTTTTGGGAACGCAACCGTTTACTTTTGGATTACCCGCTACCCCGGCTTTGAGTTATACACGTTTGGGTAATACCCAGATGCAATTCCTTTTGCGTGCGGTGGAAAAAGAGGGGCGCGGTAAACTTTTAAGCAGCCCGAAAATTACCGTTTATAACGGGCAACGGGGCTATTTGTATATGGCGGTGCAATATGCGTATGTCCGCGATTATGATATTGTCATGGTTGCGCCGAACCAGGTGACCGCTGACCCCCAACCGGCGATTCTTTCGGTCGGGACGATTCTTGAGGTCCGGCCGAGTATAAGCGCTGATTTGAGATATATTATGATGGAAGTAAAGCCGCAATCAATTGATGCCACCTTCCCTTTGCAGAGCTTAATTTTGACGTTTAACTCGGTGCAACAGCCGCCTTTGCCCCCGGTCAGCATTTTCGGGACCGTAGCCTATGAATTGCCGAATGTCCAATACCAATCCGCTAAAACTAATATTGTTATACCTGATGGTGGAACAATTTTGATTGGCGGATATCATCGAGGGGAAGATTTGGATTATACTTCCGGCGTGCCAATTTTATCTAAAATACCGATAATCGGTGCGTTATTTACTGAAAAAATAAAAGCGAATAGGCGGCGGGTTCTTTTGATATTGATTAAAGGAAAAATTACCGCTTTTAAGCAGGAAGAAAAGGAAAGATTTTAATTTAGTTGACGGCTAAGGAGAATTCTATGTCCAATTTGCGAAAAGTTATGGCTATGGCGTTTTGCCTGGCAAGCATGACGTGCCTGATGGTTTTAGCCCAGCAAAATGCCCCTTCAAAAGATGATGTTATCAGAAGAGAACTTAATTTTGCCAAACGCCTGGTGCAAAAATTCCCGCTGAACGTTTCTTTTGAATTAGCGGAGGAGATATGCACAAATGCGCTTAAAGGAAACCCTTCAGATGATATTAAGTTCCTGGTGGATTTAACGCGCGCCCAGATAAAAAGATCCAAAATTAACATTCCGGATCCGACTTTGTCCTACGATAAGCGGAGTGCGTTATTCGATGGGGCAATCCAGGAATTGGAAAAGTGCATTAAAACGTATCAGGGGAAAAAATATGAGGAACTAGCCGATGCCCAGTTTGATGTGGGCAGTCTCTGGAAAGCTAAAGGCGAATATTTGTCAAAGGAAATGGCTAAAGAGGAACGGGCTGATAAAAAGGAAGCGATTAAAAACGATGCCAAAGAAGCCTTTAAAAAAGCTACCGAGTATTTTGCCGCGCTTGTTGCCGCATATATAAAGGAACAAAACGCCTTGTCTGCAAAATTTCAGGATGATTTATCCGATGCTGAGAAAGCAAAGCTTCAGCCCCAGCTGGAGGAAGTTGGGGATAAATTGGCCGTTGCCAAGTATTTTTATCCCCAGATGATTTTTACCCATGCTCTTTTATATGCGCCAGGGGATGAAAACAGGCTGAAACTCTTAAAGGAAGCGGTTCTTCTGTTTGAGGAATTCATCATGGAATATGGACAGACGACATGGGGTTATCAAGCATCAAATGAAAAAGGATTATGTTATCTTGAGCTGGAAGATTACCAATCTGCCCTGATGAGTTTTGATGTAACCACGGAAATGCTGCTGAATTTCTTAAAAGAGGCAGGCGCTAAGCCGGGCGATGCGGAAAGGGAAATTATAGAAAAAGGATTTGCTTTAAAAGCCATGACTTATAACCGGATGGGCGATTACCGGAAGGCAATCCAGGCCGTCGAGCAATTGTTTAAATCTTTCCCGGATGCCGCAAGCCGTAAAGGTGAATTTGCCCAGCAGGCAATGCTGGAAAAGGCTTCTTCTTTATTCTGGCTTAAGGATATCACCGGCTCTTTTAAAATAATTGATGAGATTATCACGGCCAAGGGCCCGATGTCAAAAGAGGCCAACAGCCGGCGTCAAAAACTGATAAAATACCTCGGTCCGGGGCGACTGCCTCCGGAGGCGTTTTTTGATAATATCCAATTCCTTTACGAGACGGGCGAAATCGAAGAGTTGTTGATTCAGTCCAAGCAGTTTTTAACGGCCTTGGCCGGTTATCCCGATGATGTTAAGCAGAAATACGTTCCCAATGTCCTGTGGATTCTCGGCAATACTTACCAGTCGCGCCGTCCCCAGCGGATTTATGAAGCGCTTGTTATTTTCGAGCACCTCTATAAGAATTATAAAAACGCTTCAATTATAAGCAAATCTTCCAGCCAGCAGGGCGAGCCTATCGCGCCTAAAGCGGCGAATAACGTTACAGCTTGTTATTACTACCTGGCGAATGAAACAAAGGATGAATCTTACAAGGCGAAAGCACAGGATATCGTAAACTATATGTTGAAAGAAGGATGGTTGCCTCCGGAAAGAGCCGCGGATCTTTTTTATATGCAGGAAAAATTCCTTGAAGCGGCCGAGGCATATAAGAAAATACAACGGAGTTCCGCTAAATATATTCAGGCTTTTTCGCGGATCGGGCCTTGCTATTATTCGCAGGCGAAAAAAAAACTTATTCCTGAATATGAAAAAGAACTGAATGAGGCTAAAAAAGCTAAGTTAAAGGAGGAAATAACCAGGTATTTTAAATTGGCCGAGGAAAGCGACAAGTCTTTCCTGGAGTTCATAAATAAAAACGCGGAGGCAAAGGAATACCCCGAGGCAGAGAGAAAGAAAATGAAAAGTACCTATAAGCCGTATTGCCTGATACAACTTGCCCGCGTCTACCGCCACGAGTTTGTCAAGCAATATGCGGATGTGTTGAGCACACTCGGTGATTTTGAAACCGCATACGGCGGCAACACGGCGCTTACCGAAGTAGTGCTGGAGGCGCTGCAATATAAAATAGAAGCCTTGGTTAATTCAGGCGAGCTGGTTAAAGCGGATTCCTACCTGGAGCTGGCATTGCAGCTGGTAAAGAAATACAAGCTTGAAATGCCGATGGGCTCTATCCTGTCCGTTGCCGATGAATACGAAAAGGCCGCCCAAAAATTTGTCCCGCCGGATCTCGGTCTAGATGACCGGGCGAAGAAGATTGATGAACTAAAGCAGAAAAAAACGGAAGATTACAAGAGGTTCGTTGAAGCGGTGGAAAAAAATGTCGACCAGTATTACCGCTGGCTGGATAATAATCCTCCGGCGACAACCAAGCCGGAACACGCCCTGTCCGTTGCCGATAAATTGTTTCAGGCGGCTGAAGACCTTTTTAAAAACGAATATTATAAGAAAGCCGCCGTGATTTATGAAAAACTTCTGGAGAAGTTTTACGGCGGTGATATTCCCAAGACTGAAGCACCCTGGAAAACCCGCTGGAAAAACGCCCGCTGTTATGTCAAGCTGGCCGACTGGAAAAGCGCGATTCCGCTTTTGGTATTTGTCGAAAGGGAAACCCAGAATGACCCGAAAGTCCTGGGAGGCATTATGAAAGACTTGGCTATGGCCTACGAAGAAGCCGGCGACCCGGCAAACCTTAAAAACGCGCTCACTAAATGGGCGGAACTGGTCCGCGGACTTAAGGAGCAGACCGAGCCCTGGTGGGAAGCGCGTTATCATATCCTGTTGGTATACATGAAAATGGGCGCTGATGGCGGCTATCAGGAAGCTGACAAGATGCTTAAAAACATCGAGTTTGCAACCGATGAA
>JAGVQN010000037.1 GCA_020051675.1 Candidatus Brocadiia bacterium
AACAGGGAACGCACTGCCCTCAAGGCGGCTGTTCTTAACCGGTTGGTTCAGGGCGTATTGATGGCCATCAAATCAAGTTTTGATGCGGCTACAATCTTGGCCGAGAACACGGTTAATGCGGCGCTTTTGAGCGGTCTGCGCGACCCGGCAAAGTGCGATGCATTTGTAGCGGCTCCGGCGGCTGACAAGTGCTACTGCTCATGGGAAACGGATGAGGAAGGTAACTTCTATCTCCACGTCCAGGTTGGACTAACGGTCTGATCCCGACTGGTCGGGATTGCGTGGATGCCCCGCTGCAGCGGGGCCCGACCACGCTTTTACAAGTAGTTAGAAAGTGTCATTGCGAGTCCCGATTTTATCGGGACGTGGCAATCTCAATTAGATTGCTTCGTCGCTAAGCTCCTCGCAATGACGGAAAGTGAAATGAAGGTGCTTTATGACATTCAGAAGAAGATATTTTGATGGTGAAGTAACATCTCCGTTAATCGTTCCGAGTGCGGTGACCGAGGAGAAGATTGCCGATGAAGCAGTCACTTCACAGAAGATTAAGGATGAGACTATCCAGAGCGTTGATATCGATGCCGGACAGGTAAAGACCGAAGATATCGCCGATGGCGCGGTTACCTTAAGAAAGTTAGCGGATGATATTTCCATTATCCCGCTGGAGGATGATGCAGTTACAGCACCGAAGATAAAAGACGGCGCAGTTGTCAGTAGTAAGTTAGCAGTGGACAGTGTTGAAGAAGAAAAGATAAAAGAGGGCGCGGTTTCGTTCATGAAGCTGAAGGATGGCGCAGTGACCTCTGAAAAGTTACAAGCTAACGCTGTTACATCTACGAAGTTACAGGCTAACGCCGTTACAACTGAGAAGTTACAGGACAAAGCGGTGACAGGTGCGAAGATAAAGGATTACGATATCGGCTATACGCAAATCGCTTCCAACAGCATTAACCGGGAAAAGATTATTAATGGGGAAGTTACCTCTGAGAAGTTACAGGCTGACGCCGTTACAACGGATAAGTTACACGCTGACGCGGTTACAACGGAGAAGATAAAAGACGGAGCAGTCACACCGGAGAAATTGTCTTTTACGCCCGGCGGCGGCGCGCAAATAGTCAATTTCAGCCAGAACCTGCCGGTCTACCAAAACGCGGGCAGTGATGATTTCGGTTTGCAGGTTGATTTGTCTTCATTCGTGCCGGACGGGGCAAAGGCAATCTTCGTCGAGCTGGAGCATCAGGCGGGCGAAGCCGTAACTTTCGGGGCGATTGCCTCAGTCGGCGGGCCGGGCAATTACTACGCGGTCAGGACGACTCTGCACGCCGGAACGACGGCGGATGGTTACCCATCCTGCAATGCGGGCAAGGTGGAGCTGGCCGTGAAGACGCCGACAAGGAAAGTTTTCGTCAGCGCGGAAAGGAATGGGAAACTTACAACAGTAAATGTCTATCTGTTGGGATGGATAGTTTAAATGAACTATTCCCACTCCCCCCGCTTAGGCGGGGTGCGGGGACGGCTAATTGTATCATTATAGTAGAGCCGGAAGTATCCCGACAGAAATTAGGAATCAGTCCCTGCCTACGGCAGGGATGGTTGATTATACTTTATTATTGTAGAACCAGGACGCCCGATTATTTATCCCACCTACGCTATCCCCCTTCGCTGCGCTACGGGGACTCCCCATTTCATAAGAGTTCAGGATTTTAAATAAACGCAAAGTGTTTGATTTTCTGTTGACTAATCAGCCGCTTTTACTATAATACAATGTTTTGAATTATAATTTTATAGGAGGCTTATATGGCTAAGTACATTTATTTCTTCGGCAAAGGAAAGACAGAAGGCAACGGCAAGATGAAGGATACGCTCGGAGGCAAGGGCGCGAATCTCGCCGAGATGGCGAAACTCGGTCTGCCCGTCCCGCCCGGATTCACCATCTCCACGGAACTGTGCCGCCTGTTTTATAAAAGCAAGATGCAGTTCCCGAAATCGCTCAAGAGCGAATTCAATAAATATGTAAAGAAACTGGAAACAGCCGCCGGCAAGAAATTCGGCGACGCCTCTAATCCGCTTCTGGTTTCGGTCCGCTCCGGCGCCAAGTTCTCCATGCCCGGCATGATGGATACCATCCTTAACCTCGGGCTTAACGATAAAACCGTCGAAGCCATGATTAAGCTTACAGGCAACGAGAAATTCGCCTATGATTGCTACCGACGGCTATTGATGATGTTCGGTGATGTCGTCCTGGACATCGAGCGCAAACTCTTTGAAGCCATCCGGGATCCGAATCCCAAGACGGTGGTGGAAAAATATAAGGAACTAATACAAAAACATTCGGGCAAACCATTCCCGCAAGACCCGATAACCCAGCTCGAAATGGCGCGCGACGCGGTCTTCAAATCTTGGAATAATCCGCGCGCGATTACCTATCGCAACCTTTATAAAATTGACCACAATATCGGCACAGCCGTAAATATCCAGACGATGGTCTTCGGCAATATGGGAAATGATTGCGCCACCGGAGTAGGCTTTACCCGCAATCCGGCAACAGGTGAAAAGATGTTCTACGGCGAATACCTGACTAATGCCCAGGGCGAAGACGTGGTCGCCGGCATCAGAACGCCCAGGCCTATTTTGGAACTGGCGAAAGAAATGCCACAACCGGCAAAGGAACTGCGCGATATCACCGACCGGCTGGAAAAACATTATAAGGACGTTCAGGATTTTGAATTCACCATAGAAAAGAACAAGCTCTACATGCTCCAGACGCGCGTCGGTAAACGCACCGGGCTTGCCGCTATCAGGATTGCCGTTGATATGGTAAAAGAAAAGCTGATTAAACCGGAAGAAGCCGTCAGCCGCGTCGAGCCTTTGCAATTAAACCAGCTCATGCACCCGATGTTTAATCCGACCGAACGTTCCAAATTCAAGGTAATCGCCAAGGGCTTGAACGC
Source organism: Candidatus Brocadiia bacterium (assembly GCA_020051675.1). Classification (GTDB taxonomy): domain Bacteria; phylum Planctomycetota; class MHYJ01; order JACQXL01; family JACQZI01; genus JACQZI01. Next base: position 2,952 of record JAGVQN010000037.1, read on the forward strand.
CTCGCCGGGCGCCGCCGCGGGCAAGGTTTACTTTGACCCGGATAAGGTATGTGAAATGGCTGATAAAGGCGAACGGACGCTTTTGGTCAGAAGCGAAACTTCTCCCGATGATATCCACGGAATGTATAAGGCAGAAGGCGTCCTGACCGCAACAGGCGGGATGACATCCCACGCCGCAGTAGTCGGCAGGCAGATGGGCAAGCCCAGCGTAGTCGGCTGCAGCGCGCTTAAAGTGGATGAGCACAATAAATTATTTAGGGTAGCCGATAAAACCGTAAAAGAAGGCGATTATATTTCCATTGACGGCGCCACCGGCGAAGTAATGCTCGGCGATGTGCCGACCATGGAATCCGAAGTGATGCAGGTGGTTAAGGGAACGCTCGCTCCGGAAAAAGCGCCTCTTTACCAATACTTCGACCAGATACTTAAATGGGCGGACGGCATCAAGCGGCTTAAGGTAAGGGCAAACGCGGATATCCCGCGCGACGCCCAATACGCCATGAAGTTCGGCGCGGAAGGCATCGGTTTATGCCGGACTGAGCATATGTTCTTTGCCGAAGACCGACTTCCTATCATGCAGGAAATGATTCTGGCAACTAATCTGGAAGACCGCCAGAAAGCGCTGGATAAACTGCTTCCTCTCCAGAGAGCTGATTTTAAGGGATTGTTTGAAGCAATGCGCGGCAGACCCGTGACCATCAGGACGATTGACCCGCCACTCCATGAATTCCTGCCCAAGCGCGAGGATTTGATGGTGGAAGTCGCCACCCTAAAAGCCAAGAATGGTCCCGTAGAAGAAATCAAGAAGAAAGAACAACTCTTATCAAGGGTAAACGAGCTCCATGAATTTAACCCGATGATGGGACACCGCGGATGCCGGTTGGGAATAGTCTACCCGGAAATTACCGTCATGCAGGTGCGGGCGATCCTGGAAGCCGCGACAGAGGTGGCAAAATCAGGGGAAACGGCGTTCCCTGAAATAATGATTCCGCTGGTCGGACATGTCAATGAGTTCAATCACCAGGCGGCAATCGTCCATAAAGTGGCGGATGAAGTAGCCAAAGAAACAGGCATAAAGATAAAATACATGGTCGGAACGATGATAGAAATCCCGCGCGCGGCGGTGACGGCGGACGAGATTGCCAAGGAGGCGCAGTTCTTCTCTTTCGGCACGAACGATTTGACACAGATGACCTTCGGCTTTTCGCGCGACGATGCCGGCAAGTTCATACATAATTATGTGGATAATAAAATACTGCCCAGCGACCCGTTTGTCACGATAGACCAGGGCGGCGTGGGAAAACTGATCCAATGCGGAACGGAAAAAGGCAGGAGCGTCAGGGCTGATTTAAAAGTCGGCATCTGCGGCGAGCACGGAGGCGACCCGGAATCCGTCATCTTCTGCCATACGGCGGGCTTGAATTACGTAAGCGCTTCGCCATTCAGGGTGCCGATTTCGCGTTTAGCCGCGGCCCATGCGGTACTAAGGGAAAAGGCGAAGCGACCCCATTCTGGGACTCCCTATTATCGGGTGTCCCCGAAACGAAGTGGAGCGGGGTAGCGGAGTCCCCCGACGCCCCCTACGGGGACTCCCTATTATCGGGTGCCCCCGAAACAAAGTGGAGCGGGGTAACGTCGGGGGGCGAAGTAGATAGGCGGATGAATTGGTAAAGCAGAGTTTTCTTGTGGTATAGGACAATAGTCCTAACCACTGCAAATCGTATCAAAGTCATCATGGAATTATTTCCTTGACATTTCCTCAATATCTGCTATCATAAGCAATTCGTATTTTTTAGTTCTAATCGTAGTTAATAAACCATGCCCTGTGCGATAACGGGGCACGAAGAAGGGAGTTAACGAACGTGGCAGAAAATTTGTTCCTTAAGGATATGGGGATTCTCGATAAGAATATCGAGAAAGAAGTAAGCGGCCTCATGAAGTCTTTCTCCGCCGAAGACCTTTCCAAGCTTTACAAAGAATCAATCAGGGAATTCAAGCCCCACACCATCGTCAAAGGCAAAGTCATTTTAGTTCAGGATAAACAGGCCGTCGTGGATATCGGCTATAAATCCGAAGGGCTTATCCCCTTGCAGGAATTTGACAAGCCGGCCGAGGTCAAGCCGGGCGATGAACTTGAAGTATACCTGGAAACGGTTGAGGATGAATCAGATTTAATCGTCCTTTCCAAGAGCAAGGCGGATTACATCCGCGGATGGGAACGGATAATGCAGGCTTACAAAGAAGGCGATCCGGTAAAAGGCACGGTTACCCGCAAAGTGAAAGGCGGGCTTATCGTCAATATCGGCGGACCGGCATTCCTGCCGGCATCACAAGTGGATATCAGACGGTTAGATGATATCGGCAAATTAGTCGGCAAGGAAATAGAAGCCAAGATTATCAAGCTTGATTCCGAAAGGATGAGCATAATTATCTCCAGGCGCAAATACATGGAAGAACTGCGCGGCGCCCAGAGGGAAAAGCTCCTGAAAGAATTAAAAGAAGGCGACGTCCGCGAAGGCATCGTCAAGAATATCGCCGATTACGGTGTCTTTGTTGACCTGGGCGGAATAGACGGCCTCCTGCATATCACCGATATGGCATGGCGCCGTGTCAGCCATCCTTCTGAAATGTTTACCATGGACCAGAAAATACAAATAAAGATACTCAAAATAGATACCACCACCAACCGTATTACGGTCGGATTCAAGCAGCTCACCCCGAACCCGTGGGAAAAGGTGGAGCTGAAATATCCGGCTAATACGCGCATCAAGGGCAAGGTGGTTAATATTATGCCTTACGGGGCGTTTGTCGAACTGGAAAGCGGAGTCGAGGGGCTCCTCCATATTTCCGAGATGTCCTGGACCAAGCGTATCTCACATCCTTCCGATATGCTCGCCATCGGCGATATCGTCGAAGCGATGATACTTAAAATAAGCAGCGAGAAACAAGAATTGCTTTTAGGGATGAAACAGCTTGAGGTAAATCCCTGGACAACCATAGAAGGCAAGTATCCGCCGGGAACACGCATCCAGGGCAGGGTGCGTAACCTGACCACCTACGGCGCATTCATCGAAATAGAAGAAGGGATTGACGGACTTCTCCATCTTTCCGATATTTCGTGGACCAAGAAAATTGTAAAGCCGGCAGATGTAATCAAGAAAGGCGACAAAATAGAAGCCGTGGTTCTATCGGTTGATCCGGAAAAGAAAAGGGTTTCATTAGGACTTAAACAACTAGCGCCCAATCCATGGGAAACGACCATCCCGGAAAAATATAACACCGGCGCGGTTGTTCCCGGCAAGGTATTAAGGCTGACCAAAGACGGCGCAGTTATCGAACTTGCGCCTGAAATAGAAGGCTTCCTAAGATTAACCAAGGAACCGGAAGCAGCCGGCGCTGAAGGCGCACCGAAAGAAGAAGGCGAGAAAATCCATCTTAAGATAGATGATGCCGTAACCGTGGAAGTAATCAAAATTGACCCGGTCGAAGGCAGGATAATGCTGAAAATGGGTTCCCAGCTTTCTTAAAGAGCGTACAATTTTACCCACGTCCCGACGGGGTTTCGATTTATAAGGTATTGAAGCTCAAAAATGTGCGGAATAATTGGCTGTGTCAGCAAGCGCAATGTCAGCGAGATTATTATCAACGGATTGAAACGGCTGGAATACCGCGGTTATGATTCCGCCGGACTTGCCGTTATTCCCGATAGCGGCCATAAAAAATCATTTCACTTTAAAAAGACAGCCGGCAAGATTTCCGCGCTTGAAACATTAATCAACCACGCTGATTTTACCGGGACTATCGGCATAGGACATACCCGCTGGGCGACACACGGGATTCCCGCCGAGAAAAACGCGCATCCACATTTTTCCTGCGATAAAGAGGTGGTCGTGGTTCATAACGGCATTATCGAAAACTACGAGGAGCTAAAAGAAGGATTGCTCAAACGCGGGCATAAGTTCAGTTCAGATACCGATACCGAAGTTGTCGCCCATCTTCTTGAAGAGTATATCAGGAAATATTCACCTCTAGGATCATTGCAACGGGTAACACGCATACTTACGGGCAGTTTCGCGCTGGGGGTTATTTTCCTCAAAGAGCCGCAAACCCTTTACGGCGCGCGCTGTAATAGCCCGCTGATTATCGGCGCCGGAGACGGCGAAAACTTTATCGCCTCTGACGTGCCGGCAGTCCTGCCATATACCCGTAAAATCATTTACATAGATGAAGGTCAGGTTGTCCGCCTGACCGCGGATAAGATTAATATTTTCGGGTTTGACGGACACCCACACCGGGCGCTCCCTACGGAAATCAAGTGGGATATCAAGGATGCGGAAAAAGGCGGTTACCCGCATTTCATGCTTAAGGAAATATTCGAACAGCCGTCCGCCGTGGAATCCTCCATCAGCTATTATATAAATAGCAAAGGATGCGGCGAATTTAAAAGCCTCGCCAATCTTAAGGAAAGAATTAAGAAAATCAACCGGATTGTAATAACCGCCTGCGGAACCGCCTGGCACGCCGGACTGGTCGGCAAATACGCTCTGGAGGAATTGTGCAGAGTGCCGGTTGAGGTAAGCATCGCCTCTGAATTCCGTTACGGCAACCCGGTGCTTGATAACCATACTTTGTTTGTAGCCATAAGCCAGTCTGGGGAAACAGCCGACACTTTGGCGGCCTTGCGCGAGGCTAAGTGCGCCAAGGCATTGACCATAGCTCTCTGCAATGTTGTCGGTAGTTCTATTACGCGGGAAGCCGATTCAACCGTTTACACCTATGCCGGCCCGGAAATCAGCGTTGCTTCGACAAAAGCATATACCTGCCAGATATCGGTGCTTCTCCTTTTTGCTGTCTACCTCGCCCGTTTGCTCGGAAACCTTTCAAGCAAAAAGGAAAAGCAATTACTAAAGGAAATAAAAACGATTCCGGGCAAACTCAAAACCGTGCTGAAATCAAGCGACGAGATACGTTCCTTTGCGCACAAGTATAAAAACGCACCTAATTTTATGTATATCGCGCGGCGTTATAATTTCCCCAACGCATACGAAGGCGCCTTAAAGCTTAAAGAAATATCCTACACCCACGCCGAAGGCTACGGCGCCGGCGAAATGAAACACGGACCCCTGGCATTGGTCGATAACACCTTCCCGACTGTGACAATCGCCGTTAAAAGTCTTGTCTATGAAAAGATGCTTTCCAATATCCAGGAAATAAAGGCACGCCGGGGAATTATTATCGCGGTCGCCACTGAAGGCGATGAATATATTAAGCATATGGCGGATGATATTATCTATGTGCCGGAAACCCAGGAGATGTTTTCCCCGTTGCTTACGGTGCTTCCTTTGCAATTACTGGCTTACCATACAGCCGTTGCCAAAGGGCGCAATGTCGACCAGCCGCGCAACCTTGCCAAGAGCGTTACGGTGGAATAACGCTAACGGGATTGAACCTTTTCGGCGCTTTATACGTTTATATAGTATAGATAATAAATTTACTTGACCATACGGCGATTTATTTATTATATTGAATCAGTCTTAAAAGGAGATATTTCATGAGAAAAGGAAACGCGCTTTTGGTGATTGTGCTGATACTGCTTGCCGGGGTCATTGTTTCCGTATCTATTTATTTTACGGCGAAACAAACACCTCCCACCAAAAAGGAGGGAACCGATTCTCCGGTTGCCACCACAGGACAGTCTAACCAACCCAATGCCCTGACGACCCCTGAACTCCTGGAACAGACTTTTGAAAAAGGGCTTGTCTGGCTCATGAAAAGACAGCAGGATAACGGCGCCTGGGCTACTATGCCGGAAGCCGGCAGCCAGCCGGATATTGCTTTCACCTCTTTAGCGCTTATTTCGGTCGGCAAAGCCCCCCTGAAATACCGCGAGACTTACAAGGACCGGATAGAAAAAGGAATTAAGTATATCCTAAATCATGTTCAGGAAAACGGCGCGGCAATAGATTCTGAAAAACCGCCTACCTACGGGACTTACAAGACATCCCTGGCGATAGTCGCCCTTGCCACGATAGACAAGGAAAAATATAAGGATTCCATCAAGAAAGCGATGGATTACCTCGTGAAAAGCCAGTTCGGCCCGGAAGACGGGGATGCCCAAAGCGGCGGATGGGGCTACCAGGAAAAAGGGCCGACCCTGGAGAAAAACGCCAATCTTTCCACCACCCAGTTTGTCATGACGGCTTTAAGCGAAGGCGGCCTGCCGCAGGATAGCGAAACATGGAAACGGGCCGTTGAATTCCTTAATAAAATCCAGAATTCGAGCGAAAACAATAAATTCCGGGTCACTTCCAATGACGGAGGCTTTTTCTATTCGCCGATAGAAAGCAAAGCCGAAAATAAAGAAGTCCTGCCGGACGGGACCGAAGTATTAAAATCATACGCCTCCATGACCTATGCGGGGCTTTTAAGTTTTATTTATGCCTATGTGGATAAAAAGGACCCTCGGGTACTGGCCGCTTATAGCTGGCTTAAGCAGAAATATTCGCTTGAGGAAAATGTGGGATTAAGAACCGATGACAAACCTAATTTAGGAAAACAGGGTTTGTTTTATTATTACCACACTTTTGCCAAGGCGCTGGATGCATACGGGGAAGCCACCATCGTAACCATGCCCGATAAAACCGAGCGTAATTGGGCAAAAGACTTAACGGAAAAACTTGCTTTCCTACAGAAACAGGAGGGGTTTTGGGTTAACGAGTTTGAAGAACGCTGGTTTGAGGGTTACGAAGGCCTTTCCACCTCATTCGCGCTGATATCGCTTAATATATGCCGTAAATGGGTAAGTCCGGAAACAAAATAGCCGATATTGATATAGCAGAAAAGATTGACATTACGGATTAAGTTCATAAAATAGGTAATTACTAAGTGGGGGTAACTCAGCCCCCCGACGTAACCGTCGGGGGACGAGAGATTTGATTTGCAAGCGGGCGTAACTCAGTTGGTAGAGTACAACGTTGCCAATGTTGTTGTCGCCGGTTCGAACCCGGTCGCCCGCTCTTTTTATTCACTATCAGTCAGTAGAACATCCTGATTTAATCGGGATTGCCGCCGCTCTTATTATTTTCGCTTTTACCGACCTTTTAAAAAGGAGCCTCTTTAAATGAAAGGCAAAATGAAAGGCATTCTGATAGTTTTCATCATCCTGATTATCGGAATGGCCTTTTTCTGGCAATCTTTCCTTACCGAGCAAACCCCTTCCGGACCGGATAATGGAAATAACACTGATCCATCCGATACCGGCGATAAAACTGTTCCCCAAAACCCGAGTAATCCAGACACCCCGCCTAAGCATATTCCGTCAAATATCAAAAGCCGTGTGGTTATAGTCCGTAATCCTAAAATATGGGGCGATAAAAATACGATTAACCCGGTGCAGATGCAGCGGATGATCAGCGTCGCATTAAACGAGCTTTTCGTGCTTGATTCATCCAAAGAGGCTTTGAAGAAAATCATTGCGGAACAGGATAAAGTCGGACTTAAAGTCAATACTTACCTGGGACAGAAGGCAAATGCAACCCACCCGGAATTGGCGGAAGCGTTATCAACGCTTTTAATCCAGGCAGGCATCCAGGAAAACAACATAATCATTTGGGACCGAGCCAAAAATGAACTGGAAGATGCCGGTTACAAAATAAATACTTCCGGGCAAGGTAAACGCTGCCTGTCAACCATGACTCACCGGGTGGAAAGGCTGGCACAACCTTTTATGGGTTATGAGGACGCGGCTATCGCAATAGGAAAAACCTCCTCACGGCTTTCTTCCATCCTGACTAAGTTCACCACTGTTACTATCAATATGCCGGTATTACGCACGGACAAGTTTGCCACCAACTACGGCATTAACGGTGCGATTCAGAATATGTACCACGCCATTGAAATAACACCGCAGAATACGAAAGCTTTATACGCCAATGAATGCGACCCGGGCGCGGCTCAGGTTTACGGGATAGCCGCGATAAAAGATAAAACCAGGTTAATCGTTTGCGATGCGCTTACCCCGCTTTATAACGGCGGACCCATGGACGACCAGCAGTACCACACTAATTACAACGGAATAATCGTCGGAATCGACCCGGTCGCGGTGGATGCTGTCGGGCAGAGCGTGCTCCAGAAAATCCGCGATAAAAAAGGCGGCAAGGAATGGCCCAAACTGGTCTCAAATCACCTGATTACCGCCGAGAAATACAACCTGGGCGTAAGCGATCTCTCCCGCATTCAAATCATCGAGAAAGATTTGGATTACTAAGCTTTCATGTCTTTTTACTTGACTTGTTGCGTTTTAAAAGTATATTGACGCATTTAATATTTAAGGAGAACAATTATGCCTAATCCTAAACGAAAACTGTCAAAATCATGGCAGATGATGCGCCGTTCTCATCTGGCGCTGAAGGAAACTCACTTAGCTGTCTGCCCTCGTTGCCACCAAGCTAAACTGCCCCACCGCGTTTGCGGCAACTGCGGGTATTATAAGGGTAAAGAGGTCATTAAGTTATAGTTGTTATCTTATAATAAGGCAAAAGACAGTGATAAAGATTGCTTTAGATGCGATGGGCGGTGATTTCGCCCCGGCCGAAACCGTCCGAGGAGCCGTGCTGGCCGCGCAAAATAACCCTGATATAACCATCCTTCTGGTAGGCACTCCGGATGCGCTGGAAAAAGAATTTGCGTCCGTCGGCGCTAAACCCAAAAATATCGAGATCATAGCTTCATCCCAGACGGTGGAAATGTCCGAATCGCCGGTGGATGCCATCAGGCGCAAGCCGGATTCTTCTTTATTTAAAAGTATTAACCTGGTTAAAAGCGGGGAAGCCTCTGCCATAATTTCCGCCGGTAATACGGGCGCCGCGGTCGCCGGGGCTACCATGATACTCGGGTTTCTCCCGAATGTAAAAAGACCCGGAATCGCCATACCGGTCCCCGCCAAAAACGGGGTTTGTTACGTTATTGACGCGGGGGCCAATATCTATTGCAACCCGCTTCACCTTTTGCAATATGGAATCATGGCCTCTGTTTACTGCCAGCAGGCGAAAAATATTCCTAACCCACGCGTCGGTGTTTTGAATATCGGGGAAGAGGATTCCAAGGGCAACGAGCTTGTCAAGCAAACTATCGAGCTCTTTAGGAAAACGAAACTCAACTTCGTGGGAAGCGTCGAGGGGCGCGGTATCTTTGAAAGCCTATGCGAGGTGGTCGTCTGCGAAGGGTTTGTCGGGAATGTCCTTTTAAAAACGGTCGAGGGGTTAGCCGAATTCATACTGCAATCCATTTTCGCGCAGGCGGAAAATTATGGCAAAGACAGCGCCAATGCGGAAATGATAAAAAAGATACTGGGCAAACTGAAAGAACGGACCGATTACGCCGAATACGGCGGTGCACCGCTTTTGGGCTTGAACGGAATAGTTATAATTTCCCACGGCCGCTCCAACGCCAAAGCCGTTGCCAACGCCATAAAAGTGGCCGCGGAATCCTCGCGCCATAACCTTCCGGAAGAAATCAACAAAGGCCTGAACGAGGTCCAGCAGCATATTTCCTGGATGGATATACTGAAAAGCTGGCGAGCTACCCGCAAATAATTATATTAAATATGAACCAGAAAGTTTCTATCGTTTCAACAGGCTCATTTCTCCCGGAAAAAATCCTCACCAACGCTGATTTGCAAAAGCTGGTGGATACCAGCAACGAATGGATTCTAGAGCGCACCGGCATCAAGGAACGCCATGTCATAAGCAACGGCGAAGCGACTTCCGATCTGGCGGTTAAAGCCGCCCAAAACGCTCTCACCCAGGCAAACTTATCTTCGGAAGCCCTGGATTTAATCATCGTCGGCACGGTTACCCCGGACCAGCTGGTCACATCAACCGCCTGTTACGTCCAGAATAAATTAGGCGCGCGCCAGATCGCGGCTTTTGATGTTTCCGCCGCCTGCACCGGATTTATTTATTCGCTTACCGTCGGCCGTCAGTTCGTGATGGGCGGAAATCACAGAAACGCGCTGGTCATCGGCGCGGAATCGCTCACCACCGTGACGAATTACACAGACCGCAATACCTGCATACTTTTCGGGGACGGCGCAGGGGCAGTTATCCTGCAGCCGGGCGACCACGGACATGAAATACTTTACACCAGCCTCTTTTCAGACGGCTCAGGGAGTGAAATGATGAGCCGTCCTTCGGGCGGTTCGAAAATGCCCAATACAGTAGAAACCATCCAGAACCGCCTGCAGTATCTCCAGCTCAGGGGCCGCGAAGTCTTTAAGTTCGCGGTCATAAAAATGGTCCAGCTTGTCAAGGATTCACTTTCTAAAACGAATCTTTCAATGAAAGATGTTGCGTTGATAATACCACATCAGGTTAATATGCGCATTCTGGAAGCCGCTGCGGAAAAGCTGGAATTCCCCATGGATAGGATTGTTATCAATATCGAGCGTGTCGGCAATACCTCAGCCGCCTCCATCCCAATCGCCCTTGACGAAGCCGCCCGTAAAGGCATGATGAAAAAGGGCGATATCATTATTATGGTTGCCTTTGGCGGAGGGCTCACCTGGGGCTCGGCCGTTATCCGCTGGTGAAGCTCCATAACGCCCCCAAAGTATGTCGGGGCGAGATAATATAATGGGTTACGGGATTTCGTGCCTTAATGCCGGCAAACAGGAGCGAAACCCCGCACCCCATAGTGGTGCGGGGTGATTTTCAAATAATACAATTAATAAGGATATTAATCATGAAAACAGCATCTTTATTCCCGGGACAGGGCGCCCAGTTTGTCGGAATGGGCAAAGACCTTTATGAAGCGTATCCGGCAGCGCGGCAGATGTTTGATAAAGCCAACAAAATCGTCGGGTTCGATATTACCAAAATATGCTTTGAAGGGCCGGATACCGAGCTTAATAAAACCAATATTTGCCAGCCGGCTATTCTTATTATGAGTTTAGTTGCCCTTGAAACGCTTCGCGCCAATCCACAATCCGCAATACACAATCTACAATCTTTTGATGCCTCAGCCGGTTTAAGCCTTGGCGAATACACGGCGCTGGCTGCTAACGGGGCGCTTTCTTTCGAGGATGCCGTCCACATCGTCGAGCGGCGCGGGACTTTCATGCAGGAGGCTTGTGATCAGAACCCCAGCGGGATGGTTTCCGTCATGGGATTGGAACGCGTAAAGCTGGAAGAAATATGCAAGACCGCCGCTGGGAAAGGCGGCGTGGTAAATATCGCCAATCTCAACTCGCCCGGGCAGATTGCGATTTCCGGCGATAACGAAACATTGAAAACCGCTTCGGAAATGGCCAAGGCCGCCGGGGCGCGCAAAGTTATCCCGTTAAAAGTCGCCGGCGCTTTCCATTCGGCTTTGATGAAACCGGCCGAGGAAAAACTAAAAGCGGAACTCGACAAGATAAAAATAAATCCACTTCCCAAGCCGGTTGTCTCCAATGTCACAGCTGATTACGTCCGCACTCCGGATGAAATAAAAAGCTGCCTGGCCAGACAGGTAACCAGTCCGGTTTTGTGGGAGGATTCAATGAGGCGTTTGATTAAAGAGGGCGTCAGGGAATTCTATGAAATCGGCCCGGGCAATGTCCTGACCGGATTGATGCAGCGTATTGATTCAACCGTTGCCTGCCGCAAGGTTTAAGGATAGCATCTTAATTATATCACGCTAAGGGTAAAGCCGGTAGTTTGGAAGACTGAAAAATCACTTATTTTCTTCAGCCGGCGGAGTCGGTGCCGAAGGTGGAGTTTCCGCAGGCGGAACCGGCGGAATCTGTATTTCCGGCGGAGGTGTCGGCGGAACCAGCGGTGCGGGCGGAGCCGGCGGCATTGGTATCAGTATCTCGGAAGGGTCTTTCATGATGCGCTTCGGCTCGTAAGCGTGGCCACGTTTGTGGTTTATTGTGATGCCGGTAATCTGGACTCCCGGGGTCAGTTGGTTCACCACTTCCATGCCTTTCAGCACTCTGCCGAAAACGGTGTATTTGCCGTCTGAATCGGTATTGGGATGGAGGCAAATATAAAACCTGGTGGTGGCGGAATCCGTGTATTTTTCCTTTTCGGGCATGCCTTTTTTCGCTTCCGGGTCAATCGCGCGCAGCATACCGAGTGAGCCTGCTTCATGCTTACAGTCATTCTTCTCAAAAGGCACGGTAAAAGTCTGGGTAATTCCGTTGGTGCCGATGCATATACCCAGATCGCCCCGCAGTTCAAAGAAAGGCGTCTGGTTATAGAAATTTTCCTGGGCCAGCGCGATAAAGTTTGCCACGGTGTTGGGTGCTTCATCCTCAAAAAGTTCCACTTCAAAGTTGCCCTTGGTTGTCTGGATAGTTAAATGCGGCATATTCCTTTTTACCAGCAGTTTCTTTTTCTCATCGGTGCCCGCCCATTGCAGATTCTTTTCCGCTTCCGCCAGGTTTTCTCTCGCCTGCTGGATAAAAGGATGCTCCGGATATTTATTGAGGAAAGCCTTGTAAGCGTCAGCCGCTTCCTTATAATTGCCTTCCTGGGCTAGGGCATTGCCCAGCCGGAATTCCAAAAGCGGTACGATTTCGGTTAGCTTGTATTTATCTATCAAAGCCCTTAAATTGGCTGAATTGAAAGGCACCCTCCCGATTTCACTCCAGGCGGCGTTGTTCATCTTGTTGATACGGTAATTGCGCCAGGCCACCAGCAAAACCACCAGGAAAATGATTAGCAGCACGAAAAAGATGATATTCTGGTAAGGCTGAATCTTGCGGTAAGTTTCTTTTAACCCATCCGGTTTTTCTTCTAGTTCATTATACGGCATAATGAGCATCTAATATAGCGAAAATCGGATATAATACAAGAAAAAACCGATTTTGTGATGGTGTTATAATCCTTTATCCCGCGCCACTTTAATAACCGCCCCGCCTATTAATATGCTCATGGCGAAAAAATACACCCATAATATAATGTAGATGAAAATGGCGAAAGAGCCGTAAATAAACTGGTAATGCAGGACCTGTTTTGCCAGGTACCACCCCATGAATCCGTTAATGACCTGCCAGGTGAACGCGCCGACCAGCGCGCCTAGGAGAGCGGATTTCGCCGAGAGCTTACCGTCCGGCAGTATCCGGTAGATGAAATAATAAAGTATTGCCGAAATAACCAGGGCAAAGACGTAGGATAAAAAACCGCCCAGCGCTTCCCATAAAACCATGGAAAACTCGCTTGAACTTGCCAGCGCCGTGGCGTAATTGGCAACTATCATTAATCCCATGGAAAAGGCGAAAAGCCCGATGACGATAAAAAGCATGATGACGCTGTCCAGCAGTTTCTTGAAATATGATTTACACGTGGCAATCCCCAGCATGTGGTCCAGGGCGTATTCCAGCGCAAAGACCATGCCTTTGGAAGTCCACAAAAGCGCCAAGAGCCCTATAATGCCCAAAAGGTCGCGGTTTATTGTGGCGAATTCGATGCACTGTTTGACATAATCCACCAGTATCGGCTGGTTAACGCTGACAAACCGGATAATCCGGGAGCTGAAAGACGTGTCAATTCCGCCCAGGATAAAGCCCAGGGCAGATAATGCCACCAGTAAAAACGGTATCAGGCACAGCATCATGAAATATGCGATGGATGCGGCCAGCGGCGAGAGGTTATTATCCCGCAGGGTCTTATAGACCTCCTTTATAAAGCCGAAAACAAATCTTATTTTATACAGCACTTTTTTCCCTCTCACGCAAATCAGTTATTGTTGGATATTATCATGCCGAGCTTTAAGCGGTCAAGGAAATCAATTAAATGCTTGACACAAGGCATCCTTGGAATTATCCTTTAGGCTATGAGATTTATTATATGCATAGTCCTGGCAACAGCGTCCCTGATTGCCGGATGTGGAAAAAAGGAGGCTGACCCGCAAACGCTAAAGCAGGTGGTATTGCACCTTGAACGCGGCATGCTCTTCCACAACAAAGGCCAATTCGAGCCGGCGCTGGCCGAATTCAATAAGGCGATTAAGCTTGACCCCTACCGCCCCGATGCATATTTCCAGCGCGGGCGTATTTACGGGAATACCGGTAAATTCGATAAAGCTGTCGAGGATTTTACCCGCACCATCAAGCTCGATCCAAAGGTATCAATCGCCTATGTCAAGCGCGGGCTGGCTTACCTCGCCCTGCAAAAGCCGGATGACGCGCTTGCCGATTTCAACAAGGCGATAGAAATCAACCCGAAAGAAGCAGAGGCGTATTTCAACCGCTCGATTGTTTATATGACGAAAGATAACAAAGTGGAAACTTTTAAGAACCTGGATATGGCGATAAAAATAGACCCGCAATACCTGGAGGCATACACTTCCCGCGCGGCGCTTAATAATTCCATGCGCAAATACGACGAGGTCATCAAAGACCTTGACAAGGTCACGGCAATCGACCCGAATAATATCAATGCCTACGTCGGAAAAGGGTATTCCTACACCTACAAGGCGGAATTCGATAAAGCCTTGTCCGAGGTCAACAAAGCCCTTAAAATAAGCCCCAAAGACCCGCAGGCGCTGGAACTCAAGGCGAAAATCCAGAAAATAAAAGAGCTTCAATAGAATATGAAGGATTCTGTTTTCGTAATATCCCTCACACTCGTTTTGGTTTACTGCATTACCGGCTGTGCCTCCGATAGGGCGCTCAAAAACATGGATGCTTCCCCGCATTTCAAGCTTGGCATCCAATACGCCTCCGAAGGCAGGGATTACCAGGCTATCGATGAATTCAACAAAGCCATCGCCTTAAGCCCATACTTCACCGCCGCCTATTTCGAAAGGGCGAAAGTTTATTTCAATATGGGCAATTTCGACAAAGCCATCATGGATTTCAGCGTGGCCATAAAGCTGGAAAAGGAAAATACGGATGCCTATATCGGGAGGGGCAATTCATATAATAACAAGGGCAATATGGAAAAAGCGGTCATGGATTACACTTCGGCGCTCGCCTTAAATCCGAGGAATACCGAGGTCCTCCTGGCGCGCGGGCTTGCCTGCCAGGCGTTGAAAAAATACGACAGTGCCGTCAAGGATTTCTCCCAGGCGATTGATTTAAAGCTCGGATTTTCACCGGCCTACGTGGCGCGCGGGATGACTTATTACCTCTGGGGCGACCACGAAAAAGCGATAGCCGATTACGTAAAAGCCATCGAGCTCGCGCCGAAAGATCCAATCCCGTATATCTATCGGGGCATGATTTATTACGCCAAAGGCGATTACGAAAAAGCCCAGACGGATTTCGAAAAAGCGCTTGAAATAGACCCCTCAAACCGGGACACCCGCGAGGTCATGGAAAAACTGCTGGGCGGTAAGAAATAGCTTTCACGACTACATTTCCCTGCAGCTACATTTCTCTGTAGTCGAGGCCTTTAGACCTCGCATATTCAAATAAACCATCCCGCCTCCGGAGCGAAGCGAGTGTGACCGAAGGGAGCCTCCCGTGACCGTAGGGATCAGCGACGTCCCCGAAGTGCCCCATTCTGTGTAATATTGATAGGGAGTCACCGTAGCGCAGCGAAGTTGGATAGCGGAGGTGGAATTAACTAATCAACTTATCAACGCATGAACTTATAGATTTTTAGCGAGGCTTACTTCACCACGAAATAGGTTTCCGGGACGGGGTTCGTTTTTAGCCAATCAGCGCGTTCGCCTTTTGCCGGAAATTTAAAAGCTGGAAAACGTTTTAGGATTAAGGCTTCGCAATCAGCGCAGAGCGGAGTCACCCGGCTCCTCGGGTCCATCACGCATTTCTTAACCGGCTTATCCGTCTGTCCCTTGTAAGGATATTCATCCGGCAGATAGAACATAGAATGGTTAAATTCATGGAGGATTCCCGCGCCGAATACTTTTAATCCGATTTCGGTGGCTTTGTCCCCGCCTATATCCAGAAGGTTCACGCCGACGGTAATCAATCCGCCGAAATAAGCATATCCGCCTTCACTCTGAGCCATCTTTTCCAGGGCAAGATAAGCCTTATCAGATTTATTGAGGAGTATCACTTTCTTTATGAACATATTGCCGTAGGTGTTGTTCCAGATTAGCTGGGAAAACCTCTGGAGTCCTTTTTTAAGCTTATCGATATTTTCCGGGGTGGCGTTGTATTTTATGGCGGCGGTCATGCATAACCCGATAGGAGCGGCTTGCGAGTAGAAATTCTTAGGGATGCCTTTATCATCCAGGGCAAAGCCGTTTAATTCCTCATTTGCCATCCATTCCCTATTGACCATTTGGAAACCCCGTTTTTGCATAGCGGTGTATTCTGGGCTTACGACAGACTCGGCAGTATCCCCAGAAATACAAGCATTAAGCATCAGCAATCCGCCTAATAAAGGAAGCAACATAAACTTTTTCATGTAGCATATCCTTTCTATTGGAATTTATAGTAATTATTAACTAGAAGTTGCCCACGCTTTAGCGGGGTCATTCCTGCGAAAGCAGGAATCCAGACAACTCAAGGCATCCTGGATTCTCGTTTACACGGGCATGACAGTAACGGTGTTGATGACAACTTTTGAATAATAGCCACTATATTCACGTATTTAATATAGATTCGGTGAGTATCTGTGTCAATAGAAATGCTTGGGTTTGCGTGGAATCTTAATAGTGGGCAGCACATCGTATGGGATTAACCTTCTCCTAATTCCCAATTAAGCTGCTTTTTAAAAAGGGGGATGGTATCTTTAAACCCATACAGGGGGTTATCTTTACGGCCATGGGGGGTAATCTTTACGGCTATGGTGGTCACTACATAACTATGTGCCATTCGGGACGCCTTACTTAATTGTCACGAATTTTACTCACAAGGAGAAGTTTAGTTCCACTCCATGCCCACTCTCCACTTCGCTCCGGGGGACTCCTGATCAATATTACGCAGAATAGGGCATTTCTGGGACGTCTAAAATATAGCATTTTTATTGGTGGAGACGCAAGAAATAAAAGAAGGTGGGGGATGATGTTGAGGATGAGAATTATCCCGGAATGGGGTGCTTCCCTGTCCCGCGCTTTGCCCCGCAGGCGAAAACAGGCGGGTTATGAGGCGCGCCTGCGCCGCTTTTCATTTCAATCCCTTTATTTGCTTTCAATGGCCTTTGCTTGCTCTTTCTTGGCGTCTTTCATGGCAATCCAAATGCAAACAGCCAATCCCCCGAAAACCAGCCCGAACGAAATCACTCCCATTAAAATGGCGGGCCAGCCCAAACCGCCCGGACTGTCACCCGCTACGATAATAGGCGCTTCCGATGTAAATGCGATGAGCGATAACCAATCCATATTATTCCTCCTTACGGCCTTTAATCAAACTAAAGACAACGGCAAGCACCGCCACGATAATCAGCATCAGCCATCCGCCCAGGAAAAGCGCCTGCCAAGAATATCCTCCATACCTTGGTTTCAAGCGAATAAGCGGCAAACTCTTTTGCACACTGTCGCCTACTTTAACTTTAACTTCGGCTACTATCCCATCACAAGACGATTTGACTTCTGTTTGCTTATCAGTTTCTTCTAAAATAAATAACACCTGCCCATTTGCGACTTGATCATCAGGCTTAACATTAACAGTAATAACTTTGCTTGGCGACTGCGCTTTGATGTCTTTCGGAAAAGCTAAATCCATTACAGTAAGCGTTCCCATGACGCCTAACATTGCCGGTGCAATCAGCATAATCATTACGTTCCACCATTTGCCTATTCGGAAATCCGATAGTTCATTGACATATTTTCTTATTTTACCGGTGCCAAAGAAATATCCAATGGAGATACATTCCAAAATACCAACTAGAATAAGCAAAACCTCGCTGTTAAACTTATCTACAATATCCAACCACCAATAACCTGTCTGTGTTGTGAACAAAATCCCGGCCCCAAAACCGATGATGCCGATAATGATATTAACCAGCGGGCGGTTTTTCGCCCATTTATCCAGGACGCCGGCGGTAAACGCCTCGACCAGAGAAAACGCCGAATCAATCGCCAGTAAAACCAGCATGACAAAAAAGAGCACTCCGAATAGCGGCGCCAACGGCAGGGTGCTGATAATCGCCGGGTAAGTGACGAACATGAGCGAGGGGCCGCCTTTAGCCACCTCCGCGACCGATTTGCCGGTTTCGTGGGAAAGGTAACCGAGCGCCGAGAAAACAGCCAAGCATCCCAGGAACGAAAATGCCGTATCGCCCAGGCAGATGATAAAGGCATTGTTAACGATATCGGATTTCCTCGGCAGGAAACTGGCATAGGCAATCATTATGCCGAAGCCGATGGATAAGGAGAAAAAGACCTGCCCGTAAGCCGCGACCCAGACCTTGGGCTCAAGCATCTTGCTGAAATCCGGCGTGAGCAAATACCTCAGGCCGTCTACCGCGCCAGGCAAGGTTAAACCTCTTACGACGAAAATCAATAAAATACCGATAGGAACGGTGGCCGTAATATAAACCACTTTGCTGACGGTCTTGGCGCCTTTCCAGATGGAAAGGATAATCCAAATCCACATCGCGAAAAGGATTCCGACCAATAGCCAACTGACCGTTCCGACAGAAAGGATATCAGCGGCGGGAATCTTGTTTAGGACGTTATTAAAGAAAAACCCTTCCGTATCTTTTCCCCAGGAAAGGTTAAACGAATACCCGATATAGAGCGTGGACCAGACCATGATAACGGCATAATAGGTGACCAGGACAAACCCGCAAAGGATGGCGAGCCAGCCGACCCATTCAACGCCTTTCTTGACGCGGGCAAAGGCGCGTGGCGCGCTGGAGTTCATCATATGTCCCAAGCCGAATTCCAGAATCATCAACGGTATGCCGGCCGTAAGCAGGGCAATCAAATAGACCAAAAGGAACGCGCCGCCGCCGCCTTCATAACAGACAAAAGGAAAACGCCAGAGGTTGCCCAGTCCGATTGCCGAGGCGACCGAAGCGAGGATAAAAGCCCGCCGGCTTGTCCAGCCGTCTGCTAAACGCCCGTCATCCGCATTGAACTGCCCTAATTCTGCCATAAAAATATCCTTCTAATAAATTATAATCTAGGGCGTATTTTAACCTTATCCGCAGTCAAGTCAATAATTTACGCAGGTTTTTCGCGGAGAGCATAGCGTGCCGAATAGCCAGTGCCGCAATTATTTTTTCTCTGTTACTTTGAGCCGCCAGAGGGATATTGCGCCATCGGTGCCGGCGGTGGCGAGGATAGTGCCTGCCGGATTAAAGCATAATGAATGGAGCCAGGACTGTTCATGCGCCAGGAAATTTTGTGTCTCCACTCCGGTGGTTGCGTTCCAGAGCCTTAAGACGCCTTCCTGGTCGCCTGAGGCAATAAGATTGGCCGTGGGGTGATATTTTACCGTCCGTACCCAAGCGGTGTGTCCTTCGATGGTGCGGATATTTTTCCTAGAGGCGATATCCCATAGTTTTAAGGTGGTATCAAAACTGCCCGAAGCAAGTGTTTTTCCATCCGGGGAGAAATCGAGCGCGAAAACCAGGTGATTGTGGCCGGAGAAGGCGCAAATCTTAGAGGCATCGGCGAGATTCCATAGGATGATAGTATTATCATGCGAGCCTGAGGCGAGTGTTTTGCCGTCAGGCGAAAAGGCAAGGACAAAACATTGCGCGCTGTGCCCTTTTAGCACCGCGGTTTCTTTTCCGGTAGCCGCATTCCAGAGTTTAACCGTTCCATCATTATTGGCGGCAGCAATTATCTTGCTGTCAGGGCTAAAACAAACCGCCCAAACAATAGATTGATTTTGGATGGTGCTGATTTCTTTTCCGCTGGCCGGGTCCCATATTTTTATCATGGAATCATCTCCGCAAGAAGCCAGCATTTTCCCGTCCGGGCTGAAAACAACGGACCAAATGCGTTTGGTATGGCCTTTCAAGGCGGCTTTTGCCGTATCGGTGGTGATATCCCAGAGCATTACCGTGGCATCATCGCTGGCTGAGGCAATGGTTTTGCCATCCGGGCTGAATGCGATTGAACGGATAGAGCCTTCATGTCCGGTTAAAGTGCGCAAAAGCGCATCGGCAACTGGCAACTCTTTAGCGGCCTCCTTCGGGGACTCCTTATCATTAGGTTCACCCGAAACGAAGGGAAGCGGTGTTAAGACGGCCGCGCAGCCGATGGCAATAATGATTAATCCGGCAACTATACCGAATAAAGCAGGTTGTTTTTTACATATATATAGCATAGATTTTATCCTTTTCTCCCCAAGATATGTCGGGGCAGGTTAGATAAAACGCCCCATCTTAATAAGGGCAGCATGATTTCATGGTGGCCGGTCAGGTTTATCCCGCGGGAGACGGTTCGGCCGGTTACGTTCATTACCGGGCGGTAATGCTGGAGCATATCCAGGTTGGCGGTGGTTATTTTATCCAGCTTATACCCGAGGTTTCTGGCGGCAGAAACGGCTTTCAAGAAAACTTCAGGCAGTATAACCGCCGAGCCGATATTGAGCCAGATGCCGTTATTCATTCCGGCGACCAGCGAGGCGAATGTTTTGAAATCCGAAAGGCTCGCCGCGCCCAGATTGGCCCCGGAAACCAAGGGGTGCATATGGATGGTATCGGTTCCGATGGCAATGTGGATGGTCAAGGGGATATTTAAACGGGCGGCGGCCGCCATGATGCTGTATTTCGCATAGGGAGTTTTTTCTTTCAGGAGCAGCCGTCCGCAGGTTTTGCCCAGCCCTTCCTGCCTTTCGATAGCCGCCTGTCCGGTTTTTGCGAAGAACGCGGCGGTTTCTTTTGCCATGCCGAATTTGCCGCTTTTGATATTTTCGCGGACGTCTTCCGAGGTCGCGCCGATAAGCGCTATTTCGAAGTCGTGGATTGCCCCGGCGCCGTTCATGGCGATAAATTTTATGATGCCTCTTTCCATCAGGTCTATGATAACCGGAGAAAGCCCGCATTTAATCACATGTGTGCCGACACCGGCGCCGATTAAGTATTTGCCCTTATAGGAGCGGACTATTTCGCCGACCAGCTGCCGGAAGGAACTGCCGGCCAGGATATCCGGCAAACCAGCGGTAAAGCTTTTGAATCCCTTGGGCGGTTCGGTCAGCCGGCAGAATTGCTTTACGTTAACCAGGTTTTTACGGCTCTTGATGGAATATGTTTTCAGCCGGTTGAAATCTAATTTATTTGTCGGTTCCATAGGGGTGATTATAAATAACAGCGGTTATAAATACAAATAAAATAATTATTTGAAATACGCCGTCAGGCGGTTAAATTGTTCCCTGGAGAGCTTCGTCCATGGAGATTATTCCGGCGGCGACTTTTGCCAGGGCGTATTCGCGCAGTGTCTGCATGCCCAGCTCTACGGCTTTAATTTTTATCAAGTCGAAGGTGGCCGCTTTGGCAATCAGTTCTTTAATCGGGTCGCTTATGGTCATTACCTCCATGATGGAGGTTCGGCCTTTGGTGCCGAGCATATCGCAGCGCGAACAGCCGTTTGACCGGAACAATTCCTTAGGCGGTTCCCGCAGGTTCTTGAAATACGGGAGCAGCGAGTTTGGCGTGGGATAAGGCTCTTTGCAGTTTTCGCATAACCTTCGCAGCAGGCGCTGGGCGATAATAATTTCCAAAGAAGAAGCGATAAGATAAGGCTCGCCGCCCATATTAATTAATCTCGAAATAGTGCCCGGCGCGTCATTCGTGTGGATGGTGCTTAAAACCAGATGGCCGGTAAGAGAGGCTTTTATGGCGATATCCAGGGTTTCCCTGTCCCGGATTTCCCCGATCATGACGACATCCGGGTCCTGGCGCAGGATGGATTTTAACGCGGCGGCAAAGGTTAATCCGGCATCGACATTGACATTGACCTGGTTAACCATGGACAGTTCATATTCGACCGGGTCTTCCACCGTGACGATATTCAAATCCGGCTTATTAATATGATTCAATGAGGCATAAAGCGTGGTGGTCTTGCCGCTGCCGGTCGGCCCGGTTACCAGTATCAATCCGTAAGGCAATTCAATCGCCCGTTTTATCTGGCTGATAATATTATCGGAAAGCTGGAAATCGTCAAGCCGGAGGCTGATAGAGCTTTTATCAAGTATGCGGATGACTATTTTTTCCCCGTGCCTTACCGGCAAAGAGGAAACCCGCAGGTCGACTTCGCGGTTTTCGAAGACGATTTTTATCTGGCCGTCCTGCGGCAGGCGCTTTTCGGAAATATCGAGTTTGGCCATTATTTTCAGGCGGGAAATAACCTGCAATTGGATTGATTTGGGGAGCGGCTCCTGCTCGACCAGCATGCCGTCAATGCGGTACCTGACCCCGACCATTTTCGGGCGCGGCTCGATATGGATATCGCTGGCGCGTTTGCGCACGGCCGAGGCGATAATATGGTTAGCCAGTTTTATGATGGGGGTTTCGTCGATGAATACCGCCTGGCTTTTTTCGGTATTTTCCGGGGTGATGTTTATTTCGTAATTGCCGTCGGGTGATTTCGCATCTTTATTCGGCCCGGATTCGGAAATAATCTGTTCGACGTTTACCTTATTGCTGTGGCAGCGGTTTATAGCTTCCATTATTTCGGATTCTTTTGCCAGGACGGGGGTTATTTCGCATCCGCTTATCAAGGCGATTTCATCCATGGTGATAATGTTCAAGGGATCGGTCACCGCGACCGAAAGCGATTTGCCCGCCAGCGAGATAGGGATGACTTTATATTTGCGGCATTTATCAGCCGGTATTTTATCAAGCGCCTCTTTATCTATCTGATAATCCTGCAGGCGGATTGCCGCGACCCCCAGGATGGTAATCAAAGCGCCGGTTAATTCCTCCTCGGAAAGTAATTTCAGCCCCAATAAAGCGTCTTTCAGCGAGATGTTTTTAAGCACCTGGTGTTCATAAGCTGAAAGGACCTGGTTTTCGGTTAAGAAACCTTCTTTAATCAAATCCTGCCCGAACTTTTTATCAGAAAGCAGCATAATTATTATTAAATTGAAGTAAAGAGGTTAAATTCGTCGTCCTGGACTTTCTCGGCCATTTTCGGCTTAATCCGGTTATCAAAATTCTTCCAGGTAAAAGATAAATTATTGCTTAACGAGCGCAAGGCGTGCCGGAATTCGTCATCGGTTACCGTGCAGGCGGCAGGCGCCGTTTCATCCTTAGGCTTTACCGGGCTGGGGGCGGTTTTATCAAACGGGATATCCGAGACATGTATCCGGTCGCTTTGTTCCCTGGGCGGTTCTGCCGGGGCGGGTGCCGGCGCCATGGTTTTTGCCCTGGAAGATAAAATGGTTATTACTTCTTTAAATTCGCTCAGGCGGCAGATGACCGGCTTGACTTTATATCCGGTCAGGTTTTCCAAATTAGAGATGGAATCTTTGTTGTTCGGGTTTACCATGGCAACTATCAAAACCTTTCCGATTTTATCTATGGGCATCAGCTGGTTAGTTTCGATAAAAGACAAAGGGATTTCTTTAAGCAGTTCCTTAGGGACCATATGGGCGTTAATCTTGATATACGGCAGGCGGCTTTGCTGGGAGAGATAAGACACCAAGGTTTCTTCCGAAATCAGGTTCATTTCAATCAAGACCTCGCCGAGAAATTTACGCGGCTTGGTTTGTTCCTGGACGGCCAGCGCTTTCTGAAGGGTTTCCCAGCTGATAAGCTTTGATTCGAGCAGCAATTCGCCTAATCTGGAATGTTCTTTCCCTTTTACGTGGATAAAAGTGGTTGCCGGTTTGGCCTGGGTTTCGCCGGCAGGCGGAACGGCCGCAGCCGGTTTCGGGTGTTTCGGCGGAGCGGACATGTTTTTTGGAGCGTGCGGCGGCTTCAGCGTTTTGAGAAGGGGCTTTTTCCCCTTTTCTTTCTTCTTAGAAAACAAGTTCCAGAACATTTTGCTCCTTTAATCAGATAGCATTATATATCCTTATCGAGATTATGCAATATTTTTTGTTGACTTAATATGCGGAAGTTGTAGACTTATCGCATAGGTATTAATTTTCGGGAAGACGAATTTATATGCCCAAGCCGGTTAAAAAGAATTTTTCTGAGCTGGTTGCCAAAAGAATCGGGAAGGATTCCAAGGAAGCAAGCGAGCTATTAAAAGGGCTGGCGGATGACATCATGGAAGAGCTTGCTTCAGGCAACGCGGTTTCCTGGCAAAACATGTTTTCGCTGCGGTTAGCCCAAAAACCGACCCGGATGAAGCAGAACCCGCGAACAGGCAAAAAGGTCATTATTCCGCCCAGCCGGTCGATGCGGATAAAAATAGGCAAACAACTGAAGCTTGATTTAAATTCAATGGTGCTTGCCAAAAACGTTGTTTTAATTTCCAAGAATGCCGGACAGTGGGATAAAATAAAGGAGCGGCTTGCCGGGCAGCGCGTTTTATGGACGAATATCGGCTCCATCGAAGAATTGGAAAAGCAGGAACCGGTCCATGCCCACCTGGTTATTTTGGATTTTATGCCCGATAGCGATGAGTATGACCGGTTGATGGAGGCCATAAAACTGGGGAATAAGTTTTTCTCCGCGCGTGTTTTAGGCGTTATCAGTGATGGCCATGGCCTTAACGGATTCGAAGCGGCCAAGATAATGTGCGACGAATGGGTCAGGATCCCGTTTGATGAAGCGGAGCCCGAAAACACAATCATGAATGAATTGGCAAGATTCGAGGAGGAAAACATCTTCTTTAAGTCGCGCATGGCTTTAAAATCGCCGTCCGACCACCCAAATATCGAGAAAGCCCTTGAAATGATCAGCCGCCTGGTTGAGCGCCTGCGTTTTCCCGAAGAAAAGCATGCGGAGCTGGTTTCGGCGGTGACCGAAGCGGTGGATAATTCAGCCCGGCACGGCAACAACGGGGAAAAGGGGAAGTTTCTTCTTATAGAAATGATTGTTGATTCGCAAAGATTTATTTGCCACCTGCATGATGAGGGGAAAGGCTTTGATTACGAAAAGCACCTTAAAAACGTTGTTGACATGGAATCCGCGCTGAAAACTTCCAATCAACAGACGCCGACAAAGCATAAGGGCGGCGGATTGGGGATTCTTCTTATGCGCCGCATTATGGATGAGCTGATTTACACGCCTCCGGGAAACAGGCTCAGCCTGGTTAAATATTTCAAGGGCAAAAAGAAATAAAACCGTGTTTAAGCGGGCAGTTCTTTCGTCAGCCTTATGAGTTGCCCCTTGGGCGCGAGGGTGTTCAAGTCTATCTTGTCAATATTGGATTTGATTTTTTGATATTCAGGCCGGTTTAGCATTTCAGCGGAAAATAAAATCGTGTCGTAAATAACGAAGCCGATGATTAGTTTTTGTTTCTCAGAGATGATGACCAGCCGGTAGTTGCTGATTGATTTCCCGGTGTTATTTATCAGCGAGCAAACGGTCATGACCGCCGCGTTAATTTTTGAGATATCTTCTCCGTTGAAGTTTAACAGGAGCGCCTGGTTTTCAATCGTTGATTTAATCCATTCGCTGTTATCCGTATTGGTGGAGAGCCGCGCTTCAAGGATTTTAGGGACTTTTGACATGAAAGCCTTAACCGCGCCGGTTTCCTCGGCGGAAAAATAAGTGCTGCAATGGACACAACGGTATTTTCCGGGATGGGCTATTTCCAGGATTCCTTCGCATGACGGGCATTTGAATTTAGCCGGGTAATGCTGTTTGGTGATGGGCTTATAATTGGCTTTTTCGGTTATATTGCCCAGGGCGTCTTTTTCGGAATCAAACATTTCCAGGGCCGACCCCAATCCGATAAGTTTAAATATCGCCCAGATCGAAGGCGGGATGCAGGCGATTTGGATATCTCCACCGGCATCCCGGTATTTTTCCACATATTTGATCAGCAATCCCATTCCGCTGGAACTTATATAATTCAGCTCGGAAAGGTTGATAATCAGCTGGTTAGTTCCTTCAGCCAGGAATTGAGAGAGATGCTGTTCAAAAGGCACAATCGTCGCCGCATCGATCCTGCCTTTCACCCGGCTGATTGCGCAATAAGAATTATTCGGAAGGGCGAATTTTTCCGCTTTGAAGCTTAGGTTAGCCATATTTTTTATTTAAATTAGGCGCTTTGTATAGTGCTATAGTAAATATTTTTCTTATTAAATCAAGCATTAAATATCTAATTATCTTAAGATTTTTGACATTGATGCCCGGTTAGTGTTATAATGAAGTTATTTATGGCTGCCGAGCAACCTGATAAACACAAGAAAAGCCTGAAGTATTCGATTATAGACGGCAGCGCCTATTCTATAATGACCGGATTTGGGGAAACCAATATCCAGGCTTTTGCTATTAATGTCCTTAAAGCCAGCAACTTGTTCATAGCGCTTTTGGCTTCTATTCCGCAGTTAATCGGTTCTCTTGCCCAATTGTTTTCCGCGAAATTATTGGATAAGACGGGCAATCGCAAAAAAATAGTCGTTACATCCTCATTTTTCCAGATGCTTACCTGGGTGCCTATTTTTTTATTGCCTTTCAGTTGGTTTGAATACGGTGCTTTATTACTGATTATATACGTAGCGGTTTATTTTGCTTACCTTCATCTTACTGTTCCGGCATGGAACAGTTGGATGGGCGATTTGGTCGCGCCGGAAAAGCGCGGTGATTATTTCGGGCAACGCAACCGCTTGGCATCCGTATTTAATTTTATTTCCATATTGGTTGCCGGATTGATTCTTGAATTGTGGAAGCCGATAAACGAGTGGATAGGATTCGGGATTATTTTCGGCATAGCTTTTATTGCCCGAAGCGTTTCTGTTTATTACCTGAGCAGGATAGACGAACCCGTTTACAAGGCGACTCCCAAGGACCGGTTTACTTTATGGGATTTTATCAGGCGTTCTCCCAAGTCTAATTTTGCCAGGTTTGTTTTTTATATTACGTTCATTAACTTTTCTCTGATGGTTTCCGGCCCGTTTTTCGGGGTTTATATGTTGCGCGAGCTTAACCTTTCCTATGTCCAGTTCACGATTGTTAATGCTACCAATGTCATAACTCTTTTCCTGGTGATGCGTTACTGGGGGCGGCTTGGCGACCGGTTTGGCAATAAGAAAATACTATCGATTACCGGATGGCTGATTCCTTTTCCTCCGCTTCTCTGGCTTGTTTCCTCTGATTTTTACTGGATACTCTTTTGCCAGGTGGTAGCCGGGCTTATCTGGAGCGGTTTTAACCTGGCGGCGGCGAATTATTTATTCGATGCGGTTTCTCCGCCCAAGCGTGCTCGCTGCGTGGCCTACCAGTCTTTGTTTAATAATAACGGTATCTTCTTGGGCGCGCTAACCGGCGGTTTTATTTCACACTATCTTTCAAGCGACCTGCTCTTATTCGGCAGACATTTTAGTTTGATATCGGCATTCATGAACCTGTTTATACTGTCTTCTTTAATGAGGCTTTTAATATCGGCGGTTTTCCTGCCGCATATCAAAGAAGTCCGGGAAAAAGTGGAACCGGTCGGCACCTGGAAGCTTTTCTTTCATGTGCTGCATGTCCGCCCGATTATGGGCCCCCGTTTCCAGGCTTTTACCGGTGATGAGGATGAAAACAGCCGTTCCTAATGGACGTATAAACGATAAATACCTTTGACAAACGAGGCAATATTTCGTAAACTAACCTATTATGAACAACTTTGCGGATAGATTGATAGAGGCAATTCGGAAGAAAAAATCATGCGTTATCGTCGGGCTGGACCCAAGGCTAGACCTGATTCCTAAAGCATTTGCCGAAAAATACACCGGAACCGATGCGGATGATAATAAGTCAATCAGCCGAATATTACTCCAGTTTAATAAAGCGGTTATTAAAATAATTTCCAAGCACGCGATCGGGGTGAAGCCGCAGTCGGCTTTTTACGAAAAATACGGATGGTGGGGTGTAAAGGCGTTTTGGGAAACACTTGTCTATGCGAAAAAGAAGGGGTTGTTGACCATTGCGGATATAAAACGGGGCGATGTCCCTTCTACAGCCGAAGCTTATGCCGAAGCCTATCTGGGTAAAAACGCGGGAGCGATAGATTCGATTACCGTGAATCCTTTTTTAGGAGGCGATAGTTTGGTGCCGTTTATTAAAGCGGCCAAGGAAAACGGGAAAGGCATCTTTATCCTGGTAAAAACTTCCAATCCTGGTTCAAAGGATTTTCAGGATAAGATATTGGATGACGGAAAACCTTTGTACAATTTCCTGGCAGGGAAAGTCGGTGAATTAGGCAGGGAATTAATAGGAGAAAAAGGGTATAGCGGTGTCGGAGCGGTGGTCGGAGCGACTTTTCCCCAGGAAGCCAGGACATTAAGGGAGCTGATGCCCAAACAGTTTTTCCTTGTTCCCGGTTACGGGGCGCAGGGCGCGACCGCGGACGATATTAAAATCTGTTTTAACAGTGACGGATTAGGGGCCCTGATAAACGCTTCCAGAAGTATTACTTATCCTTCCGGGCATGGGAAGGAATCTTCCGTAAAAGATTGGGGCGATGCGGTTCGTTCGGCGGTTCTGGAAATGAAGCAATCTATCCGCAAAATAATCAAGTAACAGGATGGATGATAATAAAACCATATGGTATCATTTCCTTCATCCCGGCGCTGGCGGGATTCAGGATGTTCCTGCGTGTTCTAATCGCCTTTTTTCTCGCACTCATTATTTATCACTCAGGTGTTATTTATCCGCAAGGGGCTAAGCCTAAACTTCGGGAATTAACCACGCCAAAATTATCCGTCGGCCAGTGGGCCTTATACGAAATTAATATCAGCAAGCATTCTCCATTGGGAAGCCGTTCTTATCTGTTTAAAATAAGCCTGACAGGAGAAGAGCAAATAGAAGGCGAGCCGTATTTCTGGGAAGAGGTCTCGCTTATATCGGAAGGCGTATCTATTATAGCATTAAAGAAAAATACTTATGATAAACCGCGGAAGGTTATTTTTAAGCGCGATGGTTTCCCGGCCCTGGAAATAGATCCCGCTGATATAGAACGCAAGCTGAAAATCGATATAAGCAATATTATTCCGGGATTTATTGCGCCTGATATCGGTGTGAATACGGATGGAAATGTTTTAGGTTCCCGCCGCGACGGTACGTCGGGACGAGGCTCGCCAAAGGCGGCAACCGAAAAGGTAAAATATATCGTCCCAGCAAACAGCGAGAAAATAACATGCCGTGAGTTTACGTATAGCGATGGCCCTGAAAACCGCCAGGTTATCTCGCTGGTTTCGGATGATATCCCTATAATCGGGTTAGCTCAGTCAACATGCGTGGGCAGGGATTCTATTATTACAATCAAACTGGTGAACTTCGGTAATCGCGGGGCAAAGTCGGTTATCGATGGCAAGGTTTTAAAATTCGGTGAAATAAACAAACAATAATGAAAACCGGAAGACGTTCTAATGGGCTTTTTACCGGTGCGTGCCTGTGGCTGGCATTTATGCTGTTTGTTTTCCCGGCGGTTGCCGGCACACCTAATTTGGTTGAAATTATTTATAATTGGATTAAGCCGGAGTCTCCCGCTGTCGAGAAGTTTCATAATGCCTGCCTTGATTCCTTTGGGGATAAATGGGGGAATTATTACTTTACCGAACTGCAATATTACCGCCGGGCGCAATCCGTAATTAATACTTTGTACAGCGATATCGCAGGCGGCCCGGCTGGGTTAGGGAATGATATATCCGGTTATGATAAATTAAATAATCAAATTAACGAGATTACCCCTCAACATTATGTTAATGGGATGGCGGTTACACCTGAGCAGTTTCAACCCACGGATTATCCTGATTATAATGTTACGTACCATCAAAATACCCCGCAGGGTATTATCCAAATAAGCCGGGCGCATTTTAATAATATAGGCGAACCGATCGCCGGTATAACGGATGTTAAATATATTAAAAATGAAGAATTACTTTTAAACCAGCCGGATAAAATTCCTTCGTCCATGACGTACATTGCGCAAGGCGCCGGTTATATCGTGAAAACGTCATTGATTCTTGTTGCCGGTGTTAGTTTAGCCTCTTTTATAACCAGCCGTGAAATAGAGAAAGAAACAAATAAGCCTCCGGTGGCTGGTTTTATTATTACTCCTCCCAGCGGAACTTTGACTACAATTTACGAGGCGAATGCGGAAAGTTCTTCTGACGAGGAAGATGATTTTCTCGATATTCTGCTTCAATACCGCTGGGATTGGGAAAACGACGGGGTTTGGGATACCGGCTGGGCAACCGTTGTTACCGCCACTCACCAGTACGCCTTCGGCGGCGATAAAACCATCAAGCTTGAAGTTATGGATAGTAAAGGCGCTGTTGCCTCTACCACCAGGCTTCTTGGGGTGATAAGCGCGCCGATAGCTGTTTTTACGATTACGCCTACCGCCGGTGTTTTGAGCACGGTATTCCAGGTAAACGCTGAGGATTCTTATGATGTCGAGGATGATTTCAACGGCATTCCGCTTCAATACCAATGGGATTGGGAAGATGATGGTGTTATTGATATTGCTTGGACAACGGTAGCGACCGCAACGCATCAATATGCCACTACCGGGAACAAGATATTAAGATTGAATGTAAAAGATGATGATGATAATTTTTCATCTGTTACCAAAATAGTTCCTGTCGGGGCGGCTTTAGGAAATACGCCATGGCCAAAATTCCGTTATAACTTAAAGCAAACCGGACAGGTGCCGGTGGTTGGAACAACAGAAGGGTCGGCAAAATGGGAGCAAACATTTTTTACAAGTCCGGTTAATGGCTCTCCTTCCATAGGAATGGACGGGACTATTTATATCGGATGTGATGACCGCAGATTGTATGCTATTCGCAGCACTAAGACAATAAGATGGAGCTACCTGGTCGGTAATATTATCCGTTCTGCGCCGGCGATAGATGACGAAGGCACTATATATTTTGGATGTAATGACGGAAAGCTTTATGCGGTAAAAGATAATGCCTTTAGTGCTTCCGCTAAACCGGGATGGCCTTTTGTAACCGGTGCGCCGATAGTTTCCTCTCCCACGATTAGCAATGACGGGATAATTTATGTCGGCTCTGATGATAGGAATCTTTATGCCATTACTTCAGGAGGAGCCCTTAAATGGTCTTTTCTTACCGGCGGTGAAATAAAAGGGTCGCCTGCTATCGGAGATGATGGAACAATATATACGGCGTCTTTTGACGGCAATTTATACGCGGTAAACGCCGATGGAACTCAAAAATGGAAGTATGAGACAATATCTCATGCTGCGATTTATTCATCACCGGCAATCGGGGCTGATGGAACCATCTATTTCGGAAGTTCCGATGGTTATTTATACGCGGTTAATGATAACGGCAGCGTATTGCCGCCGACTCTTAAATGGCGGTTTGATACAAAAGGGACTATTTTCTCGTCTCCGGCAATCGCTCCATCCGGAAGGATTTATATTGGGACCAGCCCGCTTTTTTCAAGCGATGCAAGTATTTATGGCATTACAGATACGGGAGTGGCGCCAGTTGAGGTAATCAGCACTTCAACAGGGGCTGCTGTGCGGTCTGCTCCCGCTATAGATAGCCATGGCAATGTGTTTTTTACTTCGGATGACGGGAAAGTTTATATGGCTATGGGGCCTGATGGGTTTTGGTCTTATTCTTTTGCTCCCCCGGGAACAGAACTTATATCTTCCCCGGCAATCGGATCGAGTGGGGTTGTTTATGTCGGAGGCGCTAATCAAAACAGGGTCATTGCCATTGGATCTATTATTGACCCGGCAGATATCCAGATAACCAAAAAGGCCAATAAGCAAAAAGCCATGGTCGGGGATATCGTTACATATAAAGTTACTATGGTTAATAGAGGAATTGATCCGACTTACATTCCCAATCCGACCCAGCTGATAGACCGCATCCCGCATGGGTTTAAATATGTAAAGGGTTCGAGCATTTTAATGGACGGTGCCGGCAATATTACGCGCACCGATCCAAGCGGTATGGATACCAATATGCTTACATATGATGTCGGCTGGTTCGGGATAACGCCGACCGCCACGACCAAGGTATTATCATATCAATTAGTCGTTGGGAGTGGTGTTTCCTTTGGTAAATACGAAAACCGCGCTTATGCCAGATATTGGTATAACAAGCCCCCGGTTACCGAAGGCGCTTCAAATATCGCACGCGAAGAAGTCCTGGTCGTGCCGGACCCGATATTCGACCTGGGCACGATTATCGGCAAGGTGTTTTATGATAAAAACGGTAATGGCATTCAGGATCCCCCCTCCCCTTTCCCCTCCCACAGTGGGGAGGGGTTAGGGGAGGGTGAACCCGGTATTGCCGGTGCGAGAATCGTCATGGAAGACGGCACTATTATCACCACGGATAAAGACGGCAAATACCACGTGCCGGGAGTGGCGCCCGGAACGCATCTAATGCAAGTTTCCCTCCAAGGCGGGACGTCGTCCCCTGGAGGGGTCTCCGCAAGTGACAAGTTGCAAGTGAAAGGAATCCCTAAAATAGTGAGGGTAACCGAAGGGTTGTTATGCAAGGTAAATTTTCCTGTAAATTCCAAAGACTCTTCAGACTCCGGAGCAGCAGCGACGTCCCCGAAGCAAAGCGTAGAGGGATTACACTTATTAGTCTTAGGTGAAGGTATAGCGGGGCATAACCGGACCTCCGGTAATATTGATATCGTAAATACAAACAAAGTTAATGACGGATTTGATGACGGATTCACCGCCCGCGGGAGATTGGCATATTATATGTCAGGCACGTATAATAAAGACTATACGATTACTTCATCGTTCGACAGCAAGCGCGATAGATATCGGGTGATGTCGCGCTATATCGACCCGGATAAATACTACCCGATATACGGTGATGATTCAAGCGTGGCATGGGACGCGATCAATACGCAAGGGTTATTCTATTTATCCGCCGGGCATACGCCTTCGGCATCACAATTAGTGGTCGGCAACTACCAGACAGACCTGGCTTATAACGAGCTCTTTGCCTATAACCGCACCCTTTACGGAGCCAAGATGGGGTTGAATACTAATGGTAACAAGGATAATTATCTTTTGATACCCAAGACAGAAGTAAAACTATTCGGAGCCAGGGCATATCAGGTGGCGGCGCACAATGAATTCCGCGCCACGGGCGGCTCGTTCTATTACTTGAAACACAAAAACGTGATAGAAGGAAGCGAGCAGGTAAAGCTCATCTCACGCGACCAGCTGACCAATCTTTCCATCCAAACTATTACCAAGGTTAGAGGGGTTGATTACGAGATAGATTATGATATGGGTTGCATCATATTTAAACAGGTAATTAATTCAGTTGACCCGTCAGGCAGTATTATATCAACTAATATCCTAAGCGGCAACGGGATGTATATCGTCGTGGATTACGAATACGAGCCTGACCGGACGCATTTCAATGAAGGCGTCTACGGAGGACGTGTCGCCTATTCACCGGTTGATTCCGTAACCATCGGTACCGGCTATGTATCCGAGGAAGAGCTTGATAAGGATTATACCTTGGGTGGTGCGGATTTGACGGTAAAACTGCCGCTTGAAACCAAGGTCAAGGCGGAATATGCCCAGTCGGAATCGCGCGGTATTCCGAACTATGTTTCGCTTAACGGAGGATTGACCTTCAATGAAGTGACTGATTTATCATCTTCAGAGGGCAGCGCCTATTATATCAAGGCGGACTCCAAGCCGGTTGATAATATAACCACGGATGTCTATTACCAGCGCCTGCGCCCCGGCTTTATGTCATCCAATTCGGTAATACAGCAGGGCACGGCAAAATACGGAACGGCTATTTCAAGCCGCATTACCGACAGTTTAAACCTGAACGTAAGATACGATGTTCAGGAATTACTCAAGAATTACAACCTTG
Source organism: Candidatus Brocadiia bacterium (assembly GCA_020051675.1). Classification (GTDB taxonomy): domain Bacteria; phylum Planctomycetota; class MHYJ01; order JACQXL01; family JACQZI01; genus JACQZI01. The sequence goes on from JAGVQN010000037.1 coordinate 36,760, forward strand.
TTTCAGGCGCATTGGTCGGCGGAGATAAGACCGAGGTAACCAGCCTGCATGGCAATTATAATATGACTAAAAAGCTCACCATTTCCGGAGAATATCGCTACCAGAGCGTAGAAAATAAACTATTCAATATTACCAGCGAGACAAACTCAGATACGGCATTGGGCGCAATCAGGGCGAATTATGCCTTGAGCCAGCGTATTAGTATGTATATGTCCCAGCAGACGACCTTTAAAGGGCCGACCAATCACCAGACGAGTTTGGGCTCAACCGTTATATTATTGGATTCCGCCAAACCCCGAACGCGTTCGGGGTCCGGCGGAAATCTGTCCGGCAATATCCAGGGTACCAGCGGCACGACCGGCAATTCGGCTTTATTAGGTTTGAGCTCTGTTAACAAGGTAGGCGAGAAAACGCAGTTAACATCAGGTTTTAGTTATGGCGTTACACAGGATACAAACAATGATAAGACCAGAACCGCCGCGACTACGGCCGGAGTATCAAGCCAGGTAACGGATTCGACCAGATTATATGCATCAAAACAATATCAAATAATATCCGGCGGAGCGAAGCGAAGTCCCGATGAACATCGGGGCGGCGCGGTATCGACCGCCGATGCCATCGGCCAGGATACGAATTTGGCCAAGAATTGGATTGTCGGATGCACCTTTGAAAGAGGTGTGTTAAATAACTTCGATGGAACGGAAACGGTCAGGAAGAATGCCTCTCTTTCTTTGGGAACGAGAGGCATACCGGATTTAAAACTGTCAAGCCGGGTTGAAGGAAGGATAGATAGCGGAGACGCAACGGATAGGAAACAATATACCACTGCCAATGATGTCACTTATAAGCTGACAAAGGATATTTCGATTCTTGGGCGATTAAACTGGTCAAGAACGGAAAACGCCCTTAGGTCCCGAGACCTTCAAAGTCTCGGGAAAAGCGCCTACCAAACGGAATCATTGTTTAAGGAAGCCGGTTTCGGATTTGCTTTAAGGCCGGTAAAATGGGATGACCTTAATATCATTGCCAAATACACCCATTTGATAGACCATCATCCCCTGAACCAATCGCTTAGCTCTGGTTCAGGGCAAGCCCTTGACCCATTAGATATTACTAAGGAAAGGGCGACGGTATATTCGCTGGAAGGGATATATGATTTCGCATTATTCCAGCTGGTTGGCAAATACGCCTTTAAGAACGGCCAGGAAAAGGTCGGTCCGCGCGATTATACGGATAGCGACACATCGTTGTGGTTGAGCCGGATTAATTATCACATCATAAGCAACGTGGATGCGGGATTAGAGTACCGCATGCTTAAGCAGGAACTGGCGGATGATAAGAAGTCAGGGATACTGGTGGAAGGGATGTATAAGTTTAACGACTACGCCTATATCGGAATCGGATATAATTTCACCGATTTTACCGACGACCTGATAAATGACAATGATTATACTATAAAAGGCCCCTTTATCCGCTTTGTCGGGACATTCAGCAGGTAAAACTGTTCGTCAAAACATTAATTATACGATTCACTCTGAAGAGTGCAACTACATTCTTTCTTTTAACACGAATCACACTAATGGAACGAATAGCACGAATTACATCCCCCTTAACCCCATTCTGCCGAAAGTCCCGATTATCGGGACTGCCTGTGCTACGGCAGACAGGTGTCCCCCGAACTCATTAGGAATTGACCATATTATCAGGTCGTAAATCTTTGTAATGACGCTTAAGTCACCAGCCATAAGCCCTAAATTTTGTCGCGGAAAAGAGTAAAAGCGTAAAAGTTCAAAGAATAACTATTTCAAATCCCGGACGCAACGGAAACCGCCGCCGTTGCTCCGAACAGCAGGCCTGACCCTGAAGCGGTCCGCAGAACGGCCGTAGCCCGGATAGCCGAACCAAGAGCCGCCGCGCAACACATGCCATTCGCTGGTCCCGACGGATTATTTTTAGGGCTGTCTTTGTAATAATTCTCCCCATACCAATCCTGGCACCACTCCCAGACATTCCCGCTCATATCATACAACCCGAATCCATTCGGTTTTTTCCCGCCCACCGGATGAGTGGTATTGCCTGAATTATCATTATACCACATATAATCACCGTCTTCTTTATCACCCCAGTAGAATTTAGTATTTGTTCCGGCTTTGCAGGCGTATTCCCACTCCGCCTCAGTCGGCAACCGTAATCCCGCCTTTTTGCAAAACCCCTGACAGTCATCCCACGAAACCTGTTCCACCGGATAATCATCGCCCGTCTTGAAGCGAGCGGGATTATTATTCATAATCTTCTGATAAACGCCCTGTGTTACCTCGTATTTGGAGATGAGGAAACTATCTAAGATTACCTCGTGGACCGGTTTTTCATAACCAGACTTATTTGAGCCCATCTTGAATGTGCTTCCTTTAATAAGCACAAAGAGCATTCCCGTCCGTTCATGTCTATATTCTTTGTTGCCCTGTGGATTAGTGCCGATAAAAGCCATTCCTTTAACTTCGCCAACGGGTTGGGTTGCCTCACCTGTATTTTGCCCCATTTCCGATTTTCCGCATCCCCACCCTGCCATAATGCCAGCTAAGATAATTCCGCTGATTAAAATCTTTTTCATAGATACTCCTTTATTTTACTTATTCCCAAACGTGCTGGTATTCAATAATCAAATCAGGCAGGTCTTTTCAAGTATTAATCCAAGTATATAATAGAGTCGTTCTCTTGTCAACAATCTTGTATTCTTGCCAACCGGGAGCCTTCAGCCTGCTTAAGACGTGGACGCAATGCAACCGTGGAGTTTGAATTGGTTAGATTGTTCAAAGTCAGCGCATTTGAGAGTAAGGAATAAGGGAAAGCAAGTTGTACATTCAAGGACTTTGGGGGGAGAAAGTCCTTGAAAAAAATCGGCTCGACTCCGATATAATCCTTACAGAAAGGAGTCAAGCTATGGTTACACCGAACGACGTGGTAGCAGGTATAAAGAGGGCCACCAAACGGCATTACGCAGCCGAGGAAAAGATTAAAATCGTCCTGGAAGGGTTACGGGGCGAAATGCCTGTTGCGGACCTATGCCGCAGAGAAAACATATCAACCGCGATCTATTACCGCTGGAGCAAGGATTTTCTTGAAGCCGGCAAGAACGGGCTTACCCGGGATACCCAAAGAAACGCCAATGAAGACCAGGTTAAAAGTCTTCGTAATGAAAACGAACACCTTAGATACGCCTTGGCAAACAGCGTGTTAGAAGCACAAAGGCTTAAAAAAAGTCTTGGGTTGTTATAAGGCGGAGGTATGTCAGAATGAGCGTAGAAGAAAAACTTAATGTGTTAAGGGCTGTAGAATGCTCCCCCTTTACGGTGGATGAAACCTGCGCTAAAC
>JAGVQN010000055.1 GCA_020051675.1 Candidatus Brocadiia bacterium
AGGGATGAGCGCCGTGGTCGAAACCCTCGCCTGCCTTAACGAGATAGGCCCTTGCCTAAAGTTTAACCTTAACGTAAAGAGCGATTTCGGCGTGGCAATATTGTTGTGCCAATCCGCTTTTAACGGGTGCCTCATGAACGTCAATGCCAATTTCTTTTCCATTAAGGATAAAGCCGTAATCTCAAAGACGGAAAAAGAAGTAAGGGCGTTAATCAACCGGCAAAACGCGCTTCTTAATGAATTAAAAAATTATTTATGAAGATACTCATTTCTTTGGCGCTTGCCTGCCTTGTGCTTGTTTTAAGCGGCTGTTCGGCTCCGCCGGAAAATACTCCCGCCGAACCCCAGTCCGAAATACTGCCCACGCCGTTTATCCTTTCCGATGCCAAACGGGCGAAATATGCCGCCGATTTATTTATCCTGCTGGAGAGCGAATCGCCGGAGGAAAGGAAAAAGGCCGAGGACGGATTGAAACAGCTGACCATGCCGGAACACCTGGCTCATTTAATGTCCGATTTGAAGAATTCCGATAAACGCATTGCCCAAGCGGCGCGCGACGCCCTGGCCAGGGAAGGAAAAACAATCAAGGCGCTTGAGCGGTTTGAAATCCCAAGCCTTTCCGAATGGAACAAGGCGCGCCAGGAACTGGTCGAACTCGGGCCTGAGGCGCTGACCGCTATGGTTCAGCTCCTGACCTATAAATTTATGGCTACTGATATGGTCACCCAGGCATGGGCGCGCGAACAAATCAGCTCATCGGGCAAAGCTGTTTTGAAGCCGGCGCAAGCGGTTCTTAAATCAAACAAGAACGCGGAGATTATCCGCCAGCTTACCCTTTCTATCGCGGAGATGGGCGGCATTGCCGAAGGCACAGTAAAGGATATAATAAACTCAACGGATGTTTCGCTTACCGTTTCCCTGACAATGATAGATTCGCTTGGTGAATCGGGCGCGGATTACTGGATTGATAAGCTGGGAGAAATGATGCTTAAGGCTTCGCGCTGGCAGGTCAGGGCGGAAGCCGCCATGGCACTTGGTAAATTTGTGGATGACCGTTCTTATGAATATGTCATAAAGGGACTGGATGACTCGGATGATTTTGTCAAGCAGAACAGCATCAAGGCGCTGGGGCTTATCAGGGATTTGGCTTGTTTGCCCACGCTCATAAGCCTTCTTGACCGCAATGATAAGCCGGAACTTATCGACGCGGCGGTTGTATCGCTAACCCAGATTACCGGCAAACGCCTGGGCGGCCGCCCGGAAGTATGGAAAAGATGGTGGGCGGAAAACAAAAATAAATACCTGGAAGAATAAAAAATATGTCGGATTGGGAATTCGGAAAAGGCAAGAAAACCTGCTCATCCTGCGCTAAGCCGTTGGCGGAAGGTGAATACCTCTTTTCCGCATTGTTTCTTAATAAGCCACAAGAAGCGGAGCGACAGCGGAGTCCCGACCAAATCGGGAACGCGGAGCAGTTCCTGCGCAGCGACTACTGCGGCGCCTGCTGGGAAAGCAAATCCCAGGGCGTTTTTTCCTTCTGGCGCACCCAGATAACAAAGAAAGCACAGCCTAAAACACCGCGCGAAATACTGGTCGAATTCTTTGAAAACCTGATTTCCGCCAACAGCGGCGTTGACCCGGCAGGAAATCCTTCAGATAACAAACTGTCCTATATAAACGAAGCGATGCGCCCGAAGATTATTTACCTCTTTTCGCTGGTACTCTTAAGGAGAAAAATATTCCGGATTAAGGAAAATATCGTTAAGCCTGCCTCGCCGGCGGGCGGGGATAACAGGACATATCTGGTCTTTGAACGGATTCCTGATAACAAAGTTTATGAAGTGCCCGAGATGGCTATTACAGACGAGGAGTTAGCCGGCTTAAAAGACCAGTTCGCCAAACTCTTTGATTTCGAGATATAATATATATATAATGTATGTAAATCCCGACGCCCAGTCGGGGCAAGAAAAGGAGTGATTATGAAAAACGCATGCCTGATTCTTCTGCTGGCGGGAGTCTTGATAACGCTGGCCGGGTGCGGGACAACCGGGGTTTCTTCGTCATATTCATCAGACGAAACGCCGGTCACCAAGTTTGCGCCGCCGCCTCCGGATTTCCAGCCCAAGTATGTCGCCATTATCGAATTCAAGGATAAAACACCAAGCAACCCGATTAAAGGCCAGGTCGGCAGCATTGCCGTTGACCAGTTGACCACGCTCGCCTTTGGCACGGGACGTTTCAAGATAATCGAGCGGGAGCGTATTGACGCCCTTATCGCGGAACAGGGCTTGGCGGGAAAGGGACTGGTCGAAGGGGAAACCGCCGTGAAAATCGGCAAAATGCTCGGCGCTCAGTATATTTTCCTCGGCTCCGTAACCAATTGGGAAGTCAAGGAAGTCAAAACCGGGACATTCGTCCTTATCGGCGGGACCAGGAAACAAAATCTCCATATCGAACTGGCGGTGGACGGCCGTATTATTGATGCCTCCACAGGCGTGATTGTTGCCGCCGGCTCGGGAGAAATCAGCCGCGATGAATATGTTTCTTCCACCGCCATCTTAGGCATGGCTCCGAACGGTTATCTCCGGCTCGAACAATCGGTTGCCGGCAAGCAGATGCGCATGGCGCTGGATGATATGCTTAAAGAGATGATTCCGCAGGTGGATAAGGAATTCTCGAAGTAATCTTGTTCGAATATGGATTGCTTCTCCACCCCGAATGTTTTCTGGGGGATTCGCAATGACAGTCATTGCGAGCAATAGCAAAGCAATCTCATCTTGCAGGATAAACAGATGAAATACCGAATAATTTTATCTCTGATTGCTTTTATTATATTCTCCGGCTGCGCCACAACCGAGGTAACCAGCGACTTCCGCGAGGATAAAACACTGGTCGGCACTTACTCTCCCCCGCCGGAAGGATTCGTCAAGAAGCGGATTGCCGTAATCCCTTTCAAGGATAAAACCAACCAGACGCATACCACTTCCGACCTCGGCTCCATTTCCGTGGATATCGCCACGACGCTCCTGGTGAATACCGGGCGCTTTGAGGTGGTCGAACGGGAGCGGCTGGATGCGCTTTTGGTCGAACAGAAAATGGAAGGCATCGTCGACCCGGAAACAGCAACCAAGGCGGGGAAAATTCTCGGGGTAGACTTAATATTTACCGGCGCGATAACGGATTTTGAGATAAAGGAAACACAATCCGGGACCTCTATCGGAATCCCTTCGATAAACGACATGCCTTCTTTACAGCTTGGGAAAAAAACATATACTCTTTCCATATTCATGGCGGTGGACGCGCGGATAATCCGGACGGATACGGCGGAAATCCTTTTCGCCGGCACAGGAGAGATAAAGCGCGAGGAAAAGGCAAAGAGCTACCGCTTTGGGGTGGATGGCTACCATATTGACACCAAAGGCGCGGTGCGGATAGACCAATCCGCGGCCGGCAGGCAGTTAAGGTTCGCCATAGACAAAATAGTCCGCGCCCTTGTTCCCAAGGTAGACCAGACATATAACGAGCCTTTGCCGGCTCCCGAGCCGCCGCCTCAACCACCCGACCCGCCCACGGAACGCAGTGACGTCCTGCCTCTACCATAATAAAACATAATTAGGCATCCCGGCGTAAGCCGGGGCCACCCGCAGTGTCGGGATAATTCAAATATACAATTCC
>JAGVQN010000067.1 GCA_020051675.1 Candidatus Brocadiia bacterium
ATCCCGCAAAACCGATAGAGAAAAACAGCAGGGAGTCTCAGCATTCAAATGAGTTTCGTTGCTAACTATATCTGCAACATCGGGAAAATCGCCTTAAACAGGAGGGAACCGGGTCAGCTTCGCCCCCTAATGGCTTCTTATTATATTACCCATCAATGCAATCTTTTCTGCCGTTATTGCTGTGATGGCGGCGGCAAGCGTTTCAAAGAAGACCCCTGTTATGAATTGAATACAAATGAAGCTTTTGAATTACTGGAAATATTGCGTCCGGTGACGGATACCTTGGATATTACTGGTGGTGAGCCGTTAATGCGCTTGGACTTGGAAGATATCCTGTCCGGCGCCAAGAAACTTAAATTCCGGACTATTCTCAACACCAAAGGGATGGGGTTGAAGGAACGAAACGGCATTTTGAAACAGACCGACATACTGGTTGTAAGTATTGACACTTTCAATGCCGACAAACTGACTCAACTGATTGGTGCGGATGTAAATGCCGCCCGGGAAATATTAGGCACTTTAGATTGGCTCATCGCTCAACGGGCTAAGTATAAATTTTCATTAGTTGTCAGCTCTGTGGCAACACCTGAAAACCTGGAAGATGTGCTGGAAACAGCCAAATACTGCCAAAGAGAAAAATGCTATTTCCATATCTCGCCTGAAATTATCGGCATCAAGGCTAACCAACTCCTGATTAAAAATCCGGATTATATCAATTTGATAAACGAAATAATAAATCTGAAGCGAAAAGGGGCCGGGATCATGGGCGTTCGGGATTACCTTGAAGGAATTAGGGATTTTAAGGAGTTCAATTGTTATCCGTTCTTGATGCCGATTATTCGGCCCAGCGGGGAATTATACTATCCCTGCATGGAAAAACAAACCTTGGCCGGCAACCTGCTTGAGACCAAAGATTATTATCAAACGCTCAAGAAAGGCAGGGAGAAATGGGGACCGATACCCTCCTGCCGAAATTGTTGTCATATTTTTTGCCATATGGGCCTTTCGTTATTGCAGGAACACCCTCTAAGCGCTTTGGGCGAATTAAAAAGGATGTATTTATGAGCCTGAATATTCCCAAAGAATTCCATTATTACAAAAAATCTCTTTTGCTGGTTTCGGCGTTTCTCAGGAAGAAATTCATCCACTGCAACCTCCAGGTTACCTATAGGTGCAATTTCAAATGCCAGATATGCGATTTCTGGAAAAAGGATTACGCTGAAGCAGATGAATTATCGACAGAGGACATTAGGGTTATGAGCAAAAAGCTGAAGGAATTGGGCACGTTGATAGTTTCCCTTGCCGGCGGAGAACCGCTTATCAGGGAAGACCTTTATGAGATTATAAAAATACTTGATAAGCATCATTTCCCTATCCTTATCACCAACGGCTGGTTTATTGATGAGGATAATTCCAAAAGGCTGTTTCAATCCGGACTCCAGGAGATTTCCGTTTCGCTGGATTATGCCAACCCTGCAAAGCATGACGCTCAAAGAGGCCTTGAAGGAGCATTTGCCAAGGCTGTCAGTGCGCTTGAATTACTGCTTAAAAACCGGCCATCGCTGAAAAATAGGGTTCATATGATTACGGTATTGATGGATGACAACCTGCAGGAGATTGAGCCGTTGATTAAACTCGCTAAAGAAATAGGCGTCACTTATATGGTTAACCTTTATTCGTTTAACAGAGGAACTAAAACCGGAAAACTGCCCGCAAATAATGTCACCAATTATCTTCTGTCGCTAAAAAAGAAGTATAAGGAATTTATAACCTTGCATTCCTATATTGAGAAACTTGACCAAGCGATAACTTATGGCGGCATTGGGGATTGCCAGACAGGTCGGCTTTTATTAAATATTGACAATAAAGGCAACGTCGCCCGTTGCACCGAAACCCTGGATGAACCTGTCGGGAATATCATCAAAGAATCTATGAGCGCCATAAAAATGAAATTATGGCAGCGTTACAAAAACCAGAAATGTGCATTGTGCTGGACTTCCTGCAGGGGGTTTGCAGAATCAATGTACAGCCCTCCGCGCCTGCGCCAGCTTAAGGATTTTCTGGTTACGGTGAAAAGGCATTAAATGAGAAACTTCCTTTCAGCCACAACTTCAACCTGTCCGGTTTGCCGGAAACTGGTCCAGGCTAAAATATATGAGGAATCGGGCCGGGTGTTTATGGATAAAACCTGCCTTAAACACGGGCATTCTAAAGCGATGATTTCATCAGACAGCGCCTACTACAAAAAAGCCTTAAGCTTTATTAAACCGGCCAATATCCCGCTCAAATCCGGCAATCCGTTCAAAAAGGCCTGCCCGGACAACTGCGGCTATTGCACCGAGCATGAACAGCACCTGTGCATGCCCATCATTGAAATAACAGGCGCTTGCAATCTTAACTGCCCTATCTGTATAACCGGCGGCAATACGAAGCGTAAAAATATGTCATTACGGGAATTCAAGGCGACTCTTAACAAATTAATAGAATATGAAGGGCAGATAAACGTATTGAACCTGAGCGGCGGTGAGCCTCTTAATCACCCCCAATTCAAAGAAATTATTAAATTATGCCGGCGCCCGGAAATTACCAGGGTCAGTGTTTCAACAAACGGCTTAGGCCTGCTAAAAGATACGCGCTTGATTAAATTTCTCAGGGATGAAAATGTGGTCACTTCACTCCAATTTGACGGTTTCAGCGACAGCGTCTACAACAAAATCAGGGGCGTTAAACTTAGGGCAAAAAAGCTCAAGTTGATAAGCCTTTTGGGTTCATTTAATGCCCCGATGTCCATCGTATGCACCCTGGTTAAAGACGTCAATGAAAACGAAATGCGGAAAATCCTGAAACTATTCTTTAGCAAAGATAATATCCTGAGCCTGATGATACAACCTATGGCCTATGCCGGCAAAGGCGCTGATTTCCCCCGTTATGGAACAGACAGAATAACTATACCCGATGCCATCAAGCTGGTTGCCGGGAATTCCGGCGGAATAATAAAGAAAAGTGATTTCCTGCCCCTGCCGTGCAGCCACCCGTTATGTTTCAGTTTGACTTTCCTTCTGAAATTACCGGGCGGCAAGTATCTTCCCATCAACAGGTTTGTTAAGTTGGAAGACTATCTGGATGTCATCAAAAACAAGCCCATTTTCGGGCTGGATAAAGATGATTTTGAGAAGGTAAAAAAAGTCGCTTATGACTTATGGTCCGGCCCTTACGCCTGCATACCGCAAGGAAAAAAAGTATTAGAAATCATCCGGACCCTGTTAAAGGAAGCCGACAAAAACAAGGCCAATGCCCGCAAGCTGTTTGATATCGGCGAGCGCCATATCAAATCATTGTTCATCCACTATTTTATGGATGCCGACACCTTTGATTTAAGCCGGGCCCGGAAGTGTTGCAACGCCTATCCCCAGCCTGACGGGTCTTTAATGCCCTGTTGTGTTTATAACGTGCTTAAACGCAATTAATTCCCGATTCGGATGTTATGGTTTCCTGAATAATTCGTCAGCCAGATTCTGGTTGATTTTCACGTCCTTATAAGAATTGGAACGCATCAACGCCCCGTTTTTGTCATACTGCTCGAACTTTACAATCACCTTTTCGGCGTTATCAACCCATATTTTTTCCCTTGCGATTGACATTGTTTCTTCCGGCTTGAGCGATTCAATTTCCCAAAGCGCCGTCTCTTTCTCGCCGACTTTTTCTGTCGTCACGGATTTGACCACGCTCTTTTTGGCGTATTGCAGGTGCTCTTCAATAAACGTCCCCCAATCGGATTGATGCACCCCGAATCCGCGCAAGTCGCAAACCGTGGAATCAGTAGGTAAAAACGAGAAGGTGAAAAGTGAAACAATCAATCCGGTCGGCTTGACCTTGACTTTTTCCCCGCTATAAACCACTTTCACTCCGGTATTTTCGCCTTCTGTTATCTCCATCCTTATGTTTTTATCTTTCTTAAAGAAGTATTTATAAACCTTCTTATCGGATTTATCATCCTTGGCTACAAACGCCTCAAATACGCACTGGTAATCGTTAATTTTGCTGAACCGCTCCTGCATCTCTTTAAAAAAGCCTTCCACAGACGGGGCGGGCTGTTCTTTCACCGGGTTATCTATTTTCGCCTCTTTTACCGGCTCAATTTCAGGTGATTCTTTCGGGGCGGCCGGGATTACCTCCACCGCCTTGGCCGGCTCCTCTGCCGGCGCCGGGATGAGCTCTTTAGCCGCTTTTTGTTCCGTTTGTTGTTCCGGTATCGGCTCATTTTGCTTACCGCACGACAATATAAATATGGGCAAGCATAGGATAACTAAAAACAACTTGTCTTGCATAAATAATGCTACAGGAGTTCTTTTGCCCGGAGAGCATACCAGCAGGTCATCCAGCCGGCCTTTCAGGAATTATTTGTCCTCTTCCGGCTCTTTGTCATCGTCTGCCGGCTTGGAGGCGGATTTGTCGTCGGCGGCCGGGGCGTCCTTTTTGGCCTCTTCCTTAGCCGGCGCCTGTTTGGTCTCTTCGGGCAGGGGCGGCAGTTCGCCCTTCTTGATGATGGCAATGCTTTCCTGAGCCAGTTTCTCGGTGGGCAAGCCTTTGTAGGTCTTGACCAGGCCGTCTAACTGCTCTATGGCGTCTTCCGGCTCGCGCTCTTCTTCGTCAGTCTCGCGGTATTCCTTGATGATAGTCTTATGCGCGTCAAAAGCGGTATTATCCAACTCTTTGAGCTTATCCTGCGCCTTTTCCACGGACGGATAGCCCTGGTATTTGTCTTCGGCCACGGAAATAAGGGCTTTGATGTAATCGGGCATCTTTTTGGCCCGGTCTTTTTCCAGCTCCTTTTCCAGCTTGGCGGCTTTTTCGTATTTCTTGTTGAGGCCGACTTCTATGTCGGCGATTTTGGTGTCGGCATCGTCTATGGCCGGCGTAATCTTGTTAGACGCGGTTGAGGAAACGGTGTTGAGGAAATTACCGTAACAGTCCAGCAGGGCGCCGGTGGAGCCTTTGGCCAGTTTGTTCTGGGTAAAGAAGTTGCTGACTTCATCGTCCATTATTTTACCTTTGCTGTCGGTCTTGACGAATATCCGGGCGAATACGGCCCGGTCTTCGGAATAGCGCATCAGGGTTTCGTCGTAGTTCTTGGGGAAATCGTCCTTATCCTCAAAATAGAAGTAGGCGTAAAGGACCTTCTTCTGCGACTTGGCTATGCCGATACCGCCGGTTAATGAGGTGGCCAGCCAGGTAATGGGTTTTTCCTGGGCTAGGAAATCAGCCAACCCGCCCTTCTGGGTAGGGGCCGGTGTTTTGGATTTGGTCGGATCCTGCTTGGCCGGAGGCGGCTGTTGCTTGGCCGGTTCCTGCTTAGCCGGTTGAGGCTGTTGTTTGGCTGGTTCCTGCTTGGCAGGCTGAGGCTGCTGTTTAGCCGGCGGGGGCTGTTGCTTGGGCGGCTGTGCCCGGCCGCCTTTAGGGCCGACGGCCAGCGTGACCAATAGCATCAGGATGGCCAGTGTTTTTATATAGTTTACCATAATAATCGCCTCCTATATTCCTGTATTATATATAACGGATTAGCCAAACCACTTATTGTATGCCGGCTACGTTCCTTTAAGCAGCCGCATCCAGAGGACTTTATCCAGCGCCGGGATGGCGCGTATCTTGGTAACGGTCTTGTCTATGGGGTAATCAACCCGGTAATGCATCACGTTCTGTCCGTCAAAGGTGGCGTAGCAGGCGCGGGGGTCGTTATCGCGCGGCTGGCCGACCGAGCCGACGTTGACGATGGTCTTGGTGCCGGCCAGGAGCGGATACGACTCGTATTGCTGCCATTCCGGGTGGACCAGGTAGAAATCGTCGGTGCAGACATAGGGGATATGGGTATGGCCCAGGAAGCCGATGCCTTCCACGGTCTCAAAGTTTTCCTTGAGGGACTGCTTGGCCGCATCGGTCAGGCCGAAGATATCCTCTTTCTTTATGACGTATTCGTCAATCACGCCCCGGGGCGAGCCGTGGGCGTAGATGATATTGAAGTCGTTCTCCGGCACCTTCAGTCGGTATTCGTATTCCAGCGTATCAAAGAACTGCTTGACCTTGGGATGGGTGAGCGATTTGTTAACCGTTTCCTTGGTCCAGTTGATGGCGCGCTGTGCCACCGGGTTGAAGTTGGTCTTATCCTTAAACAGAGCCAGTTCGTGGTTGCCGTAGAGGTTGACGATGTTATTGTCAATGGCCGTTATGATGCATTCTATCGGGTTGGGCCCGTAGCCGACCAGGTCGCCCAGCGAGATGACCTCGGTGATGTTGTCGCCGTGCGTCAGCTTGATATGCTGGAGCACGGCCGCAAACGCCTCGGCATTGGAATGGATGTCGGAAATAATCGCCTGTAACATAATCCTCATCCACAGATATTGTTAGTATAATCCCTGCAATCTGTGGCTTATTTCCACACGTTCTTAAGGAATGACGGCAGCGCTGATGCTTCACGCGGGCCAACCATAACCTGCCAGCCGGATTCCGCTTCAAGTTTGCCGCTCAGGGCCGCAATATAGCCCGGAATAATCACCTTTTTATGCTTGACCTTCTGGGCTACCTGGTATTCGTTCAAGGCCTTGGTAATAATTTTCTCGTTCAGCTTATCCGCCGCAAAGGCGGTCAGCACCGACATCCCTTCGGTATTAACCACCACGATATGGCTGGCCACCTTGCTGGCTTCTATCTCAGGCTCAACCGTAAAGTAGGTCAGCGAGAAGTTGGTGGTAATCAGGACCGGCGAGGCGTCGGTCACCGCGCCGACCGTATAAACCTTGGGCTCCACCTGAATCGGCTTCTGCGGGTCGGTATAGACGTTCTGGCGGATGGTCACCAGCGGAAGCATCTGCCAGGGTTCCTTGCCCTTGAGCACGACGATGCCGGCGTATTTGGCGATGAAGGTGGCGGCAAAGAGCGGCTCTTCCATCGGGCTGAGATTCTCCGGAGCAAATGCAATTATCGGGAAACCCAGCGGCCGGAATGTCTTCTTGAGCGCCAGCCGCCTGATTTGCGTAATATCGGCAAGTAACTGCCGCATATTGGCGGAGTTAGGATTAATCACCAGGTCTTTAACGCCCAGCGCAGTAATCTTGGGCGTCAGGTCGGCTAACTCGTCCAGGTCCTTGGCTACCACGCCCAGCGGGCAGTTGTATTTCTTGGACAGCTCGGCCATCTGCTGGTAATTCTGCGGGTCAGCCGCATAGAGCAGAGGCTTCTTGTCGGCGGCCAGCTTGGCGCCGGCTTCCATCACCGCCGGATTAGAGCTGACCAGCACCAGCGGCAGGGACGAGGCGGACAGCACGGCCTTGACCGCGCCGGTAAAGGTCTC
>JAGVQN010000034.1 GCA_020051675.1 Candidatus Brocadiia bacterium
CCCATGGTTAACTCTCCTTTCTGCCCCTTTTAGGGGTCTGAAGAGTCAACCTATTTCCCTATATGGCGTGTCCTAAATGGTCGTGAGTAGGATACCAAAAAGCCGGTCTCTGCATTTAACAACATTATCCTCAAGAATATCTATGCCATAGATACTGGATACGGCTATAACCGAATAGCGCTCATATTCTAACTGGCTTTTGCCGTAGCGGGTTTCAACAATACGAAGTTTTCTTTCCAACACTTCCGCTAAGAAATTACCCGTCCCGCAGGCAGGTTCAAGAAAGCGTGAATCTATTCTCTCGGTTTCCTGCTTAACCAAATCAAGCATGGCGTTTACTTCCCGTTGAGCGGTGTAAACCTCGCCATGATTAGCAACTCTTTCCTTTGAAACAACCTGCTTTTCTTGCTTTGGTGAATCCATTTTTTGACTCTCTCCCGCTTTTGTTCTTAACCAAGATTATATAACTGAATGCGTGTAATGACAAGGAAATATTTAGTTCATTAGTTTGTTGGTTCACGGATTGATTGGTTTTTACTTTACCGTGGTTTTTCCTGAAACCACCTGCGATAAGTCGGCGATGTGCTCGGAATACAACTTGTTTATATGCCTCATCATCAATATGCGGTTGTTCTTCAGCATCTGGTCCGGCACGTTGACAAACACCTTGTCAAAAAACGTGTGCACCGGCTCGGCAAAGACCTTGGCATATAAAATGGATGCATCATAATACTTCTGCTGGCTGATGAGCGATTGAATCTGGTCCTTGTTATTACGGTATGCCTCCCACAGGATATGCTCTTCCTTTTCCCTCAAAAGCTCATCACGGACTGCGCCCGATGCCTGCGATGCTTTCTGGATATTATAAGTCCGTTCCACCACCTCAACCAGCTTGGGCCAGGAGGCGTGCGTATGGAGCTTTACCAGGTCTTTCAGGCGCGTCTTGAATAAGGACATATTGTCAAACCCGCTGTTCAATACCGCCTGCACCAAATCGTGCGGATGCTGTTCATCCACGTGGCGGTTGATGAGCCGTTCCTGGAAAAACGCCATTATCTTATCCGCGTATTCCCTGGATTGCCCGAACTGAATCCGGTTTTTATCCGCTAATGTTTGTATTGTCCTTTGTATCTGTTCAAGGGCAAAGAGCATCAGTTTCCTGATTGACGGCAGTGGCAGCCCGATTTCCTCGATTATCCTGATGACGCCCAGCACCTGCCGGCGCACCGCGTAAGGGTCTTGCGAGCCGGTCGGCTCGAATCCGGCGACAAAGCATGCCGTAATATTATCAAACTTCTCGGCAAGCGAGAGGACTATCCCGGAGGTGGATTTTGGGATGGCGTCATCCGCGGTCCGGGGCAGGTAATGTTCTTTTATGGCGATGGCAATTGATTCCGTCGCGTCCCGCTCCGCATCGCTCCGCGGGATGTTAAGAGATCCCCCTCCAGAGTCGGGGGCACCCTGGATGCGCGAGTATTCATAGCCCATAATGCCCTGCAAATCCGGGAATTCGCCGACCATCTCGGTCAGTAAATCGGTCTTGCAGAGTTCCGCCGCGCGGGAGACGGTCAAGGTGATATCCGAACCGTAATTAAGCTCGGAGCAGATGAAAAGCCCGATTTGCTTAATCCTTTGTGATTTATCATAGAAAGAACCGAGTCTGCCCAGAAACGCCATCTGCTTAAGGCTTTCCGTTTTGGAGGCAAGCGGTATCTTTTTATCCTTTTCCCAGAAGAAGCGGGCATCGGTTAACCGCGCCCTCAAGACCCTTTCGTTCCCTTCACGGACGAGCTTGCGGTCTTTGCCTCCGTTGGTGATGACGATGAATTTGGAAAGCAATTTATTGTGCGGGTCGCGCACCGGGAAATAGCGCTGGTGGCTTTTCATGGCGGATTCCAAAACCGCCGCCGGCAATGCCAGGAATTCGTGCTCGAATTCGCATTCCAGGACTTCCGGATATTCAACAAGGTTGGTGACCTCATCAAGCAATTCCGTTTCCGTGAATTTGGACCCGTATTTCTTCAGGGCGTGCAATAGCAATTGATGTATTTCCTCTCGCCGCTCGTCGTGGTCAACCATGACCGAGGCGCGCGACAGGGCTTTTTTATATTGGCTATAGTCTGCCGAGCTTATCGTAATCGGCTTGTTGTTTAAGATATGATGCCCGCGGGTTTTATTGGAGGCAATGACTATCCCACTCATCCCGCTTTGCCCCCTTCGAGGACTCCCTATCAATCGGGGTCCTGCGGAGCGGGGCGGGATTCGGGGACGCCCGATATTAGGAATATCTTGAATGGGCGCCGGTAGCGATATTTTTATGACCTTTCTGCCCAGCAATACTACCATTGAGCGGATGGGGCGGGCAAAGGAGAATGCCTTATCCTGCCACCACATGGATTTTGGGAAAGAGAGCTTGCTGATAAGAGCGGGAATGATGCGCGCCAGGACGGCTTCTATCTTCTCGCCCCGGACGGTCTGGAGAATAAAGCAGACCTTGCCTTTATCCGAATCTTTGACCTTGACGTCTTCGGGCTTGGTCTGGTAACGGCGGGCAAATCCGATTAATGCCTCGGTCGGCTTGCCGTCTTCCTTAAAGGCGATGGCGGTTTTCGGGCCGACGATTTCCTTGCTGAAGGAAGTTTGCGAGAGAGGCAACCCGGCAGCAAATAGGACTAAACGGCGCGGGGTGCCGGTAGTATAGATTTTACCGCAGGTCAGGCGTGATTCCTCCAGGAGCGCCTTGAAGCCCTGTTCCATTTGGGCTAAAGCCGGGGTAAGATAGCCGGCCGGAATCTCTTCTGTCCCTATTTCAAGCAGTAAGTTTGGCATAGTTTATTTTAGCCATCGAGTCACTGAGAACACAGAGTAAAAATAACAATTTCATTCTCTGTGCCCTCTGCCCCGCTCCGCTTCACTACGGGGACACCCGATTGATAGGGAGTCCCTGCCGTTAGGCATGGGGTGGTGAAAAAGATGATTATATATTATCATTCATTTCTGACGGGGCAAGATAAAAAGATAAACTTTTAGGTTCAGAATGACGATTTAATATAGAAAGTATCATTAAGCAATTTATTAGAGGTAATTACAATGAAAAATATGATTTTCTGCTTGTTGCTGGGCGTTTTGGTGTTATCATCCGGCTGTCTGGCAGCCTTTGTGGGACTAGGGGCGGTGGGGGTGTATTCATACAGCCAGGGGGAATTGCACAGGACTTATCCGGGCGATTTCCCCAAGACCTGGGAAGCGACCATGAAGACATTGGAACAGCTGGAATTCGAAATCGGCAACCGCCAAAAAGACAACATTAACGGTTATGTAAACGCGAAAATGGCGGATGGCACGCCGATATACGCCAAGGTTAAGATGGTTTCAAGCGATACGACCTCGGTCGGCATCCGGGTAGGGACTTTCGGAGACAGGGCGATTTCCGAGCATATCCACGATAAGATAAGGGATAAACTGAGGATTCCGGAGGGGGAGAGCAAGCCTTAAGATATCAGGCGAGCGCATTCTTTATCTTAAGCAATTCATCAATGCTTCTTTGATTTGCCAGGCGCAGCCCTTTTGGGTTTTGCGCCTTATCCGCATCTATTATTTCCAAAGCGAACGGGAGAAATCCGATAATCGGTATATCTTTCAACTCGCTTTTGATAAACTTCTCATCTGCCTCAGAACGGATTTTATTGCCGACTGCCCTGATATTTTTAATGCCGATTTGCTTAGCCAGCTGTTTTATTTTGATAGCAGTCTGGATGCTTTTGATGCTCGGCTCGACAACCGCAATCATGACGTTAACGGAATCCGCCGTGCTCCTTCCCAAGTGTTCGATGCCGGCTTCCATATCCATAATGACGACTTCATTACGGTCCAGGATAATATGCTGGACGAGCGCCTTGATAAGGGCGCTTTCCGGGCAGACACAGCCGGAGCCGCCGGTCTTGACCCCGCCCATGACAATCAGTTTGATGTTGTTATGCTCATGGGCAATCTTTTCCGGCAGGTCTTCTACCGTGGGATTGAGCTTGAACATCTGTCCGAGCGTGCCGGGCTTGGCGCCGGTGCGCTCTTCTATGAGGGAGTTCATCTCGCTTAGGGGCTTGATTTTATCCGGATTGGGAAAGCCGAGAGCCAATGCCAGACTGGAAACAGGGTCGGCGTCTATTGCCAAAACTTTGCGGCCTTCATCCGCGAACTCGCGGGCGAGCAAAGCGGCCAACGTGGTTTTGCCTACTCCGCCTTTACCGGTTACAGCAATCTTCATGCTTTAACGGAAGAACTTAAGGACTAATAAACTGAAAAACAATTATTGCTTAAAGCGTTTCTTTTTCGGGCGGACGTAAGCGCTGAATGATTTCAGCTGCTTTCCTAAATCCTCCCCTTCTTTACTGATGGTATTTAATTCTGTTTGGGAAATATAATTATCATCAAATGCCAAGTCGAAGCAAGCGACAGATTCGCCCACAGAGGTGAAAGCGGTGTTAAGAAAATGGCTGAAATCCAAGTCTGAATACCTTTCGCTCCCTTCAGCGATATTAAGAATGATGGAATCCAATGCCCTCCAGAGCTGTTGGGTTAGTATGTATCGTTCTTTCTCCGGAAACTTCTTACTTAGTTCTTTAGCTTTCTTTCTGAATTCCCTGGCTTTTTTATATACGGGAAAATCCCTGAACCTAAAGAATTCTTTTTTCTCCATATTCACCCCTTTGTCTTTGTTCTTCCGTTCCTCAGTTATCGTGTCCTTTAGTTTTTAAGTTTTTTCGTTCTTTAGTATATTTATAGTTCCGCCTGCTTGATTATTTCCGGCACGTGATGTGCCCATCCTAAAGGCATAATATGCACTCCCTGGCAATAAGGCTTGATTTCCCGGATAATCCGCGCGGCGATTTCAACGCCCTTGGCGGCTTTATCTTTGGTTTCCTTTACCTCTTTTATCATATCATCAGGAACGTAAACGCCGGCGACGTTGCTGTTCATAAACTTAGCCATGCCGACTGATTTGAGGATGATGATACCGGCCAGAATCGGAATATTGCCGATGCGCGGTTTTACCATTTCCATGAACTGGCGGAATTTTTCCGGCTCAAAGATTGATTGGGTCTGGATGAACTGGGCGCCGGCTTTTATCTTCTTTTCCATCTTCATTATCTGGAGTTCCACCGGTTCGAGTCCGGGAGAAACCACGCCACCTAAGAATAGGTTGGGCTTGCCGTCAAGGTCGTTGCCCGATAAGTCCTTGCCTTCCATCAATCCCTTGCCCGCGGCGATAAGCTGGACCGAATCCAAATCGAATA
>JAGVQN010000009.1 GCA_020051675.1 Candidatus Brocadiia bacterium
ATCGTCAAAGCGCCCGGGATAGACAATCTTCATATTATGACGGCGGGAACGGCAGTGCCTAATCCCTCTGAACTGCTCAGTTCGCCGCAGGCTGACAGCCTGTTTAGGAAATTAAAGGAACAATATAATTATATAATCTGGGATTGTCCGCCGATTTTGCCGGTGACCGACGTTTTGATTATCGGGCCGAAAAGCGAAATATTAACGCTGGTTTACCGGGCCGGCCGCACCGCTAAAGCCGCGCTGCTGCGGGCTACGGAACAGATGACAGCGGCACATATTAAAATCAAGGGGCTCATTCTGAATCATATCACCCCGGAAATAGAGGTCTCGCCAACGTATTATTACCAATACTACCGCGATTATTCGCCAAAAGGCGAGAAATAAACACACCTGTAAAATTACAAGGAATCCGGGCCTGCTCCGCCGCCCTACTTCGCCCTCCGAAGTAGCCGGAGGGCTGCGAAGGATGGACTTGTTTAATTTCTTGACAGAACAGGCGGGGGTGCTACTATCAAAGGATTATGTTAGATACGGAAAAACTATGCAGCCGGGCGCAAGAGGCCTTTGACAAGCGGAATTATGATTACGCCGTAGATTTGGCCAGGCAGATTATAGAGCTGGAGCCGGGCCATCCCAAAGCGCGGCATATTCTGCGTTTGGCGCAGGTGAAGAAATGCGAGTCGCAAGGGACCCGCCCATCGGCCATCAGCGCGATTATTACCGGCTTGCTGCCATTTATCAAAGTGTTCGTTTATAAAACGCTCAATAAACCGGTCAAGGTATTGCCGGCCGCCGAAGATTTTATCAGCCGGAATCCTTACAGCATCTGGGTAAGAACTACGCTGGCTGACGCGCTCAGCAAACTGAATTATTCAGAAAGCGCGATAAACGAATTTGAGGGAATAGTCCCGCTTGACCCCAGGCGTCTCCATACCCTGAAATCACTGGGAAAACTTTACATAGCGGTCAAAGACGGCAAAAAGGCCCAGCAGTATTTCCAGGCTGTTATGTCAATCAATCCTTCGGATTTGGATGCGCCCCGCGCATTGAAAGACATCGCCGCCCTGTCAACCCTGAAAGACGGTGGCTGGTCAGAAGCGCGCTCTTCGCGTGATTTGATTAAAGACAAAGGTGTCGCCGTTCAACTGGAGCGGGACAGCCAAATGGTTAAAGAGTCGGATATCCCCGATGAAATCAAGCGTTTAAATAACCTGATAAACCAAAACCCGGACAGCCCTGAGAACATCAAACACCTGAAAAGGGTGGGTGAATTATACCAGCGTCAGGCTAACTATGAAGCGGCGATGGAAACTTACCAGAAAGCCGCCCGGCTTAACCCGAGCGACGGCGCGCTTAAGATAAAAGTTGGGGATATCAGGCTTCTTATGTTTGACCGGGACCTGAAAGCAATCCAGCAGAAATTACAGGCCGACCCCAATAACCAGCCGTTAAAACAATCCCTGCAAAAGATACGCCAGGAAAAAAGGCAGTTCCAGGTGGAAGAATACCGCCGCCGGGTCCAGTTGCATCCGACTGATATGGCATTGCGCTTCCAGCTCGGCGTGGCGCTGTATGCCGGGAACCTGCTGGATGATGCGATTGCCGAATTCCAGAATTCGGTGCGCGACCCCAAGCGGAAAACCGATTCTCTGATATATATCGGCCGGTGTTTTATGGCAAAGAAAATATACGATATGGCGATTTCGCAATTTACAAAAGCGCTTGAGGGTGGGATGCTGAGCGCCGAACAGACAAAGGATATCCATTACAACCTGGGGGTCAGTTATGAAGCCAATAAGAACCCGGAGCAGGCTTTGGCCGAATACAAGAAAATTATAGAAATAGACATCAACTATAAAGATACGATGAAAAAAATAGAGCAGCTGCAACAGAGCGTAAAATAGAAGGAGATATTATGGCGCATACTTTATCGGCCCAGAAACGGGCGCGGCAGAACCTAAAAAAGCATATGGTAAACAAAGCAATAAAATCCCGGATTAAAACCCAGGTGAAAAAACTGCGGGCGTTGATAGCTCAAAATAAAGACGCCGCCCTCCTCAAGGAGGAATTGCGCAAGCTTTACCGGCTGGTTGACAAAGCGGCCGCCAAGAGCGTTATTCATAAGAACAGATCTGCACGCCTGAAATCGCGCCTGGCCCTGGTTTCAAGCAAGGGTCTATGAATGGCATCCTCTATCTGGTCAGCACGCCTATCGGGAATCTGGAGGACATCACCTTTCGGGCGCTGCGCGCCCTTAAAGAAGCTGATTTAATCGCCTGCGAGGATACCAGAATCACCTCCAGGTTGCTTGCCCACTATCAGATACAAAAACCCCTTATCAGTTATTTTGAGCATAACAAAGAATATCGCGCCAAACAGCTTATTCAACTGTTGCTTTCCGGCAAAAATGTGGCTCTGGTCAGTAACGCCGGAGCGCCTCTGATATCAGACCCGGGATATGAGCTGACCCGGCTGTGCATAGCGCAGGGCATCCGGATTACTGCCGTGCCCGGCGCCACCGCGCTGGTTACAGCCCTGTCTGTTTCCGGATTGCCGACAGACAGCTTTGTCTTTGAAGGGTTCCTTCCCCTGAAGCCGTCCAAACGGAAAAAGCGCATAGAGCATTTTCTCAACGAGGAGCGGACAATTATAATCTATGAGTCGCCGCACCGAATATATAAAACCCTATCCGTCCTTTATGAAATACTTGGGAACCGGCCAGTAACTGTCTGCCGGGAAATGACCAAATTCCACGAGGAAATAAAATACGGCTCTCTGGCTGAAATGCTGGAGTGGGTAAAAGGCAAAAAGATACGCGGAGAAATTACGGTAGTGCTGTCCGGCTCCCGTTCCATGCCTGTTAATAACGGGTCGGGTCGCCTTCCTCCATGTTAAATATATGCCGGTCTATGAATCTGTGGATATAGGCCATATCCTGCCACAGAGCGCGAAAATGGGCTTTTTCATGCGTAAAATCATTGCGCGCTGACGGATTCCACTGAGTGTCAAACGATATGCACCCGCCTAACAACATTACCAGCAATCCGAGCAATATAATTTTCTTCATATACACCTCCGTTTAATAAAAGACAGACACTTTTATGCCAGATAACTCCTGCCGTGTCAAGAGAATATATGTGTTTTTTTAGCTGTTTTTGCCAACTAATAATATTTAAAATTATAGACATATTAAGGCGCATAAATATAATTATGGGTGCTTTTTAATAAAACAGTGCCCAATATCAGTATAACGCAAGAAAATGAGGATAAAAAAAACATCTGTCTTTATTTTGATATCTTTGGTATGCCTGGCCATTTTGGCGATTAACCTGAAGGTAGCCTCGTCCTTCCTGATTACGCCGGCCCGCATCAAAGATATAGTATCCTCATCCTTGGGCGTAAAATCGGAGATGGGCGGCGTAACTTTTGATATCTGGCGGGGCGTCCAAATATCGGATATCCGCCTGTTTGCCCCGCCCCCGGCCGGGGCCGAAACATCATTTCTGGCGGTAAAGAATGCGGAAATTATTGCGGACCGAAGCGAGCTGCTGCGGGGCAATTTTGTCGTCGGAAAAATCATCCTGAAACAGCCGGAATTAACATGGGAACCTGATGTTGTAGCGCACTACATAAAGAACCTTTCGACAAACGCCGCGAATTCATCCGACGGCACCCCAGACCGTAAACCAACGCTGGCCCAGGTTTTCCCGGAGGGCAACCAACCTCAGATTGTTATTAAAAATGGCCTGATTCGCGTCCTGCAAAAAGAGTTGGTTCAGCCAAATGCTTCTGTTGTATTGAAGGACATAGATATTTTTTTACACCCCATCAGTTCCCAGCGCTATCTTATAGAGGGTAAAACGGAACTGGAAATATCGTCGGCGGCAGGTCGGCCCTTTGCGTCCGCCTGCAAAATTACCGGAGAATTAAACGGCAGTGCTCATCTTGTCCAGATAAAATTCAGCCTGGCCGATGTCAACATTGATGAAACCCTGGTAAGCAAATTGTGCGATAAATACCAGGAAATGTGGCGCGCATACCAGTTTGCCGGGCCGGTTAATCTGGATATAAATTATTCGTATGATTTCTTGTCGCACGCGCCAGACTTCAGCGTGCATGTGGATTGCCTGGGCAACGATATCACTTACGGCCATTTTCCTTACCCGCTTTCGGGAGTCCGGGGGCAGATCGTTTTCTCAAAGTTGGGCGTCCTCCTGAAAAAACTGTCTGCCGTTGTTCCATCAACCGGCAGTTCGTATTTCTTGGACGGCGTTGTTCCCGGTTACGGGCAAGGCGCCGGTTTTGAAATCGCTCTTAATGCCGCGAATCTGCCCCTGGATAACAAGCTTCAGAATGCGCTGCCTGCCTCGCTTAAAAATATCTGGAACCAGCTGGCAATCGGCAAGGGGGCGGTAAGCTTCACTAGCCTGATTCGCCGTGCGCCGGGCATAAATAAAAACGCCGAGTATGACTTCCAACTGTCTTTCAAGAATACCGCCTTCGCTCCTGCATATTTTCCTTACCCGGTAAGCGAAACGGACGCCGATATTGAAGTCCGCATCAAAACTGATTTTTCAACTGGCGTAAAAATAAAGTCGTTGACTGCCTCAAGGCAGGTTTCCGGCGGGCTTGACCTTAAGTCTAAAATACACCTGTCGGGTTCTTTGAATGTTGTAGGCAAAGAAACTCTTTTTCAGCTGGCCATTGACGCCAAAAACATTCAGGTGAATGATTACGCCCTTAAAGAAGCGGCCAAGCAGTATATTGCTGATGCGGAAAATTTATGGATGGCCTATCAGCCCGAGGGAGTGGTAAATGCGGTTGTTTTATTGTCCAAAACAGACGAAAAAAAAGGGGTAAACGTCCAGCTATCCGTGGAATGCAACAATAACTCCCTGAAATTAGGGCCGTCTTATTATCCGTTAACTTCCCTGCAGGGCGAAATAGAATATGTTTCCAGCATTACCACCAATAAAAGCGCCTCTGATTATATAGACAATATGCTTACGGCCTTGAACGCCGGGGGCAACA
This sequence comes from Candidatus Brocadiia bacterium, assembly GCA_020051675.1. GTDB lineage: Bacteria > Planctomycetota > MHYJ01 > JACQXL01 > JACQZI01 > JACQZI01. The sequence continues at coordinate 5,035 of JAGVQN010000009.1, forward strand.
GCCTGTCTTCCGGACCGATTGCGGACCGCCACCTGAATCAACACTCGGCTCCGGCGGTTTTCTTCAAGCACATTAAAGCATCCAACGATAAGGCGGTTTTTGATTTTGACGGAATGATTCTTGACCCGTTTGCCAAACCCGTATCTGCACTCCTCGTTAAGGCTTCCCGGCTGAATTTCAACAATCAGCTGTTTGAGCTGTTTCCCGAACAGATTAAAACTTTCCTGAAAGATACGGAATTTAACGGGAGCGGCAACCTATCCCTGAAAGTTATCAGCTCGGGGTTAAATTTCAGCGCCATTGATTATTATATGGAAATAAAGTTGTCCGACGGACAGTTAAAAACCGGCGTCGTATTAAACGAGATAAACGGCTCCATTGTCCTTAGGGGGCAATATCAGGCCGGCACCAACCCGCCTGACCGGCCGTCAGTCCGGGCCGGAAAAGGCAGTACGGCCGGCACCATCCAGCTTAACAACTTCCGGTTGGCCGGCAAGCAGATTTCAAATGTCTCCGCCCAGTTTTTGAGGGAGGACAACCGGTTTAATTTCTATGATATCAACGGCTTATCCTATGACGGTGCGATTTCAGGATATCTGGTTGTCTTGCTACCCGGCAGCACGCCCGGGGAAAAATATAACTACTACGGCAAACTGAATATCGTGGGATTGGACCTCAAAAGCGCCGGGCGCGAGTCAACCCTAATCAGCAGTAATCTTTCCGGGAAACTTTCGCTTGAAGTGCTGATTAAAGGCCATGGCTCAAACGTAGAAGATATTATTTTGGAGGGAAAAGCTTCCGTCGTGGATGCCCAACTCTGGGAAGTCCCTCTCTTTTTAAGTATATTGAACCTCTTTGCCCTGCCCGAAAAATCAGTTTTCCACGAGGGCGAAATGAGGTTTCAATTCCGGAAAAGCAGATTAAACGTCGGTCGCCTTATTCTCGCCAGCAAATCAATCACCCTTAAAGGCAAAGGCACGATAGAATTAGACGGTGCTTTAGACCTTCAGGTGGATACGGAATTCGCACCCTGGTTCCTGCCCAATATTAAACTGCTGAAAACTTTTACTCAACTTGTCAAGAGCGGCATCTATACCATCAAGATAGGGGGTACGTTTACTAAACCCAAATCATCCTTAGAACCGCTCCCGATACTTGATATATTCAAATAACCAATGAAAATAGAATTAGCCAAAACAGGGGGATTTTGCTGGGGCGTAAAACGCGCCCTAGATGCCGCCCTGAACATCCGCGCCGCCGGCATAGTCCCGCTCAAGCGGGGCGGCGCACGGTCGGCTAAATATAAAGTCTTCACTTACGGACCGCTTATCCACAATGAACAGGTGGTCAAAATGCTTAAAGCCAAAGGCATCAGGCCTGTCTCGGCATCTGCCGCCGGGAAAAGCCTTAAAGATTCAGGTCGGCATATTATGGTCATCCGCGCCCACGGCGCCCCGCCCGCCGTGCAGGACCAGCTCAAGAAAAAAGGATATCGGGTAATTGACGCCACCTGCCCGCACGTGCGGCATTCCCAGCAGCAGGTAAAAGACTATGCCCGCAAAGGCTATCGCATCATCATCGCCGGCGATAAGGAACACGCCGAGGTCTTCAGCTTAACCGGCTATGCCAATGCGGCCAGCATTTTATCACGGCCGATAGTGGTTAGCTCCAAGCAGGAAATACGCCGGTTATTCGCCAAAAGCGCGCAATTTCAGGACGGCGTCCCCATCTGCCTCCTGGCCCAGAGCACCTTCCAGCCGCAGGCGTATCAGGAAATTATGGAGGCCCTGAAAAAACGACACCAAAACGTCACCGTCCTGAACACTATCTGCCCGGCGCCCACCCGCCGCCAGCGCGAGGTGATGGAATTAAGCAAACGGGTTGACGCTATGGTCGTGGTCGGCGACCATAAAAGCGCCAATACCTCCCGTTTAGCCGCGCTTTCCCGTTCCCTCAAAGTTCCCACCTTTCAGGTGGCCTATGCCAAAGAACTGCCTATGGCAAAAATCAATAATTATCAACTGGTCGGCGTTACCGCCGGAACTTCTACGCCCGACTGGGTCATCCAGGCGGTCATAGAGCGGTTGAAAAAGAATAAATGAGTTGCCTAAAACAACGGTTTTATCTTGGCGTGATACTGCTGTTATGCCTGCCGGTTCTGGCCGCGGACAACCCGCCGCCGCCGCCTCCTCCTCCGCCTAAAATATCATCCATAGAGTGGGAAACCAAACAAACAGAATTCC
>JAGVQN010000084.1 GCA_020051675.1 Candidatus Brocadiia bacterium
TCTTTTGCCGCGTTGACGCCTTCGGAGGAGGAAAAAATCAAGAAGCGTTTGGGCTGGCTTAACGCTGGGGAAATCATCCTGGATACAATTATAGATAAAACCACTTTGGGCGGAATAATATTGCGAATAGACGATATGGTCATTGACGGGAGCGTAAAAAGCCGTTTGCACGGACTGAAAACCCATATGCTGGGCCGGATCGAACAGGGAAAGCTGAGCAATCTAACCGTTTTATAAATAATATGGAAAGAGTATTGCAGTTTGTCATTGAGAACGTCGAATCGGTTTCTTATTTCGCGATCAGCGCGGCTTTATTGATAACATCTTTCGGGTTTCCTTTGCCGGAAGATATTTTCCTGCTGGCGGGCGGATATATTGCGGCGGAAACCACGGCTAATCTGTATATTATGATAGCTGTTTCCATGAGCTCGATTTTGACCGGCGATTTGATAGTCTACTGGCTGGGCTACCATTTCGGGAAAAAGCTTTTCAGCATGAAGCTTTTTTCCTGGATTTTCACCCCGCGCCGGCAAGAGAAGATCGGTAATTTCTACGCCAAGCACGGGCGCATAACTATTTTCTTCGGCAGATTCGCCGCGGGGTTAAGATTCGGGATATACGCCCTTGCCGGAGCGTACCGCATGAAAGTAAGCAGGTTTTTCGTGATGGATTTCCTGGCCGCCCTGATAAGCATCCCGTTTTTGGTCTGGGTCGGCTACTATTTCAGCGACCATATAAAGACAATTGCCTTGTTTATCAAGGATGTTAAAATATTAGTTTTTATCGCCGTGCTTATCGCGATACTTGTCTTTATGATATATCGCAGGAAAAAGCGTTCCGGAGAGGTTGCAGCCACCGCCGGCAATAACGACAAAGCGCTGATTTTATAACGAAAGGAGCCCGATATTATGAAGTTAAAACCGGAAGAAATCAGTTCCATTCTCCAGCAAGAAATTTCTAAATATGAAGGCGCTCTTAAAATGGAAAATGTTGGAACCGTGCTCCAGGTGGGCGACGGTATCGCCCGTGTTTACGGGCTGGAAAAAGTCATGTCTTCGGAACTGGTTGAGTTCATTCCCTCAGGCGGGAACAAGGAAAACAGGGAATCTATTTACGGAATAGCGCTTAATCTGGAAGAGGATAGCGTCGGTTGCGTGATTTTGGGCGACGACACGATTATCCGCGAAGGCGACCAAGCTAAATGCACCGGGCGCGTCATGGAAGTCCCGGTCGGCGAGGCGCTTATCGGCAGAGTGGTTGATGCGCTCGGCAAGCCGCTTGACGGCAAGGGGCCGATTGTAACGGAGCATCGCTATCCGCTTGAAGGTGGTTCTCCCAATGTCGTCCAGCGCCAGCCGGTGAAAGAGCCGCTTCAAACCGGATGGAAAGCCATCGATTCTATGATTCCCATCGGACGCGGCCAGCGCGAGCTTATCATCGGCGACCGCCAGACCGGTAAAACCGCTTTGACCATCGATACGATTTTTAACCAAAAAGACGGGGATGTTATTTGTATTTATGTTGCCATCGGGCAAAAAGCCTCGACCATTGCGTCAATCGTCAATACCTTTGAAAAATACGGAGCGATGAAATATACCACGGTTGTTGCGGCCAGCGCCAGCGACCCGGCCCCGCTTCTTTACATTGCCCCTTATGCCGGATGTGCTATTGGCGAATACCTGCGCGATAAAGGCAAGCATGCCTTGATTATCTATGACGACCTTTCTAAACACGCCCAGGCTTACCGCCAGTTATCTTTGCTTCTGCGCCGCCCGCCCGGACGCGAAGCGTACCCGGGAGATATTTTCAATCTGCATTCAAGGCTGCTTGAAAGAGCGGCAAAATTATCCGTGGAATTAGGCGGAGGCTCCTTAACCGCTTTGCCGATTGTCGAGACGCAGGCCGGCGATGTTTCCGGTTATATCCCGACAAACGTTATTTCCATCACCGACGGCCAGATATATCTTGACCCCGACCTTTTCTATGCGGGCGTCCGGCCGGCTATCAATGTCGGTATTTCCGTATCGCGCGTCGGCGGCTCGGCGCAGATTCCGGCCATGAAACAGATTGCCGGGAAATTAAAACTGGACCTTGCCCAATACAGGGAACTGGCCGCTTTTTCACAGTTCGCCTCGGATTTGGATAAGACCACCCAAGCGCAGCTTACTCGCGGGGAGCGCCTGGTGGAAATACTTAAACAGCCGCAGTACCAGCCCATGTCGGTTGAAGACCAAATTATCATAATCTTCGCCGGGACGAACGGATATCTCGATAGTCTATCTATGGCAGAGGTTACGCCTTTTATAAACGGTTTGGATCAGTTCATTAAAGAAAAGCATCCCGGCATCAGGGAAACCATCAGAAAAAACAGAAAGCTTGATGAACAAACAGCCGGTAATATCAAAAAAGCGCTGGATGAATACAGGCAAACTTTTAATAAATAAGTTATGCTCGGAATAAGAAAAATAAAGAGAAAAATCAGAAGCGTAAACAATATCAAAAAGATTACGCGGGCAATGGAAATGGTTTCCGCTTCCAAGCTGAAAAAGGTGCAGGAAAAACTGAATGCCATCCGTCCTTTTTCCGCGAAACTGCAATCTATCATGGATAATATTCTGGCTACCCTTCCGCCCGAGCTGATTACGCATAAATTATTGCGTTCGTCCGTTTCTTCTGATGTAACGGTGAAAAATGCAGCCGGCAGAAAAATAGCGCTGGTGGCAATCGCTTCCGGCAAGGGGCTTTGCGGAGGGTATAACGCCAACCTATTGAGAGCCGTTTCGCGTTTTATGAATGAAAACAAAGGCGCGGCTTTTAAGATCACGGCAATCGGCAAAAAAGGAATGGACTATTTCCAGAAAATAAATCAGGATGTTTTTAAATCCTATAACCAGATACCTCCTAATATTGATTCCCATATGTCACGCGAGATTATCGCTCCGTTTATGCGGGATTTCGAAAAAGGCGCCATCGATGAAGTGTGGGTTGTTTATACGGAATATGTCAATGCGATGGTATACCGCCCGAAAGTAAAGCGCCTGGTGCCCGCCTCGCCGAGCGAGAGCGAGGCTGGGCCGTTTTTACCGGAAAGCTCCGGCAATAAAACGCCTAAAGAGGAAAAACCGCAAGCCGGCATGGGGTATCTCTTTGAGCCGGAACCGAAAGAAATGCTGGATATCCTGGTTCCGCGTTATATTGAAATGACTTTTTACCGGTTGATGTTGGACGCTTTGTCCAGCGAGCATAGCGCGCGGATGATTGCCATGCGCAACGCGACCGATAATGCCAATGAAGTGATGGATGAATTGACTTTGATATTTAATAAGGCGCGCCAATCAAGCATCACCAAGGAACTGCTTGATATCGTCAGCGGCGCCGAAGCTATGAAATAAACGTATTTAAATCCGTGTGGATTTGTAATAATCCGTGGTTAGAGAAAGGAGTTAACTAATGGATACTGTTAACAAAGGCGAAGCGACAGTCCCGACAAGTCGGGAACCCAATCGGGGAAAAGTCGTTCAGATTATCGGTCCGGTCGTGGATATCGGTTTTGACCAGGGAAAATTACCGACGATTTATAATTCCCTGAAACTTACGAATCCGAAAAACAATAAGACCATCACGATGGAAGTTGCCCAGCATTTAGGCAATAATACCGTCCGGGCAATTGCCCTGGCTTCTACTGATGGCCTGGTCCGTGGGATGGAGGTAATTGATACCGGCGCGCCGATTACTATCCCGGTTGGCCGTCCTGCTCTGGGCAGGATTTTTAACCTGCTCGGCGAAACGATAGACGGGCAGGGAGAGGTAAAAACAGATATCAATTACCCGATTCACCGCCACGCGCCCACGTTGGCAGAGCAATCCACGGAAATAGAAGTATTCGAGACCGGACTTAAAGTCATAGACCTTCTGGCACCGTATCCAAAGGGCGGCAAGGTCGGGCTTTTCGGCGGCGCCGGCGTCGGCAAAACCGTATTGATTACCGAACTTATACGCAATATTGCCACCGAGCACGGCGGCTTTTCCGTATTCGGCGGAGTAGGCGAACGGACCCGTGAAGGCAACGACCTGTGGTTGGAAATGAAAAATTCCGGAGTCCTCGCCAAAACCGTCATGGTTTTCGGGCAGATGAACGAGCCCCCCGGCGCGCGTTTAAGGGTCGGCTTGACCGCCTTGACCATGGCTGAATATTTCCGCGACCAGGAAGGGCAGGATGTCCTCTTGTTTATCGATAACATATTCCGCTTCACCCAGGCGGGCTCGGAGGTCTCCGCACTTCTCGGGCGCATGCCCTCGGCCGTCGGCTACCAGCCGAACCTGGCTACCGAAATGGCAGAGCTTCAGGAACGCATTACTTCCACTAAAAAAGGTTCCATTACATCCATACAGGCTATTTACGTGCCGGCTGACGACCTGACCGACCCGGCTCCGGCAACGGCATTTGCGCATTTGGATGCCACGACCGTGCTTTCCAGGCAGATTTCCGAGCTGGGCATTTATCCGGCGGTTGACCCGCTGGATTCGACCTCAAAACTTCTGGATGCCAGAATCATCGGCAAGGAGCATTACAACACGGCGCGTGAGGTGCAGAAGATTCTACAAAGATATAAAGACCTGCAGGATATTATCGCCATCCTTGGTATGGAAGAGCTTTCCGATGACGATAAAAAGATAGTCGCCCGCGCCCGCCGTATTCAGAAATTCCTTTCCCAGCCGTTCCACGTGGCAGAAGCCTTTACCGGAACGCCGGGGAGATATGTAGCGCTTAAAAACACTATCAAAAGTTTCAGGGAATTGCTTGAAGGAAAATACGATACACTGCCTGAACAGGCGTTTTATATGGTCGGGACGATAGAAGAGGCGGTGGAAAAAGCCAAAACTATAACCACGGAGTAATATGAAAGATTTTAATGTAGAGATAATTACCCCGGAAAAGATGGTTTTTAACGGCTCGGCGCAGTCACTTATTGTCCCGGCCCATAAAGGTTATCTGGGCGTTTTGGGCGGCCACGCCCAGTTTATTTGCGCGCTTAATGCCGGAAAGGTGACTATTCGTCCCGCAGGGCGGGAGGCGCAGGATGAGCAAGTGCTTACTATAACAGGCGGCATGATGGAAACCACCCCGGCTAAAACAACTATCCTGGCTGATTCCATCGGGTAGTCTGTAATCCGTGTTAATTCGTAGTAATCAGTGCTAATCAGTGGTTAGATGAATAAATTAACCGAAATCCTTGCCAATATCTTTGAAGGCAAACTCACAACCCGTGAAGATGCCAAGTGGCTTATTTCCAGGGAATGCAACCTGTGGAATATGTTGCACGGAGCAAGTACTCTCCGCACCCATTTCAAGGGAGATAAAGTAAATCTTTGTTCTATTATTAATGCCAAAAGCGGATCCTGCGCCGAGAATTGCAAATTCTGCGCCCAGTCAAGCCATCATTCGGCCCAAGCCAAGACATATCCGTTGGTCAGTGCGGAAAAGATAAAAAAAGGATACAAACATTCCGTAGAAATCGGCGCGCAAGGGTTCAGCATCGTCACCAGCGGAAACGAACTTACTAAAGAGGAAATTGAAACCATTTGCAGGATTTCTAGGGAATTAACTTCTAGCTTGAAACCTGCTCCCCACAAGGGGAATTCCTATCAATCGGGCGTCCCCGAAGCGCAGCGGAGCGGGGCAACTTGTAACTTACCCTATTTGTGCGGCTCCTTAGGCAGGCTTTCCGTTGCCGATGCCAAAAAACTTAAAGCCGCCGGATTATCCAAGTGCCATCATAACCTGGAAACATCCCGCAGATTCTTTTCCCATGTATGCTCCTCTCATACTTATGATGAGCGCATAGAAACGATAAAGAACCTGAAGAGAGCCGGCTTGAAAGTCTGCAGCGGCGGAATCTTCGGTATGGGCGAGACTTGGGAAGACCGCATTGATATGGCATTGGCTTTGCGGGATCTGGAAGTGGATTCCGTCCCCTTGAATTTCCTTATCCCGATAAAAGGCACCTTGCTTGAGGGCGCGGAACTGCTCACCCCGCAAGAGATTTTACGCACTATTGCTATCTTTCGTTATATCAGCCCCAAACAGAATATCAGGATTTGCGCGGGACGCGAGAAGAACCTGCGCGATATGCAGTCCTGGATATTTTATGCCGGCGCGGACGGCATGATGATAGGCGGCTATCTTACCCAGCCGGGCAGGTCCGTTGAAGAAGACCTGCAGATGATAAAGGATTTAGGGCTGGCCCCCGGAGCGGATTGACGTCCTGCCGTTCAATATTATAACAAATAGGCATCCCTGCCGCAGGCGGGGACTGATTCCTGCCTCTGTCGGGATACATCTACGTTAATATAATTGATATGGGCGTCCCCACGCTTCTACTAATTATTATAATCAAGCGTCCCCCATAACGTAGTGAAGAGGGGAAAAGTGGTGCAGGAGCGGGATTGATAGCAAATAAAACAGCCTTGTGAAAAAGATAAGTACGTTAGTTTAGCGGCAGTTTTATGGTAAAGATGCTTCCTTTATCCGGTTTACTCTGGACGGAAACATCGCCTTTATGCAACTGGACGATATGCTTGACGATTGACAGCCCCAATCCGGTTCCGCCCATTTCACGGGAGCGTGATTTGTCTACCCGGTAAAACCGTTCGAATATCCTGATTAAATCTTCCTGCGGGATGCCGATGCCGTTATCAATGCATTCTATCTTCAGCCTATCCGCTTCGATTTCGGCTTTAAGCTCTATCTTCCCTCCGTTGGAAGTATATTTAATCGCGTTATCAAGAAGATTCCCTATCGCCTTGCCAATAAGGTCCGGATCGATTTTTATTTCCGGAATAGAATCATTTATGTTTTTAATAACAGTGTGCTGCTTGCTGATAATGGCCGGCTGGTAGTTCTCGATAACTTTTTCAATAAGCTTGTTGATATTCGCCGGGCTTATCCTGGCAATATTCGCTTTGGATTCCATTCTGGAAAGTTCCAGCAGGTCTTCCACCAGGTTGGTTAACTGCTTGACATTGCGGTCGATGATATTCAGGAATTCCGCGGCATTTTGCTTATCTTCCATCCCGCCTTCTTTCAATGTTTCCACATAGCCTTTAATGAAGGTAAGCGGCGTCCTTAGTTCATGCGAGACATTGGCGACAAAATCCTTTCTTAATTGTTCGTATTGCATGGCGGCCGAGAAGCGCTTCTGGAGTTCACGGTTCATTAGGTTAATGCTTTCCGCCAGCGCGCTGATTTCGTCTTTGGAGGCTACTTTAATCTCTTTACTAAAATCACCTTTGCTTATGCTTTCGGCGGCGGAAACTATTTCCCTGACCGGCTTAATAATGCGCCTGACCAGCCAGAATCCCATGGCGATGCCAATCACAAGCGAAAGCAGAAATGTTATGCCTACCGTGCGATAGACCTGCCCGGTCACGGAACCAATCTGTTTCATGGGTAAAGCCACCCTGATGATAATATCATCCGGCTTTTGTTCGTCCAGCGGTATCGCCACGTATAACATATCCATGGAAAGCGTCCGGCTGAAGCGGATATTCTCTCCGATCCCTTTTAAACGCGCGTTTATTATTTCCGGGCGGTTATTGTGGTTTTCCATGGAAGTGTAATCGCGTTCGGAATCCGCCAGCACGTTGCCGGCTTTGCCTATAATAGTAACGCGCGCTTTTATGCTTTTCCCCAGCTCGTTGATACGCGAGTAATCCTTTATAAAAAACCTCAGTGTATAAGCGGTGTTTTCAAGGTGTTGTTTGGCGTCATCGCGGTAGGAAGACTTGAATATTTCTATGGATACCAGCGCCAGCAGCCCAAGGGAAATTATGATTAAGATGATATACGTGCTGATAAGCTTATTAAAGAGTGAGCTTTTAAGCATAGTTAATATAAAACACATTTATGCGATTATTGCATTAAGTAATTCTTTTACCTGTTGCTCTATTGTGTTTCTAACCGTCCTGAAGTGTTTTAGCCCTTTCCCTTTTGGGTCCGGAATATCCCATTCAAGATACTTTTTCCCCGGCATAAAAGGGCAGACCTTCTCGCAACCCATGGAAACGATATAATCGAACTCTTTGCCTTTGAGGCTTTCAAAACCTTTGGGTTGGTGTGAGGAGATATCTATATTTTTCTCCTTCATCACCTCTATTGCAAGGGGTTCGACCCGTACTGCCGGGTTTGAGCCGGCGCTGTATGCCTCAATCAATCCTTTTCCCAAAGTACGGGCAAAACCTTCCGCCATTTGGCTGCGGGCTGAGTTGCCGACGCATAAGAATAACACTTGTTTCATTATGTAAACTTATAACCCACTCCGCGGACCGTTTCCACCAGGTCGCCTGATTTGCCCATTTTCTTACGCAAGGATGCAATATGGACATCTATCGTCCGGTCAATCACCATGGCGTCATCCCCGCGCCCGGCGGAAACAAGGTCGTCGCGCGAGATTACCCGCCCGCGATTCGTTGCCAGGTGCCACAAGAGGTTAAATTCCGTATTGGTGAGGGCGAGCTGTTTTCCTTTTATGGTTACGGTTCTGCCGGCATAATCTATCGTTATATCCTCTACGGCCAATTGCTTTTTGGATTTAGCGGATTCGAATCTTCGTAATACCGCCTTGACACGCGCCACCAGCTCGCGCGGGCTGAACGGCTTGGTTATGTAATCATCCGCCCCCAGTTCCAGCCCCAGTATTTTATCCGTTTCCTGGGCGCGCGCGGTAAGCATGATTACCGGTATCTGCGCCAGCTCCGCGGTCACTTTCAACAGCTTGCAGACTTCCCACCCGTCCATCTTAGGCATCATTATATCCAGGAGTATCAGGTTGGGCCTATGCTTTTTGGCGATTTCAATCCCGTCCGCGCCGTTCCGCGCGCTGACGACCAAAAAACCCTCCTTGGATAAATTATGGTCAACCAGCTTGATTAAATCCTTTTCGTCGTCTATAACCAGGATTGTTTTCATTTCCGTATTTTCGCCTGTGTTAAGGGCTTTTCCGGAATCGTTAACCGGCTCAATATTATTTTCTGTTATTGGTAGCATATAATTAATTGCTGAATTAGTTCAATATAAATCAGCCAATATGTCGCAGCGGCTCTCTCTTTATTCTCAGGAGAAAAACATCACGAGCTTGGTGGTTAAATAAGCGATTAAGGCGCAGACGGGGAAAGTGATTATCCAGGCAAAAATCATCTGCCCGCTGACACCCCAGCGCACGGCGGAAAGCCGCTTGGTCGCGCCCACGCCCATTATCGCGGTATTAATCGTATGCGTGGTGGAAAGCGGAATGCCTAAGCGGGAAGCCACTTCGATAGTAAGCGCGGCGCCTGTTTCCGCCGCAAATCCGTGCACCGGCTCGAGCTTGGTCATCTTGAAGCCCATTGTCTTCATTATTTTCCATCCGCCGAAAGCCGTGCCCAGCGCCATCATCAAAGAGCAGATAAGGATAATCCAGAACGGCACGCTGAAAGATTTGGCGGCGAATACTTCCATCGGGATAATCCCGCCTAAAGCCAGCGCCAGAGCGAATACCCCGATAAACTTCTGGCCGTCGTTTGTCCCGTGGCTGAAAGCCATGAAGGCGGAAGAAAGTATCTGCGCCTTTCCGAATATCTTGCGCCCTTTGGATGCCTCTATCCTGGCGAACAAGCGGTAAATCAGGAACATCAGGATGAAACCAACACCGAATCCCAGTAACGTGGAAAAGCCCAGCCCTATCAAAACCTTTTTCCAGCCTGCCCAGACCAGGACCGATACTCCTGCCTTGGCAAAGCCCGCACCGGCCAGCCCGGCAATCAGCGCGTGCGATTCGCTGGTGGGTAACCCGAAAAACCAGGCGCCGGTGGAAAAGATAATAATACCGAGCATCGCCGAGCCGATAGTGGTCAGGTCTATGACCGAAGGGTCGACAATCCCTTTACCGATTGTTAGCGCCACGGCGGTTCCGGCAAGGAGCACTCCAACCATATTAAATACCACCGTCATAACCATCGCCTGCACCGGGGAAAGCACACGCGTGGAAACAACCGTTGCCATGGCATTCGGCGCGTCTGTCCAGCCATTGACAAATTCACCCCAGAGTATAAGCAGTAATACGACAATCAATCCGAATGAAATCCCATCCATATTTATTCCTTTCCTTTTGCCATTTCGTGTTTTCGCATTATCTTTCGTGCTGTCGTGTCACGCATACTTCATCACAATCCCTTCCACGGTATTTGCCGCGTCTTCACAGCGGTCGGTGGCCGCTTCCAAATCCTCGTAGATTTCTTTCCATTTAATGACATCAATCGGGTCGTTTTTACCTTCAAAAAGACTGGTCATGGCTTTGCGCAGGAGTTGGTCGCCTTCGTTTTCGTAAGTATGTATCTGAATGCAATAAGGCAGAATCCCTTTGGCGGTTTTCATATCCTTTAATCCCACGACAATTTTGCCGACCAGTTCAGTGGTTTTGACCAAAAGCTCGGCAAATCCGTGGGCTTCAGGCGTGATTTTATCTATCTTATAAAGAGCCAGGCGGCTGCTGGCGCCGTCAATCAGGTCCAGGATATCATCCAGCCGGGTGATAAGCTTATGGATATCCTCCCGGTCAATCGGGGTGACAAAGGTCTTGTTGAACATCTCGATAGTCTGGTGCGTGATGTCATCTCCCCGGTGTTCGATATCCTTTATAATGGCAACCTTTTTATCAAGGTTATTGGGGTAATCATGCATCAGGTCATCCATCGCCCTGGCGCCCGCGTTGGCAAGCGAGGCGGATTTCTCAAACATCTCGAAAAACAGCTTGTCCTTGGTGATTAACGCGTTTAACATAAGCCATCTCCTTTTCGTATAATCGTTTGTTTGTTTCTCTTTCCCATGGCGGATATTATAAAAAAGGCGTGTTAAGGAATTGTTAAGATTAGATTAAATATTGATTAACCCTTTTATAGACAAATTATTATGGCGGTTGTATAATAGCCGTAAGTTTAGGATAAAAAGATGAAAATATTCGGGATTATACTTTATACCGTTCTCTGGCTCGTGCTAATCGCCTCCGGAATACATCCGTATGACCGCCAGACCTGGGTAATGGAAGTCTTCTGGGTATTCGGCGGATTGATACTCTTTGCCGTCTTATACTTTAAGAACATAAAGCTGACGCCGCTCGTGGGCATTTTATTATTTATTCACGCTTTGATACTCATTTACGGAGGGCATTACACATACGAAAAGGTTCCGCTCGGATTCTGGATGCAGGAATGGTTCGGTTTTGTTCGGAACAATTACGACAGGATCGGCCATTTTGCCCAGGGCTTTATCCCGGCAATCCTTTTCCGGGAAATCTTTGCCAGGAACAAAGTGATAAACGGCCGAAGGTGGTGGCTGACGATAGTTGTATTTGCCTCGTGCGTGGCGTTCAGCGCCTTGTTTGAGCTTTTGGAATTCGCTTCAGCCATGGCATTGGGAAGTGGGGCGGATAATTACCTGGGAAGCCAGGGCGATATCTGGGACGCCCAGTGGGATATGCTTTATTGTGCTATAGGCAGTGTTATCTCGTTAGTAGTATTTTCCAACCTCCATGACAAGCAGCTCTCCCAAAAATCATAATTTCTAATTAACCGGAGCTTGCGACGTCCCGCTATAGGCGGGACATTCCTTTTTCTTTCAGGGATACTTTCATATCTAATCAGGACTCCCGTGATGGGTAGTCTAGGGATTATTCATTAAATTATTGCCAAACCGCGTTTCGCAGAGTAAAATCAGGATATAATTCATTATATTGAACTATTGAACGAATGAACGGATGAACTATTATTGAGCTGTTGAACTAATCAGGAAAGGAGCAATTATGGATAGGAATATGGCGTTGGAATTTGTCCGGGTGACCGAAGCGGCCGCCTTAGGGGCTTCTAAATGGATGGGATTAGGCAACGATAAGGCCGCCGACCAGGCCGCGGTGGATTTCATGCGCAAGGCGTTTTCATCTATCAATTTTGAAGGGACCGTGGTCATCGGGGAAGGCGAACGCGACGAAGCCCCGATGCTCTATATCGGCGAGAAAATCGGCAAAGGCAACGGCCCGAAACTGGATATCGCGATTGACCCACTGGAGGGGACGACACTCACCGCCCAGGGGCGTCCCAATGCGATATCGGTCGTGGCGGCCGCGCCGCACGGGCATTTCCTGAACGCGCCGGACACCTACATGAAAAAGATTGCCGTCGGACCCTGCGCCGCCGGAGTGATAGATATCAATGCCCCGGTAAAAGACAATGTCAGGGCGGTTGCCAAGAAACTCGGCCGGCCGGTGGAAAATCTGACAGTGGTTGTTTTAGACCGCCCGCGCCATGCGGATATCATCAAGGAGGTGCGTGAACTGGGCGCCCGGATTTATTTGATACAGGATGGCGATGTCGCCGCGGCTGTGGCGACCGCTTTTGCCGAAGACTCAGAGGTTGATATGCTCTTGGGCATCGGTGGCGCGCCCGAGGGGGTATTAGCGGCGGCGGCTTTGCAATGCCTGGGCGGCGATATGCAGGGACAGCTTAAGCCAAGGAATGAGGATGAAATACGCCGCGCCAAGGAAATGGGCATAAAAAATATGGATAAGGTTTTTACCATGGATGAATTAGCTAAACCGGATGATATCATGTTCGCGGCGACCGGGGTGACCAACGGGACGTTTTTGAAGGGTATCCGTTTTATTACCGGCGGGGCGATTACCCATTCGGTTGTGATGCGTTCCAAGACCGGGACTGTCCGTTATATCCAGGCGCACCACAAATTCGCCAAGAAACCGGTGTATTAGAGTTTAAGAAGTCTAAAAAGTTTATTGAGTCTATGAAGTCCGTCGTTTCATCAAGTAAGTTCGGGGGAACACCCCGCCATAGGCAGACAGGCATACCGAATTATTGAATTGAGTAGGCTGTCTCCCGGAGCTTGCGACGTCCCGGCGAATGCCGGGATACATTCCATAATCTATTTGGACGTCCTCGCAGAGGGCTGTCCCATACAATGATTATAGTTCTGGGTGTCCCAGGAATTGCGGAATTGTAATAATAGGAAAGGAGTGAATATGAAAGCGATAATAGCGCTGGTGATACTCGCCGCTATAGCGTTCGGCGGCTACTTCCTTTTTGGGGGAAGCTCTTTCGGGATATCGGCGGGATCGCCCATAGGCAGTTTTGATAAGCTGGATAAATATCTTACGGGGCGCGTGGAGCTTAAAAAGAAAGACCAGCCGGCAGAAATAGAAGTTACGGAATTAAACGCCAAGGCCAGGGTTTTTGATTATTTTGATGAATTGATGGAGGGAAACAGCGGATTTTCCCAGCGTGTCCGTTTGATGCAGGATAGCACCGGGGCGTTCGTGGGTTTAACCGGCATCTTTACCACAAAAGGCGGTTCGCTTAAGGTGGAAGAGTTCCTGAACGATTACTGGCAAGCGCTTGCCGGCGCCGCGCCGTCTTTCCAGTCGTTTTCTTCGGGAAGCGGTATTTTCAAGCAGAACGGAGAAGTCGCCACTTTTTCCAAAGGGGATATAAACGGAACTTGGGCAAAACAGGATCCCACTGAGACTGTTTTTATTATAAATAAGAAAAAATAAAATATAGTCATCAGTTATTGGGAAGGCGTTTTGGAAAAAGTGCAACCGCTAAACCGCGTAAATAACCTGCCCGACTGCGTCATTCAGGCGGGAGGGATAGGATGCGCGGGGTCCTTACAGGAGGCTCCGCACTGTGGCACCGAATGGAAGTCCGCGTTGCCTGAAATAATCAGTTCAAATAAACCTGTGCATTGACGAAACCTTCTTCCCGCCTGCGCCATTGATAAGCATTAAAAAAGACGGAACGAAGCGCGAAACGACAGTGCGGAGCACCAGCGACGTCCCTGCAATGAAATGGAGGTGGGGCGGAGCAACAGTGGAGTCCCGATAATTTCGGGGAAGTCCCGACCTAATCGGGGGAGCTTGCCGAAGGGTTATTTCTTGATTTTAGTTGGGGGGAAAGGTTTAATAGGAACAATAAATATCTAACGATTATATAAATCAGGAGAATTATAAGTTATGCAGAATTTAATGGATAATGTTGAGAAAGTTCTTAAATCAGATATTCGCATTTATGCCGATGGAAAACTTATCCTACTCACGACCATTTAGGACACGCCATATAGGGAAATAGGTTGACTCTTCAGACCCCTAAAAGGGGCAGAAAGGAGAGTTAACCATGGGTAA
>JAGVQN010000035.1 GCA_020051675.1 Candidatus Brocadiia bacterium
AAGGTCGTCGTTTATCTTCTCCCGCTCAATTACAAACCTGATATCCCTGATCGCGCCAAGCCGGTCATCGGGAGAAGTCGTTCCGTCGTTAACCACCGTAATCTTCTTGGAACATTTAAATTCTTTGGACCATCTCTCGTAATTCGGATAAAACCGCTGGTTAACCACGATAAATATTTCTTTAATCTCCTTGATTTTGTTCAGGCGCTCGATTGTCCAGTTAATCACCGGTTTGGCGGCAATCGCCAGTAACGGCTTGGGCATGTTCTGGGTAAGCGGGTATAACCTGACTCCGTATCCTGCCCCCAATATTAACGCTTTCATAATTTTGCTTATTATAAATTAATACGGCGTGCGGTCAAGAAAATATATATACATATATAATGTAATGCGGTGGCCTTAACCAAAATATACTTGACAAACCTGTCCCGACTGATATATTTATCTTTCAAGAAACTTTATGAATGTACTAAAGAACGAAATACTCAATCTGCTTAAAGAAAATAGCAGCCTGGCAGGAGTAAATATCGGCTCTGTCCTGGAAAGGCCGCCTGACCGGACCAAAGGCGATTATGCCCTGGCATGTTTCTCGCTGGGCAAAGCGCTGAAACAACCGCCTAATAAAATCGCCGAGGAGATCGCTTCCCGGCTGAAACCTTCGGGTCTAATTGCCTCCATCCGGGCAGAGGGCGGTTATGTGAATTTCAGGGCGGACCCGGTAAAGTTATTACCCCTTGTCATAAAACAAATTATTGCGGATAAAGAAAAATACGGGACATCATCCGTGGGAGAAGGAAAAACAATTATCATAGATTACTCCTCCCCTAATATTGCCAAGCCCATGGGCATCGGCCACCTGCGTTCCACGGTTATCGGCAACGCCCTCTATAAAATATTCTCCGAGCTTGGGTATAAATGCATCGGCATAAATTACCTGGGCGATTGGGGCACCCAGTTCGGAATGCTTATCGCGGATTACAAGGAAAACAAAGAAAAGTATTCCGAATTCAATTCCGCATTCCTGTCCGAACGCTATGTCGCCTTTAACGAGCGGGCTAAAACCCAACCGGAGCTTCTGGAAAAAGCCCGGGAGGAATTCAAGAAACTGGAATCAATGGATTCGGAAAACATGGAAATCTGGAACAGATTCCGCGCGCTCAGCATCAAGGAATTCCAGCACATTTATAAATTAATCGGGGTGGGCTTTGACGATTACTCCGGCGAATCCGCCGTAACCAATATCCACGAAGTAATCGCCCTGATAGAAAACAAAGGCTTGTGCGAAATCAGCGAAGGCGCCTTGATAGTCAATCTGGAAGGATATAAAACGCTGCCCTGCCTCTTAAAGAAAAGCGACGGCGCCACCCTTTACGCCGCGCGCGATATCGCCGCCGCCATCGGCCGCCACGATAAATACAAGTTCCATAAATCAATCTACGTGGTCGGCGCAGACCAGAAACTTCACTTCCGCCAGTTTTTTAAAGTCCTGGAGCTGATGGGCTACGACTGGGCAAAAGATTGTGTCCACGTTGAGTTCGGACTGGTCCGCCTTTCCGGGGAAAAAATGTCCACCCGCCAGGGCAAAACCATCATGCTGGAAGAAGTTCTGAACGAGGCAATCAATAAATCTAAACAGATTATAGAGGAGCGTCCTAAGGAACTTTCTGATAAAACCGCTTCGGTTAACACGGAGGAAATCGCCAAAGCCGTCGGCATCGGCGCGATTATTTTCAACGACCTGAAAAACAAGCGCACGCGGGATGTTGATTTCAACTGGGAACATATTTTATCATTTGACGGCGAATCCGGGCCGTACCTGCAATACACCCACACCCGGCTGGCAAGCCTGCTGGAAAAAGCCAAGCACGCCGGCTATAACACGGAAAACTCTTTGCCGGTAAAGACGGAACTCCTGGCGGCGGATGAAGAAATATCGCTCGCAAAACTCCTGAATGAATTCCCGGAAACACTGGAAAAGTCCGCGGAAAATTACGAGCCTTCAATTCTCAGTAATTATCTCCTGGAGCTCTCTTCAGTCTTCAACCGCTTTTACCGTTTCCATAAAGTGATTAACGATTCCGATAAGGATTTAAGCAATGCCAGAATCGCCCTGGTCCGCTCCTTAAAATACGTCATGGCAAAAGGGCTGAGGCTTCTCGGCATCAATCCGCTTGAAAAGATGTAACGCGATAACTATTTTCTTTGACCTCAAAATAATATTCTGTTATAAATCTGTTTACCAAATAATTATAAATAGTCAACAAGGAGAGCTAAAATGGCGTCATTTGAAGACCTGTTAATGCAACTGGTAAAAAGAGGCGGTTCTGATTTGCACATCACAAAAGATTCTCCCCCGCGCATCCGGGTGGATGGCAAGCTGGCGCCCCTGGAAGGGGATAAGCTTACCCCCGCGGACACCCAAAAATTAGTCTACGGGCTTCTGGACCAAAACCAGGTCGCCAAATTTGAAAAGAACAAAGAACTTGATTTCTCTTTCGGTATCGAAGGCTTGGGCCGGTTCAGGACAAACGTCTTCTACCAGCGCGGCGCAGTCGGCGCGGTCCTGCGTATCATCCCGACCAAAATCAAGACCTTCGAAGACCTCGGGCTTTCACGCCAAGTCTGCGAATCACTCTGTAACCTGCCTAAGGGACTGATTCTGGTCACCGGCGCGACCGGTTCCGGAAAATCCACCACGCTCGCCGCGATGATTGATTTTATCAACGCCTCCGATTACGGCCATATCATCACGGTCGAAGACCCGATAGAATTCGTCCACCCGAACAAGAACTGCCTGGTTAACCAGCGCGAAGTCGGCTCGGACACCCTTGAATTCAAAAACGCCTTGAGAGCAATTTTGAGGCAGGACCCGGATGTGGTGCTCATCGGGGAAATGCGCGATACGGAAACGACCGAAGCGGCGCTGACCATTTCCGAAACCGGCCACCTGACATTCGGAACATTGCACACGAGCGACTGCGTCCAGACGATGAACCGTATCATCGATATCTTCCCGGCTTACCAGCAATCGCAGATACGGACACAGTTATCTTTCACGCTTTCCGGTGTATTCTGCCAGCAGCTGTTGCCGCGGGCGACCGGCAAAGGGCGCGTCCTGATAGCGGAAATCATGCTTGCCAACTCGGCAATCCGCTCGCTTGTCAGGGATAACAAGGTGCACCAGATTTATTCGGTCATCCAGACCGCGGGCAAGATGGGCATGAAGACGATGAACCAATCATTGTATGACGCTTATAAATCCGGCGCGATAAAATACGAAGTGGCGATGGAATTCTCAAGCGACCCGGACGACCTGAAGCGCCTGATGCAGAAATAAACTTAGGGGGACTAAGCTTAGGAGAACAGTTCCCACCGGCTAAAAATGGTTTATTGATTAGGTTGCAGGGCGTTGTTTTCAGAAAACAGGCTATTTTAATTGCCGCCGATTATTTGCTCTTTGTCTTTATCTGAAATGGCCAGTTTATCCGGCGGGAGTTTGGCAAGCGTCTCTTTTGCCTGTTTATAAAGCGGCTCGGCAGTTCCTTTGTTGCCCATCGCCTCATAAGTCAATGCCATATTGTAAAGATTAATAGCCACCGGCTCGGAAAACCTGTTTTGTTTCTCATTTATTACTAACGCCTCTTTTAGCAGGGCTAAGCCGTCTTTATATTCCTTCAGGCAATAATGCACTACCGCCGCGTTGTTGGCGATAATTGCATAGTCCGATGTATTCTTAATGGCTATCTTCCGGGCGAAAATAAAGCACTCTTTTGCCTTCGCATAATTACCGGCGTAAATAAATAATCGTCCCAGATTGTAATAATCGTTCACCCATTGGCGGGAATTTGCCCCGTATAAGACACGGTCAATCTCTAACGAAATCCTATACGTCTCTTCTGACTTCTGGTAGTTATCTAATAGCAAATATATACCGGCTAACCTGTCATAGGCATCGGCGGTGCGTGAATTTTGTCTGGTAAATCTCTGTTCCACTGCCTTGACCCATTCTTCGGCAACCGGTAACGATGCATTAGCATCATGTGCGTTTATTAATTCATCTAATTTTGCCTGAAGGGTCTTGACCAATACGCCCGGATTGTCCTGCCCACGCATCTCAGGCTTAGGCGGATAGCGCTGAATCTTTAGTTCCTGGAATATCGGATTTTTAACCACAGAGGACACAGAGAGTACAGAGATTTCTTTCTTTGTGTCCTTTGCCCCGCTCCGCTGTGCGTAGCGGGATACCCAATTGATGGGAGTCCCGTACCGAAGGAACGGGATGTCTTTGTGGTGAATAAGTGCGTCTATAAATTCCTCCGCAGTCTGGAACCGGTCTTTCGGCTCTTTCGCCATTGCCTTTTGGATAACTTCATCTGATGCTTCACCTGAAAATGGTGGTTGCTCGCCGGTCAGGAGTTCCCTCAACACCACGCCCGTAGAATAAATGTCGCATCTGTGGTCGTAGGATTCGCCTGCCAGCACTTCCGGCGCCATATAATCGCGCGTTCCGGCAATGGTAGTCAGTTGCGTAATAAATCGCTGGGACTTAACCAATCCATAATCACCGATTTTAACCCACCATCTCCTGCCCGCCGAAGCCTCGGCGTAGGCTGGGTTGATGAAGATATTCTCCGGCTTGATATCGCGGTGTGATAGTTTATGCCGGTGCAATTCTGCGAGTCCTTCCAAAACCTGTTTGATAATCTCAATGGCAATCTTGGGGTCTGGTTTGACCTTGATGGTATTCCTGAGGTCATCGCCCCAGTGTTCCATTACATAGTAGATGCCGATTTCCTCGTCCTCAACCACATCAAGGACGCGGACGAGATGTTTATGGTTAATCTTTTTAAGTATTTCTGCGGCGCGGAGTTCATCAGCGCAGTGTTCAACTATATCCCATTCAAATAGTTTGATAACCACCGGTTTCTTATCGGCTTTGCTCAACGCCTTCCAGCACAGGACGTTCTCGTGGTTGGTCCGGAAGGGTTTGCCTTGCGGTTTGGTATAGCCCTCCGCCTTTTTCCAGATTCGTTGCGGTATTTCTAACATTCTTTTCTTGTTGTTAATTCTTTGGCTTTTCTATAATACCACGCTTTAATAGGGCTTGGTTTATAAACAAGTCCCGCGGCTTTTACCGCATTTTGATACGACCCGAAACGGTAACGGGCTGCCCGATAAAGAAATCTGTTTTCCCTCAGTATCACCATTGTATTAATTGACCGCTTATGCCTCACGCGTTCTTGAAGAATTTTTATCACTTTTTCTTTATTCCATAAAGAAGCAGGAAAGCGTCGCCATATTAAATCACGCCCTATCAGATCCTTAATAGACCCGGTATTTGGGAAATAATAACTGGCGGCCCTGAAAAGGAACTTCCTCCGACGTTCGGCTTCTGACTTTATGGGCGGCGGAATCTGATATTTCAGATACCATTTCCGTAAAACTTCAATTATCTTTTCCCTTGACCATTTTTCATTAGGCTTATACCCTAATTGAGACGGTTTGATTTTTGCGGCCCGCAAAGCCCCGGCCCAACTGCCGAACATCCGAATAGAAAATTTTACTAAACTCTGGTTCTTCCGGTTAAGCGCATTCGTACTCATCCTTAACTTTTGTTTGGCTCTTTCTTTAAGCACATATAGAACTTGTTTTTTCGTCCACTTGGAATACGGAATATGTTTCATATCTGTGCTTTTCCTTTCTTCATCGTCTCCGCCCTTAATCTTCTTCCAGATTCGTTGCGGTATTTCTAACATAAATACTTTCACCACAAAGACATCCCGTTCCTTCGGTACGGGACTCCCATCAATTGGGTATCCCGCTACGCACAGCGGAGCGGGGCAAAGAGCACAAAGGTTTTAATCTGTGCAATCTGTGGCTATATTATTAATTACCCGTATAGCCGCACACGCCAACCCGCGGTGAATTCACCACAGGCAATAGCATATCCTCGCCGCATTCGTGTTCAGGCGCGCAATTATCACACAGCCATCCTTTATTATCGTTAATACATTGGGCGCATATACGTGTGGCTGGCTTATCGCATTTCTCGCATTTCATAAGCAACTGTTCATTTCGGGCAAGCAGACGAATAGACTTACCTTTAAAATCACTTTCCTGTTCAGAGATAACCTTGAGAGCCAATTCGGTGGTAGAGCCGAAATCATATTCATAATAGAATTTCATTCCGGGATTAAGAATACCGCCCAGAGGCCTGCTTTTGCCTATCGGGCTGGGTAATGTGGGATTCGATTTAAAGGCGCTCAGATGCCCGCAACATTCCACCCATGTTTTACGCAAAAACCGGTCAATACCGCTGAATTTCGCTTCAGCCGGTATCTCAAAATATAACCAATATTCCGGTTGATAGTGTCCCTCTGCCAGAATACGAAAGGTTCTTTGACACGGCACTTCGGCTTCAGCAGGTTGTTTCTGCATGCCTGTCTGCGTCCCGACCTGCCCGACAGTCAGGCGGGTTTTCGGGACAGGCAGGCAGGTCTCCAGATGTTTGGCCATCTGGTTCTTGGGAAATATCCCCTGGCAAGAATAACATTTTCCCTGCGTCATTTCTTTATTCATCTATAGCCTCCTTTCTTATAAATCTGTGTTCATCTGTGGTTTCTCTTTTCCGTGGTTACTTCGTATAATTTGCGTTTGAGACCGGCGGTGAACGGTAAATCGTTATCCACGAACTTCCGGTTCCTGACCAGCTCCCGATAAAGGTGTTTGAGTTGCTTCACCGCCCGCTGGTAAAGTTTCTCGGCATAGTCAACCGAACTTACCCGCATCGTTACCGAATCCTTTAGTTCCTCGTAAATCGCCTTGTAAGGGAGTTTCTTGAAATAGTGAAGGTAAAGAACCTCGTATTTGAGCGGCTCCTGTTCCTTGAGTTGCTTCAAGCCCTCGTCAATAAATATCTTTGCCATTGCCTTGCTGAGGATGCCGGTAAAATCCTCTTTGGCGTCGTCCCGGTCAAGGTAATGATTAATCGCCTCGTTTTCCCGCTTATTTTCCAGGCGAATCTTATTAAGTGCGGGCCAGACTATTTTATTCACCAGGAACGTCCGGAATTTATACTGCGGGTCATACTCATTGATACGGACAAAGGCGTCTTTGACGCAATCCTCAATAAATTCATCCAGGGGAATCTTGCCGATTCTATTCCTGCCCAGGAGCGTATCCAGTGGATAGTAGAGGGCGGCGCGGTATTTAGCCATTACATAATCCAGATGGCGCTGTTCCATCCGGCCCTCTTTGGCGGCTTTGATGGCTGATTGCTTGCGCGGGGTGGTGCGGGTCCCGACCCGGATAAAAAATTTCTTGCCCATATTAATCCTTTCTCTTTATTACCACAAAGTTCACAAAGATAATCTGTGTAATCTGTGGCTAAAATACTATTGCACATTACCCCCGTGCGTTACGGGGGATACGTTGAGCTGTTCCCGCGACTACCCTCGCCATTCGCCGGGGCAGGCTTGTTGTGTTCCGGGGGTTACGCTGTTGCGTTCAGGGAACTGCCCGCCGCCGTTGCGGGAACTACCCCCGACAGTCGTCGGGGCAGGCCTGACCACATCAGGGGGCTACGCTCTTGCGTTCAGGGAACTACCCGCTGCCGTTGCCGGGACTACCCGGACCACATCAAAGAACTACCCCCGACGGTCGTCGGGACAAGCCGCTACCGTTGCCGGGGCTACAAGAGGGAGTATCTGGGGGTATACCATAGGGTATGGCCTACCCCCCTGCTTTTATTTTACCTGTAATAAAAGCCGCATAAAAGACCCGGTTAGGTATATTATAAACTCCACTTCCTTTGGATTATATCCTGCCTCGTGTTTTACATTCTCGTTTTGATATTTAGCGAAATAGCCTATTAAAGTAACATACATATTTCTAATTTCAGTATTTATTCCTTTCCCATCTAAGAATGTTCCCAAATGATTTGATTGCTTCTCAAGGGGAGCGTTGTTGTTTAAAACCGCCTTAAGCAATTGCTCCAAAGAAAACCTTAAATTATCTAATAAACTCCTATCAAGCTTACCGCCTTTTTGATAGAGCTGCAAGGCACCTTCAAACTGCTTATATACTTCAGGATAATCCTGTAACCATTGGATGTTATCATTAATTAATTTATCATCCAATAACTTTGCACCAGCCGGGTAAAAAACAACTCCATGTAAACCTTTAGTTAAGCTAATTGAAACGCCTGAATCTTTAATAATATCTTCAAATTCTTTAAACAAGTTATCTTTTATTTGCTGATTAATCTTAGTCATTTGAAATAACTTCTCCATATAATATATATAATTTAGAGTTCTTCCCTCATTATTCAAAGCATGGCAAACTGGAGTATTATAAAAAAATGCTATCAATCCTGTAGATGGATAAGACACATCTCCGTGTTCAATAGGTTGGTCTATAAGGTTAAGATACTCATTTCTGAAGTCTCTGCTAAGACAAAAATCACGTCCCAATTCACTGGTTATAGAATTCATTGTCCTATTCTTAAAAGTAGTCCACATTTCATTTTCGTTCAAGGGAATATTCCATCTTTTGTAGAAATTCTTTAATCCTTCCGGCATATTAGTGCTCCTTTTTAATAGTACCGTTATAATAACAACCTTATTTCCCGCAATGCACGTTCAACCTCTGCTTCGTTAATACTGCCTATCCCTTGCGCCTGCAAGAACTCCCGGTAGAGCTGAATACCGGGCGCATTCAAATCCTTGAAATATTCGGAAATTATACCTAAAATCCTATCTTTCAAATCCGTTCTTTCCCTGAATTGAGACCAGAACAAACCCTTAAAATCAGGATTTTGTATCTGGTGCCTGATAATCCGGACGACATCGTCTGTATGGATTCGGGCTTCTTCCCTGTCGTGCCTTGCCTCTTTTGGCCCCCTGATATTTCTGAACCTATCATCCAACGCAAAGAGTTTCAGCATCAGTAAGGTATAAGGACGAATCAAACGAATCTTTATCCCGGCTGTCTTCCCGTTGGGCAATGCCCCGGAAAGCGATATGTAATCAGATTCGTTCAGGGCGATTTCCGCTCCGGCACAAGCCCGCGCGTGCAAGTCTTTCTGGATATCAACCCGGAAATCACCTTTCTTAGGGCGCTTTTCCTTGTCAGATGCCAAGAATTCAAGGCGGATTTGCCGGTCAGGCGTAACCGAAATCTGTTTGTAGAACTGGAACATCTTGGATTTCTGGACAACCTGGTAACCAAGTTTATTTAGGGTATCGGATATGGGCTGGGTTATTTCCCTGAGCGCCATGACATTAAGAACGAAATCAAAATCCTTGGTGGCTCGCTTGGTCAGATTCAATAATCTGGCGGCCTGCCCGCCGACCAAGACCAGGTTATCCGCAATACCGCCCAGTTCGGTTATCAGTTCCAGCAAATGCCCTAATTGCGGCTGGGTGATTATTTCTTGTTCCATTGTTTTTCTATAATATTGGTTAAAAGATATTCTGCCTGTTTGGCATCGCGTCCGCCCCGGGCATAACAGTCCAGATAAATCTGAATATCCGAAGCGATTCTAACGCTATCAATCTCGCGGGCATACATAAATACTCCTGTATCATAAGGAGGCATGAACAGGAAATCAGGACCGATGCCTTGTTCATTATTCAATTGGCGTAAATCAGGGCTTCCCAAGTCGGGAATAATAAACACATCAATCCGGTCAACATTGACAAAGGGCGCAATTATGTTTGCAGCCGACGAGCTTGTAACCACTGCCGATAGGTCAGGAAACATGGCTGATAATCCGCTAAAAGATGATTTTATATCAAACCCGAAAGGATTCTTGCCTGCCCAAAAACTACGTTGCATCCATTGATAACGCGCCTGATATTTCTCGGCCCAGCGGAATAAGAGTTGCCTGGGGTCAGGGATTAGAATCTTCATCCCATCCCGGCGAATCAATAACTCTTCTTCTAAAGATTTTATTGTCTTGGAAACAGAAGAGATGCTGAGTTGAAAGACATCATTCCATTTTTGTCTCTCGGACTCTTTCCCCAATTCTTCTTTAATCCCAGTCATTGACCATTCTCGGTTTGGCGAATTAAGCAAAACGCGAACAACCCTTGATGAGGAACCGCCAAAAGGGTCACGCAATAGTTGCGGGGTTTTGAAAAGATTAGGCTGGTTCAGCCGCTGGATTAATACCTTGCCGGGTATCCTGATTAATATATTGCCGCATAGGTCTATAAAATCAACCCGGTTTTCCTGGCAGTATTTCTGGCTTTCCGGCGATAGGAAGGGACATATCAAAACATACCAAATATTAGAATTGTTGGAATTCAAACGGGCAAGCCATGGCCCTATTTCCTTAAGAATCATGGGGGTAACCTGTGCTTTTATCTCGCCGTATATCGTTATTGGAACGCCATTAAATTCTACGCTCATAGCTAAATCAGGTCGAACACTCTGGTCAA
Source organism: Candidatus Brocadiia bacterium (assembly GCA_020051675.1). Taxonomy (GTDB): domain Bacteria; phylum Planctomycetota; class MHYJ01; order JACQXL01; family JACQZI01; genus JACQZI01. Next base: position 10,443 of record JAGVQN010000035.1, read on the forward strand.
GCCCCTTTGGTTTAACTTCAACATTACCAAGGAGGCGTATGTCGGAGAGCCCGATAAACGGCTCACCTTTATTAATACGTTCAATAATCTCATTTTCTATCATAATAGCACCTTTTAAATAAGATGTTTTCCTTTTAAGTGATACTTTATCATATAGTGTAACGCTTGTCAAGAGAAATATTTCTTTTTATTACATATTTTATCATATAATAAAACATGCCTTTTAAGGAAAATATCAGGTTTATTACGCTTAAAACCCCATTTTGGCAAGCATACTTGCCAAAAACGGCTTGTTTTGGCAATTGTTCTTGCCAAAACAGAGCTATTTGTAAAGCCTTCTTTATAAAATCAGCCAAGTTTATAAAGCGCTCTTTACAAACAACGCCTATAGTTTCTAAGTCATCCTTGGTTGGCTTATAATATTAATAACCCATATAAGTCAACCTATCCAGTCTAATCTGGCATTTCGGGGTTATATAAAATATTTTTCATAAATTTCCTTTTCAGGTGTCCGAAATGCCTCCTGCCGGTAATAAGATTATAGCTGGAGGGTAAGAACAATGCCCTGCGCAGGCAAGGGAATTCACTCCATCCAGTATCTGCAGGAGTGACAGATGCTGGGTTTCCCAAGCTGGTCCGTCGGGTAAAGTCCTTTTCCTTTCCGCTGTAGTTATGTTTCGTCACCTTCGTAATTCAGGCGAAACAGGCTACAAACAATAAAGTATGAATTACGTAAATTCAGACCCCTCCGGAACGGCGGGGTCTGGGAAGGAGACCTATATGGCAACCAAAGTATCGGGTGTAAGGCTGATTGTCCCGGAGACAATGCCTCCATCTGACGGAATGGTAGAGCAATGGCGTGATGCCCTAAAGAACAGCGCTATTCGCTTGAACCAGAAGCGTCAGTTGGCAATTCCGGACCAGGGTAAGTTCCAGACAAAACTGGCCGCACCGGCAGGACTGGAATGGGCAAAGATGATTGACCCGGCCTATCGCTCCAAGAGCGAATTAAGCGCGGAGGATATCAAGACCGCCCAGATTAAGAACCTGATGGATGCGTTCAGCAAGTGGGAACTGGGCTTGGCACTTGCCTTTGAAACTGTGGATGGCGTGGAAGCCAAACGGTTTAAGGAGGCAGTGGATAACAAGGCGGATTCCTGGGCTGATGGCGTAACCCGCAAAACCCTTCGTTTTACCGGAGATAAAACGCGGGGCAGAAGCGTGGCGCCCATCGCCGCCTATTGGCTGACCGGCGATAAGCGGGTGGAGGAAATGCTCAGGGCAGGCGATACCGTCACAAGCGGTGGACCGCTTAATGTTGCCAAGACCGGATTCAGGACATTCCTGAAGACCGGCTTGGTGCAAAAACTGGTCCAGTCCGGCGTGGCGATTGTCCGCTCGGAAGGCGACTCCGCGGTGATTGATACCCAAAATGCGCTCATCAACGAGTTCATGAAGGGTATCCAGGATGCGGGGTTCGTGGATTTCCAGCCGCTCAATCTACCGGATAAATCATTCTGCAGGTATGAGATAGAGAACGGTATTCTTTACCTCAATATCCAGGTGGTAACGCCGTAGGAAAACAGGCTAATGGAGACCCAGTCCCGCCTCGGCGGGACTGGGCGACTCCCTTATATTGTAAACAAATTAATAAAAGGCCGTCCATACGGGCGAGCCTCGTCCCACCCAGCAAGGCGGGGTCGGGGCGGGAGGATATTTATATGACACTGAAACCATT
>JAGVQN010000110.1 GCA_020051675.1 Candidatus Brocadiia bacterium
AGTTTAATCTGCTCAATCTGCTTACTAAAGCAATCTAACTAATTTCCTGATAACCCATTCAGCCGTGATGGCAAGTATAAATAAAAGAAAGAACAAAGGTGAATCCCATAAATCATCTTCCCGGGCGATAGTCGCAACCGTCTTGCCCATGGGCTTTATCAGGCTATTCAGTTTTTCAATATCATAAAGCTGGACGAACGAGCCATTTGTTTTCTGTGCTATCTGTTCGAGAACAACGGTATTTATGGCGGATTTTTCGAACTCCCTCATGGGCAGTGTCACTAAAAACGAGGTGTAAGCCCTTTCCTTTTCATCGCCGATGCCTGCCGGGCCGGCCCAAATCCAGTGGTTACCGGTATCGGTCGCCTTTATGGTGCCTTCATAAGTCCCGCGGCTGCTTGCGACGAGTTTCAATTCGATATCCTGTTTCAATCCGGTGGCTAATTCCAGATGCGCGTTAAAGGTCGGGTCTTCAAGCGGCTTAAAATCTTCGTTATAGACGCGGGCGGAAATATTTATTTTATCGCCCAGCGCGTAGGATGCCTTATCCACCTTGATATTATAGCGTTTGCTGCCCATCAGCCGCCCGCCCCGAAGGTCGCGTATCACCTCGCCCCAGAAGGAATAGAAATATTTATCGCCGATAAACGAGCGCCAGCGCCAGGTTTCGTCCGTGGCGGAGAAAAACACCCGGCCGCTCCCGTACCATTGCGTGACAAATATCGGGTACGAACCGTATTTATTCTTCAGGGTCGGATGCTCGGCGAGCACCTCGGCGCCCGGTTTGGATTGCCTGACCGGGCAGAACCACCAGAATTCCGAAAGTCCGTCGCCTTTTTTATCGTCATCGCTCCAGAGCTCCAAGTTGGCGATATTATCCGGGACTAAACGGGTAATCATGCTTTCTTTTCCCTTGGGCGTAAGCCGCGGGCGGAATGAATCTATCAACGCATTATCAGCCGTGGCGGTTGAGTAATCATCATCCAGGAGAACGGGCAACAACTCGGCAAAAGGCGTATCCTTAAAACTGCGCGGATTATAGCGGGTGCCGGAAACAAAGGCAATCCCGCCGCCCATATCGGAAACAAAGGTGGTCAAATTTTCCATGACCTTTGTCCAATCCGCAAATGCCGAGCCGGTCGTGGTCGGGTCGGCCAGATGGCGCGGCGAAACATCGCCGAGAATAATCACATCATAGTTAAATAAATCTTTTTTATCCAGCGAAAGCTGTTTTAGCGGTTCCACTCCGGGAGAGCTTTCCTGGACGAATTCCGGGTCGGAATCGATAAGCCAGCAGGAAGCTTTGATGGTATGGTCGCGTATCAGGGCGTTTTTTATGGCGCGGTATTCCCAGCGCGGATAGGTTTCGATATAAAGGACTTTTATCTTCTCGTCGATTATCCGCAGATGGTGTGAAACGGTATTGTTTTCCTCGACGATTTCGCCCTTTTGGAAAGGAATGGTCACCTGGCAGAGGCGTTCGCCCGGTTCCATCGGCTTATATTTCAAGACCATTTCCTGTTCGCGGCCTTTGCCGACAAGTGTGATTTTTTCCTCGGCAACGACTGTCTTGTCTTCTTTGAGGTAAACCGTGAATGTTTCGTTATCAAACCCGGTGCTTCGGACGGTAAATTTGAATTCCACGAAGTCTTTGGCAACCGCCACGGGCAACGCCTGCAATTTAATGACCTCGATATCTTTGGATTCCTGGGTGCTGCCGGCCGCGATGGTCCAGACCGGCGCCATATTACCGTGGTCAACCAGCGACTGCACCGCGTTTAAGGGGTCGCTCCCCAAATTATTCTGCCCGTCGCTGATAAGTATCACCCCGGCAAGCGGTTCGGATGAGAGGGTGTTCACCAGGCTGGTCAGGCTGTCGCCGATGGAGGTGCCTTTGCCGGCTGCTTCGACTTTTGTCAGGTCAGGCAATTCGCGGTTGGTAATCTGGTTGGAAAAAGTATAGAATTTAATCTTATATTTTTCGTCCAGCTTTCCGAGTATTGATGCGTAGGTATTGGTCAGCACTTTGGAAACCAGTTCCAGGCGGCTGATTTTATCGAGGACCGCCTCTTTTTCCGGAGAGGGTTTCTCATCTTTCTCATAAAGGCCCATGAGAACCCCCACTTTGGCGCGTTCTCCGGCATCGGTGAATTTGGCGTCAAAGCTCATGCTCAACGATTCGTCCATCATGATGACCAGGTTGGATTGCCGCTCCAAAATCGTTTCCACCAGAAGAACCGGCTCAAATATAATTATAAGGAGCAGGAAAATAAGCACACAGCGCAGCATGATAAGAAAAACCCTGATAGGCAACGGAACCGGAGCGTGTTCCTTGTGGTAGAAATAATATGTAAGCGCCAGAACACCCGGGATAATGACCAGGATAAGGAGCCAGGTTAAAGGCGGATTGCGCCAGAAGATGCTCCAATCTCCTTTGCCCAGCGCGACACGGTCTATCCCAAGCAAGGTATCAATTAACCACTGCATATTTAAAAAACCTATAAAGAAAATAGTATTGCCACGTCCCCAACGTCACGTCGGGAGACTCGCCCTGACTGTCATTGCGAGAAGTCCCCTTAATCATTCGGGGACGACGAAGCAATCTCGTTACTTATTTTTGCAGACACTCTAAAACAACCCCTTAGGAAAACGCGCTTTTTTACCCAGCATTTCCTGGATGCGCAAGAGCTGGTTATATTTTGCCACGCGGTCTGTACGCGAGGCCGAACCGGTCTTAATCATTCCCGCATTGGTTGCCACGGCCAGGTCGGCGATAAAGGTATCCTCGGTCTCTCCGGAGCGGTGAGAAATCATGGAGCGGTAACCGGCTTTCTTGGCCATAGTAATCGCTTCAAGCGTTTCGGTGAGTGTGCCGATTTGATTTACTTTTATGAGAATGGCGTTAGCCACTTTATTCTTGATGCCTTCTTTAAGGCGTTCCGGATTGGTGACAAAGACATCGTCTCCGACCAGCTGGATGCGCGCACCCAGTTCCTTGGTAATCAGTTTCCATCCATCCCAATCATCCTGCGCCATGCCGTCTTCTATGGAGATTATCGGATACGCATCTATCCAACGGCTGTACAAGGCAACCATTTCGGCAGATGTCTTTTTGGATTTATCAGATTTATTAAAGACATAAAACCCATCGGAGAAAAACTCACTTGACGCGGTATCTATCCCAAGCGCGATATCCTTGCCCGGTTTATAACCGGCTTTTTCGATTGCCAGAAGAATAGTTTCAAAGGCTTCTTCATGCGATTTAAGATTAGGGGCAAAACCGCCTTCATCGCCGACCGAGGTAACGTATTTCTTGGAGGCGAGCACTTTCTTAAGCGCATGGAAAGTCTCCGCGCCCATGCGGACGGCATGCCTGCAGCACTCCGCACCGATTGGGGCAATCATGAATTCCTGGACATCCAGATTATTATCCGCATGCGCCCCGCCGTTTATGATATTCATAAAAGGAATGGGCAACAGACAGGCTTTATTACCGCCCAGGTAACGGAAAAGTGATTGCTTGGTAGCCTGAGCGGCCGCGCGCGCCAGCGCCATGGAAACAGCCGTGGTTGCATTGGCGCCCAGGCGGCTTTTATTCGGCGTGCCGTCCACCTTAATCATCAGATTATCAAGCTTTTCCTGCTCGGTTACATCCTTGCCTTTCAATGCCGGCGAAATAAGTTTATTAATATTCTCGGCGGCTTTCCGGACGCCCTTGCCGTTAAAGCGTTTTTCATCCTTATCGCGCAGTTCCAGCGCCTCATGCTCGCCGGTCGAAGCGCCGGAAGGGGCGGCGGCCCTGCCCAGCGTGCCGTCGGTTAAAAGAACATCTGCCTCAACAGTCGGATTCCCGCGCGAATCTATAATTTCGCGCCCGTAAACACATTCAATTTTTCTGCTCATATAATCCTCCTTTCATACCGATAAAATTATACTAAAATAGTTATGTTTGTAGCAAGATTTTTCTTACTCATCCGTGGTAAGATTTTTCTTGACAATTATTATAGGGTATATTTATTAATAGATAAATAACTACAGTACGGAAGGGATAATCTGATGAAGAAACATAGGCCGACTGACATAAAATATTCGACGACGCATACCTGGGTAAGGATGGAAACGGAAAAGGACGTCCTTATAGGCGTGACCGATACGCCGTTTAAAGGATGGTCAGAAGTAACATCCATCGATTTACCTAAAAAAGGAATAAAAGTAAAGCAGGATATGACCCTTGCCAAGATAGAATCCGAAGACAGCCTGCATTCGGTGATTTCCCCTTTGAGCGGCAAGATACTTATAATCAACCCGGAACTCGCCAAAAACCCAGGCCTCATAACGGAAGAGCCCTATGACGACGGGTGGCTTATGAAAATCCGGATAGAAGACCCGTCCGAACTGGCCTCGTTACTCGAGAGGAAAGATTACGAGGAACTGGTTAAAGAAGAAGAAGAAGAAGAAGCGGAAGCGGGCAAGGAAATCTTCGAAGAAATAATTGAAGACGAGGAAGAGTAAACGCCTGATCAGGCTTTTATTATCCACCACTTGGAATCAATATCCACCATACAATAATTGCCTTTAATGATTTTCCCATTGAGCCTTAGCAAAATCGCTGCGCACCTACCGATAAAGGAGTAATTTCCCTTATCGAAGATTTTAACCGAGCCGCGCCCGCGCGAGATTTTACCCTGGTAGGCAAGGTAATCAATCCTGTGATTAGGAAGCCGAACAGCGGCTGAGACGCTGCCAGATTTGCGCAACGGTAAAATATCGTTTATTGACCAGGTAAGCAAAGCCCCGTTCTTTTCCAGCATTAAATCGTAATGATGCGATTTCCGCCTACCCCGCTTCGCTTTGCTACGGGGGCGCCCGATTGATACCGAAGGTAGCGGCCAGTGCTCTTGAATAACAAAGTGAGGCATTAGATTTTCAGATGGTGCCGCTTGATATACTGCTGTTCGATTACGCTCAGCAAAGTCTGGACGAACCAGTAAAGCGTCAGCCCGGACGGCGCGTTATAAAAAAAGAACAGGAACATCAAGGGCATAAAGGTAAATATTTTCTGCTGCTGGCGCGCCTGCGGGTCAGGTGATTTGGGCTGGGTCAAAGATTGCACCAACCATGAGGCGGTCATTAAAAGCGGCAAAAGATGGAGCTTGGTGGCGCCGAGGATGCTGAAAGGCAGGTTGCATAACTGATCCGGCTGGGAAAGGTCGCCGATCCAAAACATAAAAGGGGCCTGCCGCAACTCAATCGCCCAATAAAGAGCCTGGTAGAGACCGATAAATACCGGCATCTGGAAAAGAATCGGCAGGCATCCGCCGACCGGATTCACACCGTGCTCCTTAAAGAGTTTCATCTGTTCAACGCCCAGCTTCTGCTTGTCACTCTTGTATTTTTCCTGGAGCGCCTTGATTTTCGGCTGCAGCTGCTGCATTTTATACATGGAGACCTGCCCTTTTCGCGTCAGAGGGAACAGGAGCAGTTTAATGAGTATGGTAAGGGCAATTATCGACCAGCCGTAATTGCCGAAAATGGCATAAAAGAATCCGAGGATTCCCAGAAGCATCACGCTGATAAATCCGAACCATCCGTAAGAAACAAGTTTTTCCATACCTTTACCGGCAAAAGGCGCCAGGGCGGCTTCGGACTTCGGGCCGACATAGGCGATAAAATCGTAATCGGCCTTTGCTCCCGGGGCAATGGTAATCACCGCTGATTTTGCGTAAAAAGATATATTACGCATGCCGGTTTTCAGTTCTGCTTCGAGCTTTGGGTTAACCACCTCGCCCCGCTCCTTACGGCGCTTAAGTTCTTCCAGGACGCAGATATTATCATTCAACACGCCGAAGCCGTAATCAACCAGTTCTTTTTCGGTAAACGGATTAGCCGGAATCAAAACGGCCGCGAAGTATTTATTCACCAGCCCCGTCCAGGCTACATTCTCCTTTTGAACGGCGTTATCGCCTCTCTGTAAAACATACGGATTTCCTTCTGATTCCCTTTTTAACAGCTGGGCAATATCCGCCTCGTCTTTAACCGCCCATTTATTTTCCGATTCGCGATATCCGCGGACGGCCTTGATATCAGTCCGATTCGCATCCTCGGAACTGATGCCGGAAAAACCGTCGAAACGGATGGTAGCGGTAATGGGCGAGGAATCCGAATTCTGGACAGAGACACGATAGTTTATGGCATAAGTATCCGTGGCGACCGTAAATTGCTTTGTGATAGTTAATCCCCCTCCGGCGCGGCAGCGGAAGGTTATCGATTTATCTCCGACCGGTTCATCCACACGCCAGTTAATATTGTTTAAATCGAGGTCCGATTCCGCCAACCCCAGAGAATACTTTCCGTTTTCGTAATCGTTAAGCAAAGCCATCAAGCCGTCGCGCGCCGCGGATTGGTATTGCGTAAGCGTAAGCGATATTAACCTGGCGCCTTTATTGGTAAAAACCGCGTTGAAATATTTATTGCCGATGGTGTAATCCGGTTTTAACTCGGCTTCGTCCACAGTTAACGGGGCGATCGCCGGTTTTACGACCGCTTCAGCAGTCGGCGTGGTTACTTTTGACGGTTCGGAAACGACAGACGGCTGGTGTTGGGCGCCTTCAACGGAGGGAGGCTGTTTCTTGGGAGGCTTAACGAATAACGGCACCACAAACTGGACATAAAGTATCCAGATAAAAATAGAAATCACCAAAAATAAAATCGTTCGTCTTTCCATTATTAAATCTTCCCGTTCAGGGTGAACCCGTACTTCATTTCGCTATGGCATTCAGGACAGCTGACGATCCCGGCGTCTTCGTTCCAATCACGTTGTTTGCCGCATTTCAGGCAAGGACGCCTGGCTTTATTGATAAGCATAATCGGGATATCGTTTTGGACCGGGTATTCGAAAGCACATTCGGCTTTAAGGCATTTAAGCATCGTCCCTTTATCATCCGGGCGGATTTCGGATTTGCAAAAAGGGCAAACCAGGATATCCAGTAAATCTTTTGATATCATTTATTTCCCCCTTCTAAATCCAATAAATGCCGCTTAAGCGCCACGCCGCTTAGTGCGGAAAACCTACCGATAGCCCCGTTGCTTTTTATCACCCGGTGGCAGGGAATAACCAAAGGCAAAGGATTCTTTGCCATGGCATTGCCGACTGCCCTGGCCGCATATGGCATTCCGATGCTTTCGGCCAACTTCCCGTAAGTGGTTATACCGCCATACGGTATTTTCCGCAACGCCTGATACACTCTTTTCTCGAATTCAGAACATCCGGCAAGGTCAATCTTAAAATCAAAACTCTTCAAAAAACCCTTAAAATATTTCCTGACTAACCCGGCGACCTTGCGTAATTCACCGGTCATCCCGGCTTCCGCTTCCGGGCAGCTCTGCCTTATTTTATAAAGAACTTTACTTTTAGCTCTCGCCGGCAATACAATCATTTTCAGGACCGAGTTTGAAACAACCAGTCCGCACCAACCAAGAGGCGTTTTAAAGATACAATAATTCATTCGGTTTGTTAACATTTTAGCGATAATCAGCGATAAATCAAGAAAAACCACTTTATTTAGAAGGCGTGACGGACTTAAAAGGGATTATCCATAATTCAGGATGAGTTCCTGTGTCATACTTGCCCCTGACGGTATTCCATCCGACTAAATAACCGGTCTGACCAATACCTGCCCGCCCAGACGTTACGTCGGGACGTTCGGGCGGGTCCGCCAATTGATTATGCCTGTTTAACCATACCTTTAACAACCGGTTTTTATACCGCGCCGGTTTGTCATCGCCCGCAGGATAATTCACTATAAACCCGTTTACACTGATGAACTTATCGGCAGTTAATGTAATCTCCTTCACTAAACCACCGTTTAAGTCCCCTAAATAATGACAGCCTTGCGCCGTGAAAATGACACAGTCATCCAAGAAGTTTTCCGTTTCGTTGATTATCTTGAATTTATAAGCGCTGCCGATAATCCGGCATTCTGTCTTTAGCGTCAAATCGGATTTCCGGATGGTACTCTTCCCGAAAACCATTGAATTACCGGCCATTCCTTTTTGTGTGATGCCGGTTTCCCCCTCAATGTAATTAACGGCAAGAGAAGCGGCGTTAAGCAAATTAATATTTTTATAAAGAGGCTTATAATACTCACTATCCGTTTGGACAGTTATTTCATTTTCCCCAAGCGGATGGACCGCCATAAAGTCATCTTCGATAACGAGGTTATGCGCCGGGTCAAACTCGCGCAATCCCAGGCGTTCCCTGAAAGAATCAGGAGGCGCCACGCCGAGAACGCTGATTAACCCGAGCGAAACCAGGTTTAATACGGCAACGCATATTATAATA
>JAGVQN010000008.1 GCA_020051675.1 Candidatus Brocadiia bacterium
GACCGGCTATATCACCGGCAAGGCCGCGACGATATATGATAACCTTTTTGCCACCATGGTCCAAAGCTACGGGCCGGAATCCCGCGGCGGCGCCTGCAGCACCCAGCTGATTGTTTCCGATAAAGATGTTACCTATCCTATCGTCGCCCATCCGGATATCCTGGTGGTAATGTCACAGGGCGCTTACAATAAATACTCATCCGAACTGAAGCCGGGCGGGCTGATGCTGGCCGAAGAAGACATGGTCGTAATTGAAGAGCCCAGGAAAGATATCAAAATACTTAAAATACCGGCAAGCAAACTGGCCGAAGAACTCGGCAAGCGTATGGTTGCAAATATTGTTATGCTCGGTTTCTTTACGGCTAAAACCAAAGTGGTTTCGGAAAAAGCCATGCAGGAAGCGATTAAATCTTCCGTCCCGCCGGGCACCGAAGACCTTAATATCAAGGCATTCCTGAAAGGATTTAATTATGGAGCGTGAAATAAAAACGGATATCATCACTGCCACCATCAAAAAGATGTGCACGGATGCCGCCTGTTTCATTCCCGATGAGGTCCAAAACGCCCTGAAAGAATCGATAAAAAAGGAAGAATCGCCCGTCGGCAAAGAGGTGCTGGAACAACTCGCCAAGAATAACGAACTTGCCCGCGCCAAAAATGTCCCTATCTGCCAGGATACCGGCACCGCCGTCGTCTTTATCGAACTCGGGCAGGATGTCTGCCTTAAAGGCGGATATCTCTATGACGCGATTAACGAAGGCGTCCGCCAGGGCTATACCGAAGGCTACTTAAGAAAATCCATCACCGCCGACCCATTAAACAGGAATAATACCGGAGATAATACCCCGGCGGTTATCCATACGGAGTTGGTGCCCGGCGACAAGCTTAAAATAACCTTTATGGCAAAAGGCGGCGGCAGCGAAAACATGGGAAAGCTGGTCATGCTTCCCCCGTCCGCGGGGATTGCCGGAGTAAAGAAGTTCGTGATAGAGACGATTAAAACCGCCGGCTCTAATCCCTGCCCGCCTGTGGTGGTCGGAATCGGAATCGGCAGCACCTTTGACGGAGTCGCCGTCCTGGCGAAACGTGCTTTGATGCGCCCGCTGGGAACTCCCAGCAAAGAGCCTTATTACGCGCAACTGGAAAAAGAGCTCCTGACTGATATTAACAACACGGGAATCGGGCCTTCAGGCTTGGGCGGGAGAATCACCGCTTTGGCCGTCCATATCGAAGCGGCTTCCTGCCATATCACCGCGCTGCCGGTTGCCGTCAATCTCAATTGCCACGCCGCGCGCTATAAAACGATAACCCTTTAAGAACAAACTGCTCCGGATAATTTAGTTACAATAAATACTTTACAACTGCCGCGTTTTTTATAATAATTAAATTCTTTATTGCGGAAAAATCAAGAGCGGGGTTAGGCGGAACTGTTTTTGGGCGGGTTATATCGTAACCCCACTTCTTTATTAGCAATCTGATTAATCCTTATTAATTATCATGACGGATTCAAAGAAAGTCGGGGCGGTCCTGGTCGTGGGCGGCGGCATTGCCGGAATGCAATCCGCACTTGATTTGGCCAACGCCGGATTCAAGGTCTATCTCGCCGAAGAGTCCCCTGCCATCGGAGGCCGGATGGCGCAACTGGATAAAACATTCCCGACCAACGACTGTGCCATGTGCACTATCTCTCCGCGCCTGGTCGAAGTGGACAAGCATCCCAATATAGAAATCATTACCTGCGCCCAATTGCAATCATTGGAAGGCACGCCCGGTAACTTTACCGCGAAAGTCCTGCAACAAGCGCGTTATGTTGATATGGAAAAGTGTAATGCCTGCGGTGATTGCGCCGCGGTCTGCCCGGTGCGCCTGCCTAACCAATTCGATGAAGAACTGGGACAGATAACCGCCATCCATAAACACTATCCGCAGGCGATTCCGAATAAATATGTCATCAGCAAAGAAGGTACGAGCCCCTGCCGTATCGGCTGCCCGGCCGGCGTTAACGGGCATGCCTATGTCTCTTTGCTTTCCCAGAAGAAATATCCGGAGGCATTGGAAGTCATACGCCGTGTGCTCCCATTCCCGGCTATCTGCGGCCGGCTCTGCCATCATCCATGCGAGACTGAATGTAACCGCAAAGAAGTTGATGAATCAATTTCAATTCGTTACCTAAAACGTTTCATTGCAGATAAGGTGAAAGAAACTGGAGAGAAACCGATAGAATCGCTGCCAACAACCAAACCTGAAAAGACAGCAATTATCGGCGCCGGCCCGGCAGGCTTGACCTGTGCCTTGCGCCTGCGCGAAAAAGGTTATGCCGTAACCATCTTTGAGGCATCCGATAAACCAGGCGGAATGCTCACCTCATGCATACCTGATTACCGCGTGCCCAAGGAAATTGCCGATTATGAAATCAACCGGATTCTGGCTGCCGGAATAGAACTCAAGACCAATACCAGAATCGGCAAAGATATTTCCCTTTCCGATTTGCGTAAGGAGTACAAAAGCATCTTTATCGCCGTTGGGTTCCAGGCAGCCGGCAAAATACCGCTGGAAGGAAGCGACACCAAAGGCGTGATTTACGGATTGCCGTTCCTGCAACAGGCTAAATCTGGCAAAAAACCCGAAGGATTCGGCGAACGCATTCTGGTTATCGGCGGCGGCAACGTCGCCATGGACTGCGCCAAAGTCGCTCTGCGCCTGGGCGCTAAATCGGTCAATCTCGTATGCCTTGAAACACGCGATTTGAATCACAAGGATAGGATGCCCGCGCATGAATGGGAAATCGAAGAAGCCGAAGAAGAAGGCATCATAATGAATTGTTCTTTCGGGCCTCAAAAAGTCGTTGTTAAGGATGGCAAAATCGCCGGATTGGCAACGACACAATGCAAATCCGTCTATGATTTTTCCTCGAGCCCCAATGGTTCCACCATAAAGAAATTCGCCCCTAAGTTTACCTGCAATATCGGCCCGACGATAGAATGCGATACGATTATCATTGCAACCGGCCAACGGACAGACCTTGCCGGATTTGACGAGCTGGAAAAAGACCCGATGAATACGATAAAAACAGATCCGATCAGCCTGTTAACCAATCTGCCGGGCGTCTTTGCCGGAGGCGATGTCGCGCGCGGTCCCGCATCGGTCATAGAAGCCGTCTCGCATGGCAACGAAGCGGCTATTTCTATAGAACGGTATCTCACCGGACAAGACCTGAAAGCAGGCAGGGGCGATAAAAAGACAGGGATTGAATTGCCTAAGGAAAGAATCGAGAAAGAAATCCGCAAACAGCGGTTGAATATCCCGAAAGAATCCCCTCTTGAACGCAGGAAATCATTTATCGAAGTGGAAAAACCGGTTGATGAAGAAACCGCTGTGGCAGAGGCATCACGCTGCCTTTCCTGCGCCTTGTGCTGTGAATGCCTGCAGTGCGTTGCCGCCTGCCAGCCTAAGGCAGTCAATCATGATATGAAACCCGCGATGCGTGAACTCGCCATCGGCGCGGTAGTCCTGACTACTGGCGGTGATATGTTCAACGCACGGCTCAAAGGCGAATACGGCTTTGGGCGTTATCCAAATGTGGTTACATCAATACAATACGAGCGAATACTTTCGGCTTCCGGACCGTTTGCAGGAAAGATTTCGCGCCCCTCAGATAAAGCCCATCCGCATAAAATTGCCTGGATCCAATGCGTCGGTTCGCGCGACCACTCCATAGGCAAAGATTATTGTTCCGCAGTTTGTTGCATGTACGCCACCAAGCAGGCAATTATTACCAGGGAACATGAATCGGATATCGGCGTTTCCATATTTTATAATGACCTCAGGTCTTTCGGCAAAGGCTATGAATATTATACCACCTCGGCGCGGCAGCACGGGGTTAAATACACCAAAGCAATCTTCTCGACTATCAAGGAAATCCCGGAAACCAAAAATCTGGTTATATCCTACCTGGACGAAACCAATCAGATAAAAGAGGAAGAAGTAGATATGGTCGTGCTTTCGGTCGGATTTACTCCTTCAGCAAGCGGGCATAATTTATGCAAGAATCTCGGGCTGACGCTTAACCCTTACGGATTTGCCGAGGAACAGGAATTTGCCTATGGTTGCACTAATCGGGAAGGCGTCTATGCAGCCGGCGTATTCACCAGCCCGATGGATATTCCGGAATCGGTCATGGGCGCAAGCGGCGCATCCGCTCTTGCCGGTGAACTGTTAGCCGAGGCGCGCAACACACTGATTACCCAGAAAAAATACCCGCCGGAACGCGATGTTAGCGGAGAACCCCCGCGCGTCGGAGTCTTTATCTGCCGTTGCGGAACCAATATCGCCCGCGTCGTGGATGTCCATACGCTCGTTGATTTCGCCAAGAAACTGCCTGATGTCGCCTATGCCGAAGAAAATCTTTATACCTGCTCCACGGATACGCAACAGCATATCATCCAAATGATTAACGAACATAAACTCAACCGCGTGATTGTCTCTTCCTGCACCCCGCGCACACACGAGCCGCTATTCCAGGAAATGCTATGCGAGGCGGGTCTTAATAAATATCTCTTTGAAATGGCGAATATCCGAGACCAGTGTTCGTGGGTACATATGGATTTGCCGCTGGAAGCCACGGAGAAAGCCAAAGATTTGGTCAAGATGGCGGTAAACCGCTCACGGTATCTGGAGCCGTTGAAGGAACAAACCTTTACGGTCGTGCCGAACGCCCTGGTGGTCGGCGGCGGGCTGGCCGGAATGACTTCCGCCCTGTCGCTCGCTAAACAGGGATTCCTGACCTATCTGGTGGAAAAAACAGACCGGTTAGGCGGCAATCTCTGGAATATTACCGAGACCATCGGCGGTGAAAACCCGCGTGCCTATCTGGAAAAACTCCTTAAGGAAGTAGAAAACGAACCGTTGCTCAAAATCTATAAAAACGCCCAACTCGTGGAAACAAACGGGTCAATCGGGAACTATAAATCAAAGATTCGGATTGCCCCCTCACCCATTCCCTCCCCCACAAGTGGGGAGGGTAGGGAGGGGGAAGAAGAAATCGAACACGGAATCATTATCGTTGCCATCGGCGGAGTTGAAGCCAAACCTACCTCATATATGTATGGGCAATCTTCTAATGTAATCACTCAATTAGAATTAGAGCAAAAGATTGCTAATAACTCTGTGTCCTCTGTGTCTCTGTGGCAGAATGTGGTAATGATACAATGTGTAGAATGCAGGGATGAGAAACATCCGTATTGTTCGCGTATCTGCTGCACTCAGGCGATTAAGAACGCGTTAAGAATCAAGAAGATAAATCCCGCAGCCAATATTTATATCCTTTACCGTGATATCATGACATATGGGATGATGGAATTATACTATCGGCAGGCGCGCGAAGCGGGCGTGATATTTATCAGATACGAACCGGAATCAAAACCACAGATAAACACAGATAAACACGGAAAGTTATTCATAAAGATATACGATGGATTAATACAAAAAAATATTAGCATCCCGGCAGATTTGGTGGTGTTATCAATGCCTGTACGCCCGCAGCCGGACGCGCAGGTATTAGGAACGACTTTAAAAGTGCCGTTGAACACCGAAGGCTTTTTCCTGGAAGCGCACCTGAAGCTGCGGCCGCTGGATTTTGCCAACGAAGGAATGTTCCTGGCAGGCCTCGCTCATTTCCCCAAGCATATAAACGAGTCGATTGCCCAGGCAAAAGGAGTCGCTGCCAGGGCGGCAACCGTCCTGTCCAAAAAACAGATGACTATCAGCGGAATTATCGCCCAGGTTAATCCGGATGAATGCATTGCCTGCCTAACCTGCGTTCGTGAGTGCCCATTCAATGTTCCTAAGATAATCAAGAATGCTAAGATGAAAGATGGCGTGATAACAGATTCAGGCGTAGCCTTCATTGAACCGTCCTTATGTCACGGATGCGGGGTATGCGTTTCTGCCTGCCCGCGCAAGGCGATCCAGCTGGCGCATTATAAAGATGATCAGTTAGTCGCAAAATGTGTTGTATATGACTGAAGAAAATAAAATTATTTTTATAATAATACGGAGATAATATGAGTTGTGGAGCTCAAGCTTACGCTTTTTACAGAGGAGTTGCTAAGATTAAGAAGGTTTGGACCATTCGTGGTGCTAATGGTGTTCCTACATTTACAATAAGAGACGGTCGATCTATGCCTTTCTGGTCAAGTTTATCTAGAGTTAAAAAACTAATCAAAACTATTCCGGATTACGCTGGCTTTGAACCTTATGAGATTAATTGGGATAAATTTTGTAACAAATGGAGTACTAATTTAAAAAAAGATAACATTAAAGTAGGGGTTAATTGGAGTGGTCCCAATGCAGTTGGGTTTGATATGGAACCTGACAGAATTGTTAAAAGCGTAGAATATTGTATTCAAGAATTAAATAAAGCACAAAACATTAAAAACATTTAAACGTAACTTTATAAATAAAGGATTTCCTTTGTGTTCTCTGTGTCTCTGTGGTGAGGCGTTAAATTATGGAATTTGAACCTAAGATACTGGCTTTTTGCTGCCAGTTCTGCGCCTATTCAGCCGCGGATTTGGCCGGCTCGATGCGCCTGCAATATCCGCCTAACGTGCGGATTATCCGGCTCCTCTGCACCGGCAAGGTTGACCCGTTACATCTCCTCAAGGCATTCCAGGAAGGCTGGGACGGAGTATTTGTTGCCGGATGCCTTGAAGGCGAATGCCATTTCCTGCAGGGCAATCTACATGCCAAACAATGGGTTAATTATGTAAAGAAATTATTAAAAGAAATAAAGATAGAGCCTGAACGGCTGGAGATGTTTAATATGTCCGCGGCGATGGGCACCAGGTTTGCCGACACGGTCCGCGAGATGACCGAACGCGTGAGGAAATTAGGACCATCACCGTTAAATAGCCACAGAGTCACAGAGAACACAGAGAAATAAATATTATTTTTATTAACGCCTCTGTGAACTCTGTGTCTCAGTGGCAAACAAAGGAGATAACAATGATTGTAGCTAAACGAAAACCAATCGATGAAATCAAAGAGATGCTCAAACCCTACCAAAAGATTCTTGTTCTTGGCTGCGGCTCGTGCGTCGCCATATGCATGGCCGGCGGCGAAAAGGAAGCCGGACTCCTTGCCACCGAACTCGCAATGGCTTTTGAATTGGACAAGACGCCTAAGCAAATTGATAACCTCACGATATTACGCCAGTGCGACAAAGAATATATCGAGGAAGTTAAAGACAAGCTAAAAGGATACGACGCCATTTTATCCATCGCCTGCGGGGTAGGCGTCCAGTATACCGCGGAAGCCCTGGGCGGAGAAAAGATATTATTGCCCGGACTTAACACAACCTTTCTGGGCGCAACGGTTGAAGCAGGCACCTGGGCAGAGCGTTGCCGCGCCTGCGGCGATTGCGTTCTGGCTGAATACGGCGGTGTCTGCCCCATCACCATGTGCTCCAAGAGCCTGATGAATGGACCATGCGGCGGGCATGAAAAAGGCAAGTGCGAAGTCGACCGCAACCGCGATTGCGGCTGGGTGCTTATATATGAAAGATTAAAGAAACTCAATAAACTGGAACTTCTTACCGCCATACATAAGCCCAAAAATTACGGGGCGGTCAAGCGGCCGGATAAAATTGTCCATGAAGCATATCAGACGCCACAGATCACACAGATTAAGGAGGCGAAATGAGTAAACTTAGCGAGACATTAAAATCAGGCAAATTCGTTATCACATCCGAAGTCGGTCCGCCAAAAGGCACCAATATCGAGCCGACGCTGGAAGAAGCCAAGCATTTCGGGAAAAAAGTGGTTGCCATTAATGTTACGGATATCCAGTCCGCGGTTATGCGGGTCGGCAGTTTAGCCGCCTGCATAAAGCTAAAGGAACGCGGCTACGAACCGATAATGCAGATAGTCTGCCGCGACAGGAACCGTTTAGCCCTGCAATCGGAGTTCCTAAACGCAACCGTCTTTGGCATCGAAAATATCCTGTGCCTGACCGGCGACCACCAGACGCTCGGCGACCATCCCCAGTGCAAAGGCGTATTCGATTTGGATTCGGTCCAGCTTATC
>JAGVQN010000073.1 GCA_020051675.1 Candidatus Brocadiia bacterium
TCGGTCAGCTGGTCGATATACTCCCCCATCTCGAACATGGCGATATATTTGTCCAACGCGTTTCTAAATACCTCTTTTCCCATCCGGTAAATATGCCCGACGAACTTAAGGAATTCTCTGCCGGAAAGCTTGTCATAGACAAACGGCTGGTCGGGAATATAGGCAAGCAACTTTTTGGCTTCGAGATATTCTTTCTGGTGATGGATATTATGCCCGTAGATACTCACCGAACCGGCCGTGGGCTTGAGCAGACCGACCATCATCTTGACGGTAGTGGTTTTGCCGGCGCCGTTGGGACCGATAAATGCAAAAAGCTCCCCATCCGGTATTTCCAGGTTAAGACCGGAAACGGCAATTTTGGTTCCGTAATGCTTGGTTAAGTTTTCAAGTTTTATCATATTGCTATCCTCGGATTAACACTGATTACTACTGATTAAAACGGATTTATTCATATCATTCTGGTTTATAAATAATTTTCCTTATAATACCTGAAGATTCTATATCTAAAAACACTCGTCCGGGACGCTTGTCTTTATACGCCAGAACAATATCAGTATTAGAATCAGTAGGTTGAGGACTTAAAGGTAGGTCGGTAACATTATCAGGAAATATCACAGAACCGTCATCCTTGAACTTGATATAAGGCGTTTTAAGCTTAAAAAGAGGAGGGCAGTTATCGCCTGAAACAAAGACCACTCCCTTCTCCAATTTAATTGCTGGCCCAACCATTTTATCTTCTGCCGGCTCAAAGGTATTATTGTTATTACTGTCTTTATATATAGCCATTTCCCCATCATCCGGAGCAAAAGCAATAAAATGTACCAGTCTCTCACTGGCAGCTAAATGTCTTGCTTGCGAGAACGCATTTTTATCTACATATCCGCTTCGTTTTAAGCTGCTACTGGGATAGACATGTTCACATCCAACAAACAAAACAACTAATACAGGTATCGCAAAAAGTCTTATCATAGTTCTATATTTTATTAACAACATAACTTTTATCCGTCCCTGCTCCCTTTGGCGCCCCGACGTTCATCGAGGCAGGCTTCGCAATCGCGGGAGGCTTGCGCACTGGCTTTATTTTACTCCCTTAAGAAATATATACCGGGGCCGATAAGTTCTTCTTTAAGGACACGGCCGTCGGTGGTAATCCATGCCTTGGGCTGAAATCCTTTATAATCCAAAACAACCTCGTAAACATCATATTCCCTGTCCTGCCATTCCATTTTAACCATGGAGTTAACCATAGCCCGGACGCGCTCGACCGTTCCATTTATAGGATTAACCATGGTAATGGTCCATTCCTTGCCCACGCTTAAAGCCGGCATGGAGATAAAAGGCGAAAAACCGTTGGATAAAGTCTCATTGGATGTATTTTCGTAACGGCTGGTCTTTGCCTGGGCGCCGTCGAATATCGTAACGACCATGTCTTTGCCTTCGGCTTTGCCGCTGATCTTGTAATTAATGACCGATGACTTTATAAAAAACTCAAAGGAATCAGCCTGGTATTTCGGGTTAATCAGGGTATAACCGCTTATCTTAATCCTTTCGTTAAGGACAAATGATTTAATGTTTATTTCCGAGCGGTTCGTGATTTTATGGTAGCCGTCTTCCCGGAACTCGATATTGGTAATAGAAGAGCCGACCTTTTTATTAAGGAAATAAATACCCATGCGCGTCTGGGTGATGGCTGATTTATTCTTAAGGAATGTTTCGTAAGAAGGATTGGAAAGGATAGGCAGTCCGGGGATAACCTCCTGTTTGATATAAAGGAAACTCATTATTCCCCAGAAGACGATGATAAAGAAAGAAAGCAGTTTACCCATTTGCAAATACTAAAAGCCTGTAACAAAAAGAGACATTTCCCCCTCTTTGTCGTTCCCGCGAAGGCGGGAATCCAGTAAAAAGTCTGGATACCTGCTTTCGCAGGTATGACACCTTGCGATATAAGCTCTCTTTGTTAGAGCCTCTAAATTTTATATTTCCTTAAAACCGATTTCAGCTTGCGGAGATTTTCCCTGGCAAGTGGGACAAGCGGCAAACGCACTCCGCCGTTTATCTTACCGGCAAGCGCCAGGGCGGTTTTTACCGGAACGGGATTTGACTCCAGAAAGAGCGCCTTAGAAAGCGGCAGGAGATACTCATTAACCTTTTCCGCTTCCTTGAAATTCCCCTGGACGCACAGATTGACCAAGAGAACAACTTCATCAGGCATAATATTGGCAAGCACGGAAATGACGCCTTTCGCGCCGAGTTCCATCATCTGGCAGGTAAGCGCGTCCTCCCCGGAAAGTATGGTAATACCGGAAAGGCGCTTCAGGTGTTTTATTTCGTCCATGTCGCTTATCGCTTCCTTGACAGCGACAATATTTTTAATCTTGCTTAAGCGCGCGATGGTTTGCGGCTTTATGGAAACGACCGTCCGCGAAGGGACATTATAAAGAATAAGCGGTACCTTCGGCACGCTCTGGGCAATCGCTTTAAAGTGCTGGAACATTCCTTCCTGCGAAGGCTTGTTGTAATAGGGAACGACCACAAGCGCCCCATTAACGCCAAGCGAGGCGGCGGTTTTGGTAAAGGCGATGCTATGCGCGGTATCGCTCGTGCCGGTGTAGGCGATTACCGGAACCCGGCCTTTGCAGCGCCGGACGGCGGTTTTTATGACGGATATTTTTTCATCATCGGAAAGTGTCGGCGCCTCCCCGGTCGTGGCACAGACGACAATGCCGCTAATCCCGCATCTTATCTGGTAATCCATGAGTTCGATAAGCTTGGGAAAATCAATCCTGCCCCGCCTAAAAGGGGTAACCAGAGCGACAAAAGCGCCTTCAAACATATTTTTCATTTCCACGCCTGTTTATTTTAATACTAATCGCCCGAAATATCAAGTAAAATAGGACTGGCTGACGTCCCGATAGACATCGGGGCGGGTAGTTTCCGCACGATTAACCCAAACTTTTTAGTGTCATAATATTGAAAAACTTTTATATATTTGTATATTATACGGCATGCCTACATTAACCGTAAAACAGGGAAGCAAGGTCATAAAGGAAGTGGTTATCAATAAGCCCTCTTTTTCCATCGGCCGCCTGCCGGAAAACGACCTGGAACTGCCGGATAACCTGGCATCGAGGCGCCATACGGAAATATTAAAACAGGGTACCGCTTATACTCTTTATGATTTGGGCAGCGCCAACGGGACATTCCTGAACAAGAAGAAAGTAAAATCAGAGCCTTTAAAAGACGGCGATGAAATCCAGATAGGAAACACCATTATTCTTTTTAAGGAGCAGTCTTCATTTAATGTACCGGTCCCGCCCAAACCGCCTCCACCGCCTAAACAGGCAAAAAGCAGTTTTGACAGCGATGTCGTCAAGCATATCGGCGAGCTCTCTTTGGATTACCGGCTTAACGTGAAGGATATAATCGCCAGCGGCCAATCCATCGCCCAGGCAGCCCAGGCAACCGGAGAAAAATCCAAAGAAAGCACGCGGTTTTTCATCCTGTATCATTTAGGACGCGCCGTGGCAACCGCCGATACGCTCGATGAAGTGCTTGAAATCGGGATGAGTTCGGTCTTTGACGTCATCAGCGCGGACCGCGGCACTATCATGATACTGGATAAAGCCACCGGCAAACTGATTCCTAAATTAACCAAACGCCGCTTAAGCGATAAGGAAAAACAGGATAAAGCCGATGGCAAACAAATAAAAGAACCTGAAGTTTATATCAGCTCAACCATTACCAACAAAGTGATAACCGATAAGGTTTCGCTCATCACTTCCGACGCGGCGCATGACCCGCGCTTCCAATCCGGGCTTTCCATCGCGCAGTTTAATATCCGCTCGGCTCTCTGCGTACCCTTATGGGAAAAGGAAGATGTCTTTGGCGTTATCTACGTGGATAACCTGATGAAAACGCATGCCTTTACCAATGACGACTTGGAACTACTGACGGCTATCGCAAATCAGGTGGCAATCAGGATGAAACAGGATGAACTGAATAATAAGCTGCGGAAAGAAGCTTTATTGAGAGGCAATCTGGAACGCTACCACTCGCCCGACGTGGTGGAAATGATTATCAAACACTCAGGCGGCAAGGAAAACCCGCTGGATGTGCGTGAAAGAGTCGTGACTATTCTTTTTACCGATATCCAGAATTTCACCACGCTCTCCGAAAAGATAACACCGATACAACTGGCCGAGATGTTAAACAAATTCTTTGAGACGGTAACGAAAATCATATTTGAATTCAAGGGCAGCGTGAACAAATTTATCGGCGACGCGGTATTGGCCACCTTTAACGCGCCGATTGACCTTGAAAACCACCAGCTCAACGCCGTGAAGGCAAGCGTAAAAATAATACAGGCAATCCAGGAATCACAGAAAAACGATCCTCCTGAGGCGCCCAAATACAACGTCCGCCTGGGCGTTAATACCGGCACCGTGGTTGCCGGAAACGTCGGCGCCAAAACAAGGATTGAATACGCAGTCCTGGGCGATGTGGTTAATATCGCTTCCCGCCTTAACCAATACGCCGATTCCAACGAGGTCGCCGTCGGTGAAAGCACTTACGAATGCGTAAAGAACGACTTCCAGTTTGCCTGCGTGGGCGGAGTAAAACTGAAAGGCAAGGCAAAAGAAGTCCAGGTTTACAAAATAAGCATTACGCCCGAAGATGTGCTAACGTGCGAGCCACCCAAATAGCAATATATAAATTGTATAAACCGATATAAATTTTCCGCCATATGAAAATTGTCATCCTCGGCTCGACAGGCTCAATCGGCCAAAACACCGTAAAAGTCGCGGCACATCTCAACAACCTTTACAAAAAAGGCGCGATTAAGGAAAAAATAGAGATTGCCGGCCTGGTCGCCAATTCCAACTGGCCTCTTTTATTGAAGCAGATAAAAGCGGTTAATCCGGAATCCGTTGCCCTAACCGATAAAAACGCCTCGGATGCTTTGATAAAACGACTTAAGAATTCGCCCGTAAAAATATGCCAAACGCGCGATGATATCCACAGAATGATAGGCGACCCTTCGGTTAATATGGTCGTGGTGGCAATTTCCGGAGCGGAGGCGCTCCCCTTTACGATTACCGCCATCAATGCCGGCAAAAACCTGGCGCTGGCCAACAAAGAAGTGCTGGTCATGGCCGGCGAAATAATCATGCCCCTGGCGCGCAGAAAAGGGATTACTATCCTGCCGGTGGACAGCGAACACAGCGCGGTCTTCCAGGCGCTTCACTGCGGGAAGCCCGGCGATGTCAAGCGGGTAATCCTGACGGCATCCGGCGGCCCTTTTTATAACCATAAAAAACAGGCGCTGGATAAAATAACGCCGGCGCAAGCCCTGAAACACCCCACCTGGAAAATGGGCCAAAAAATAACCATAGATTCGGCGACCCTGGTAAATAAAGCGCTGGAAATAATAGAGGCGCACTGGCTTTTTGACCTTTCCGCCGGCGAGATAAAAGTCCTCATCCATCCGCAGAGCATCGTCCATTCCATGGTTGAATTCCGGGATGGCTCGATAATCGCACAGATGGGCAAGCCCGACATGAAAACGCCGATACAATTCGCCCTGACATACCCGGAAAGGCTGCCGGCATCAAACGGGACGCTGATAAATAATTGCCTGCCTAATCTGACATTTTCCGAACCGGATGCGGATAAATTCCCCGCTTTAAAGCTGGGCTACCAAGTGGTCGAGCGCGGAGGAACAAGCGGCGCGGTCTTGAACGCGGCAAACGAAGAAGCCGTCAAAATGTTCAGAAGTAAAAAGATACATTTTACCGATATAATCCCATTAGCCCAAAAAACCCTTAACAGGCATAAAATCGTCACCAGTCCGGCTATCCGCGATATCTGGGATGCCGATGAATGGGCGAGAAAAGAGATAAGGAGATATAATAAATGACTTCAATATTCGGTCCGGCGTTTACCGTGTTTATCGTAATGTTCGGCATAACGATTCTTATTTTCGTCCACGAACTTGGACACTTTATCGTGGCGAAGCTCTCTAAGATAAAAGTGGAGGCGTTTTCCATCGGCTTCGGCCCCAAAATAATCGGCTATACATATAAAGATACGGAATACCGGATTTGCGCAATCCCCTTGGGCGGCTATGTCAAGATGGCCGGGGAAAGCATTGCTGATAAGGATAAAAAAGGCTCTCCGGATGAATTTATTTCTAAACCGCCATTCACCCGGATAGGCGTTTTTGCCGCCGGGGCAACTATGAATCTCATCTTTGCCGTTCCGGCCTGCATAGTAATGTATCTTCTGGGTGTTAATTTCAGCTCGCCGCAAATCGGGTCGCTCACCCCGGGTAAATCCGAATGGAATTCCGGACTGCAGGTCGGCGATACTATTATTGAAATAAATAACCAACCCGTCAAAACGCTTGAAGACTACCGCCGGGCTGTTTTACGCGCGCCCATAGGAACCGAACTGGCGGTCAAAGCCTTAAGAGGCGAGGAAACAATAACAACCACGGTTGTGGCAAAAGGCAGCCAGGGTTTCGGCGCACTGCCGCTGGCAAACGTGGTTAAACGAATAATAAAAGGCTCGGCCGCGGAAAAAGGAGGACTGAGGCCACGGGATGAAATACTGGAGATTTCCGGCAAGGTCATTTACAGCAATAAACAAATGCTCCAGTTGGCCAGCGAAAAAAAGGACCAGCCCATCAATATAAAAATACGCCGCCCCTCGCCGGATAATATCAATGTCTCGGCGATTACCACGCTCACCCTAACCCCGGAAAAACTGGCGAATTCTTTATATGACCTCAACTCGGCGGAAAACATTCCCGCGGTTGTCGGCTCGGTAAAGAAAGAATCGCCGGCTGATATCGCAGGCTTAAAACCGGGCGATAAAATACTGTCTGTAAACGATACGCCCGTCCTTTCCTGGTACAGCTTCAAGGAAACAATCAAAGCCAACAGCAATACCGCCTTGTCCGTGAAAATAGCGCGCAATAAGGAAGAACTGACAATTAATCTCACGCCGCGGGCTGATTTCGACGGCGCCGGAGTGATTGATATGGTTTGCGCCTCGAGCAATGCCTTGGGCGAGGTACCGGTCGGCTCTCCCTTGGAATCCGCCGGGCTTAAACCGGGCGATATCATCATCAAGGCAAACGACGAGGAAATCTCCGATTTGACCGATCTCGACGCAATCGTCTGGGCAAGTAAGGGGAGACCCGTAACTCTGCAGGTAAAAAGAGACGGCGTAACAATCGAAGCCTCTCTGTCCATGAAGGCAAAAGACCAGTGGCTCCTGGGCATAGAATTCAAGCCCAAAAGCGTCCGCCAGCAATACGGATTCG
Source organism: Candidatus Brocadiia bacterium (assembly GCA_020051675.1). GTDB lineage: Bacteria > Planctomycetota > MHYJ01 > JACQXL01 > JACQZI01 > JACQZI01. Next base: position 7,331 of record JAGVQN010000073.1, read on the forward strand.
GCGAGGCTGTTATCAAAGGGCTGAATGAATCGGCTGATTTAGTTATCCTTACATTTCAGTTAATAGGCAAACTATTCAAAGGAGAAGAATCCACCAAAGGGCTGGCCGGCCCGATAGGCATTTTCCGGTTTTCTTATATCGTCGTCCAGACAGAGGGGATTTCCTATTTCCTGTGGCTACTGGCTTTATTCAGCCTGAACCTGGCAATTCTAAATCTCCTGCCGATTCCGGTATTGGACGGGGGCGGGATATTCCTGACCCTGATAGAAAAGATAAAGGGAACGCCGGTCAGCGAAAAAGCGCAGATGGTCGCGCAGTATATAGGCCTTTTCTTCATACTTTCGCTGGTGGCTTTCGCTTTCTATAACGATATTGTGAATATTATACTGGGGTAATCGAGATGGCGTCCGAAAACAAAAAGTGGCAAAGCTTTAAGGGTGAAAAAGTGATTATCGATACCAACTCTTCCTATATCTATATGGGAACATTGAAATCCAGCGACGATAGTTTTGTCACGCTTAGCGATGTGGATGTCCACGATAACCGGGAAAGCGCCTCCACCAAAGAGCAGTATATAAACCAAACCAGGAAAAACGGGATACATAAAAATAGGAACGAGGTCATCATCCGCAAGGAGCAGGTCATCAGCTTTTCACGGATGGATGATGTAATCCCGTATTAAAATAAGCGCCTAAAAAATGATATTAAAGAAGGAACAAGGGTACAAGGCATTGCTCTTAATCGCCGATATACTGGGCATTTCAGCGGCCTACCTGGCGAGCCTGGCAATACGCTTTTATTTCTTTAAGGATTGGGATATTTTCCGGCAGGGCGATGCCCCACTGGAAGTTTATCTCAACACGCTGCCTTATATACTGGTTATCTGGCTGGTTGTTTTCCGCTTCAGCGGGATCTATGCCCTGGCTCTGCGCGGGTCGGATGAAATAATCGCCGTCTTTAAAGCCATTTTATTCTGCGTCTTAATCTCGCTCTCCTTCCTTTTCTTCTACCGGGAGTTTGAATATTCACGCGCCGTCCTGGCGTTTTTCGCCATATTGGCGGTAATTACTGTCCTAGCCTGCCGTATTTTAGTAAGATGGGTCCAAGAGGTCGCCCTGAAAAAATCCGGGAGTATCGCCAACCTGATTATCATAGGCAATAACAGCTTAGGCAAACAGCTGGCGGATGAGATTTCCGGTTATTCATTCGGATACAACCTTTTGGGCTTTATCGAAACGGAAAAGGATTCGCCCAAAGGATTCAAATACCCTGTGCTGGGAAAAATGAAGGATGTGGAAAAGGTTATCGCGGAAAAGAACGTCCAGGAAATCTGGATTGCGCTCACCGGCGCGCCCAGGGAAAAACTGCTCTCGCTCGTCGAAATATGCCTGAAGGCGAAAATCTCCTGGAAAATGGTGCCGGATTTATACGAAATCATGATGGACTGGGTCAAGGTGGATTCCTTAGGCGGCATCCCTTTAATCGGGATGCGGCGTTCAAATATCACCGGATTCAACGCGCTGACCAAACGGATTCTGGATATCTTCTGCGCCGGAATCCTGATTATCCTGACCTCGCCGGTCATGCTCGTTGCGGCTTTGCTTATCAAAATCACATCTGCCGGTCCGATTTTATTCATCCAGAAACGCATCGGCTATAACGGCAAGCGCTTTGTCTTCCTCAAATTCCGCACCATGCAGATTGATACCAGCCGCGCGATACACAAGGATTTTACCAAAAAGTGGATTGAAGGGACCGTTGAAGAAACGAACAAAGAAAAGAA
>JAGVQN010000058.1 GCA_020051675.1 Candidatus Brocadiia bacterium
CCGGCTGATTGCCCAAAGAGTTTTTAAGGCAAAGGCGAAAACCAGGAAGTTATGGGCAAAAGAGCCGATAGAGCAGAAAATCAAGGAGTTGCTTGAACTTCAGAAGGTGATGGTAACGCTACACCCGAAATCACATCATAACGGCATTATTCCGTGGAAGATAAGGATAAAATAGGTTCTGTGGAAACCCTTTTCAACTGTCATTGCGAGCGACCGCAGGGAGCGTGGCAATCCCATAATTTGAGATTGCTTCGGTCGTTATACTCCCTCGCAATGACGCAGGAGGAGATATAAAGCATAGGGTTTCAACAGAACCGATAAAACAGGTTTTCCATTTGGATTGTTTGGCGTTTTATTTCTTCTTCCGCTTCAATTCGCTGATTAAATCCCGGATTTCTGCGGCTTTCTCAAACTCCAGTTTCTTGGCGTGCTCCAGCATCTCTTCTTCCAGCTTCATCACCAGTTCAGTTCCTTCATACTGCGAGATATCAAATGAAAACGCCTGCGCCTCTATCTTCTTGGATTCCTCTGCCTGCTCTATGCCTTCCAGTATTGCCTTCTTGATGGTCTTTGGCGTGATATGGTTTTTCTTATTGAAATCAAGCTGTATTTTTCTCCTGCGTCCGGTTTCTTCCATCGCCCGTTTCATCGAGCCGGTTATGTTATCCGCATACAATATTACCTCTCCGTTTACATTGCGCGCGGTCCTGCCGACGGTCTGGATGAGCGATGTCTCCGAGCGCAGGAATCCTTCCTTATCCGCGTCCATTATGGCGACGAGCGACACCTCCGGCAAATCCAGTCCTTCGCGCAAGAGGTTCACCCCGACCAGGACATCAAATGTGCCTTTCCGTAAATCGTTCAGTATCTTAACTCGTTCGATGGTTTCTATTTCTGAATGGAGATACCTGCCCTTAATGCCTTTTTCCTGCATGTAAGAACTTAAATCTTCTGCCAGCCGTTTGGTCAGTGTCGTTATCAGCACGCGTTCCTTGTTCTTTATCCTTTGCTGGATGCGTTTGGTCAGGTCCGCCACCTGCCCTTCGGTCGGTTTGACGATAATCGCCGGGTCAACCAGTCCGGTCGGTCGGATAATCTGTTCAACCACCTTGTCTTTGGCTTTCTCCGCCTCATAATCTCCGGGCGTGGCGGAGACAAAGACCATCTGCTTGACCATGGCTTCCCATTCGGCAAACTTCATCGGGCGGTTGTCTAAGGCGGATGGCAGGCGGAATCCGTATTCGACAAGAGTTTCCTTGCGGGAGCGGTCGCCGAAATACATTCCCCTTATCTGCGGGATGGTTACGTGCGATTCGTCCACGAATACGAGGTAATCTTTCGGGAAGAAATCCATGAGTGTAAACGGGCGCTCTCCGGGTTTCCGGCCGCTTAAGTGGCGGGAATAGTTTTCTATCCCTTTGCAATAGCCGACTTCAAGGAGCATTTCGATATCGTAGTTCGTGCGCGCGCCCAGCCGTTGTGCTTCCACCAGTTTATTCTGTTTCTTCAGTTGCGCCAGGCGTTCCTTGAGTTCATGCCGGATAGAACCGAGGGCGCGCTTGATTTTATCCTCAGGCATGACAAAATGCTTTGCCGGGAAAATGGTAACGGATTCGAATGACTGCATGATATCCCCGGTCAGCCGGTGGGTCTGGCTGATGGTGGCGATTTTATCATCGTCCATGGTAATCCGGATTAAATGTTCGTCATACGCGGGCCAGATTTCTATGGTCTCGCCGCGCACCCGGAAATTGCCGCGGCTTAAGACCGTTTCGTTGCGTTCGTAACGGATATCCACCAGCTGTTTCATGATAGACTCGCGTGAGGTTTTGTCTCCGGTTTTTATTGCCAAGACCATTTGCGCGTAATCTTCGGGAGAGCCAAGCCCGTAGATGCACGAGACGCTGGCAATAATGATGACATCGCGCCGGGAAAGAAGGGCGCTTGTTGCGGCAAGCCGTAAGCGGTCGAGATTCTCGTTAATTGATGCGTCTTTTTCTATATAGATATCGCGCTGGGGGATATAAGCCTCCGGCTGGTAATAATCGTAATAACTGACGAAGTAATGCACGGCGTTCAAAGGGAAGAACTCCTTGAATTCGGCGTAGAGCTGTGCGGCTAAGGTTTTGTTATGGGAGATAATGAGCGTTGGCTTGCCGGTATTCTGGATTACGTGCGCCATGGAAAAGGTCTTGCCGGAGCCGGTCACGCCCAGGAGGGTTTGGTGGGGTAACCCGGAATTGATGCCCTCGGTAAGTTTCTTGATTGCCTGGGGCTGGTCGCCCTCGGGGGTCATCTTGGTTGTCAGTTTGAATTCAGTCATTTTCTTCACCGCGGATTTAACGGATTAGACGGATTTTTTATAATTATCCCAAATAATCCGTTTCCATTCCAAACTTGGTTTGCCGAAATTGAATAATAATCCTACCTTAATTCCCGTAGCTTTCAGGTAATTAAATACTTGCGCCTCAGCTTCTTTTGTTAATCCATCCGCTGACTTGTTTTCTACAATAACACAGCTTTCGATTACATAATCCGCCCGATAGCTTTTATTTAATGTATTTCCCTTGTATTGGATTTGTAATTCTTTCTCCCGCTCGTATTTTAAACCATTTTGCTTTAATTCATATGCTAAGGCTTCCGAATAAACCGCTTCCAGAAATCCCGCGCCTAAGGTGCGGTGCACTTCCATAGCGGCTCCGATAATCTTTTCCGTGATGTCTTTGTGTAATAATTCAGTATTCATTTTAATCGGTTTAATCCGTTAAATCCGCGGTTTGAAGCAGGCTTTCTTGTCTTTTTCTATCTGCTTAAGCAGTTCCGCGGCGTTGAGGAATTTCTTTTCCCCGCGTATTTTCTTTATCAGTTCCAGCTCCATGGTCTTGCCATAAAGGTTTTTCCAAGACTTCTGTTCTATGATATGGACTTCTACAATCACACGCTTACTTTTATCAAATGTGGGGCGGGTCCCGATATTGGTCAGGGCTTTGAGGTAATGGCCGTTAATCCTGGCGCGGCTGGTATAGACTCCGTTAGGCGGGGCGATTTCATGATGAAGGTCAAGGTTTGCCGTGGGGATGCCGAGTTTCCTGCCCCGGCCGCTTCCTTGAACCACCGTGCCCATCAGGGTAATTTCCCTGCCGAGCATTGCCTTTGCTTCCCGGAGGTTTCCTTTACTTATTGCCTGCCGTATCCTGGTGCTGCTGATAATCTTATTTTTATAATAAATCGGCGGGATGGTTTTCAGGTTAATATGATATTTCCCGCACAGTTCCTTTAATAATACAAGGTTTCCTTGTTTATCTTTACCGAAACGCAGGTTGGAAGTAACAATCAGCCCGTAAGCCTGCATCCAGTTGAGGAGTATATCACGCACGAATGCTTCAGGCGAAAGATTGCGCAATCCGGAGGCGAATGGTAAGGCAATGATTTCCTTTATCCCGTTGTCTCTCAATAGTGAAAAACGGTGTTCCAGCGAGGTTAAAGTAGGCGGTTGTTTATCCAGAAGGACTTTATCCGGATGCTCGTAGAAAGTGAGGACCATAGGAACGCCCCCGGCTTTCTTTGACCATTCAACCACTTTCCTGATAAGCAGTTGGTGGCCTTTATGCATCCCGTCAAAGATTCCCCAGGTAATGATTGATCTTTTCATAATTTGGTTTTGTAAGCAGATTCAGCCCCGCTCCTACCGCCCAGGCGGGATTCGGGGACACCTGTCTGCCGTAGCACAGGCAGGCCCGATTATTGGGAGTCCCCGCAGGGGGCTGATTTCGCGGATTATTTAATTATAATAGCAATCTGTTTAATCGGCTTAATCTGTGTACAGGATATTATTATTCCGCGCTAAAGTCAATACATTTCTTTTCTGGTCTTTTTAACTTGATTTTGAGACGGTTTTAGATTAATATCGGTCATTTAATTAATAAAGAAAGGGTTGACTATGAATAAGGTTGTATTACCACTGGCTATTGTGGTTTTTATCGGGGTCATAGTGCTATATGTAAGCAACGAGAAACAGAACGGACTGAATCCTCCGCTTGCCCAGACGCCTAATACAACAACACCAGGCGCGACCGCACCACAACAGAAGAAAGCATTGACTACCTATGAGGAAAAACTCAGCTATATGTACGGATTTGATATTGGCGGTAATAATCTTAAGCAACAGTTAGGCGGCGAGGTGGATTTCCAGTCATACTGCCAGGGGGTTGAAGATTGCATTAATGGCAAGCCAAAGATTATCAGCCCGGATGAGGAAAAAATAACAATGGTTGAATACGCTTCCAGAAGACAGCCTAAGGAGCCTCCGCAATCTCCCCAGACGGCACAGCTTGCTGAGAAAAACCTTAAGGAAGGCGAGGCGTTCCTTGCTGATAATAAAGGCAGGGAAGGCGTGGTGACCACGGCCAGCGGCTTGCAATATGTTGTCCTGGTGCAAGGCAACGGCCCGCAGCCCAAGGCAACAGATACCGTCCGCGTCCATTACCGCGGGACTTTGATTGACGGCACGGTTTTTGACAGCTCTTATGACCGCGGGGAACCGGCTGAGTTCCAGGTCGGAGGGGTAATCAGGGGATGGATAGAGGCTTTGCAACTTATGAAGGTAGGCAGTAAATACAAGCTTTTTATCCATACGAATATTGCTTACGGTAATCAGCAGAAGGGACCGGTAATCGGCCCGAATTCAACTCTTATATTCGAAGTGGAACTTTTGGAGATAGTTACTAAATAATTTGAAGGTTATGAGAAGTTACGTAACCTATTTGTAACCTCTGGTAACATTTATGCGTAACCTTTTATAACGTTAGAAAAAGTATGGCGGATAATATTTACAAAGGTTATAAAGGCAGGGCAAAAGCCAAACTGATTGAGTTTAACGTCAGGGTTTGGAGCGATGTCGTTGTCAATACTAATAAAGGCGAGTTTATCGGGATTATCCTGCCGCGTTCGGAGACGGCGGATGATGAGCATATCGTCCTCAAACTCCGTTCCGGTTATAACACCGGGCTTAATATCGCCAACATCACCTCGATAGAGGAAAAAGGCTATAAAGAAGCCATCTATAAAATACCGGAAAAGGCGTTTCCCTTTGACCCCAAAAAGCCTAACGTGACTCTTTTGGGGACCGGCGGGACGATAGCCTCGCGGCTGGATTACCGGACCGGCGCGGTGATTCCGGCATTCACTCCTGGTGAATTATACGGCGCGGTGCCCGAACTGGCCGATATCTGCAATCTTACGACCATAAAACTCTTCGGCGTCTTCAGCGAGAACATGGGACCGGAACAGTATATCGGGACTGCCCAGGCAATCGGAAAAGAAATAGCCAAAGGCGCTGCCGGAATAGTCATCGGCCACGGGACGGATACGATGCACCACACCGCGGCGATACTTTCTTTCATGGTGCAGGATTCGCCTGTGCCGATAGTCATGGTCGGCTCCCAGCGTTCCAGCGACCGCCCGTCAAGCGACGCGGCGTTGAACCTGATAAATTCCGTCCGCACCGCCGCCCATAGCGATGTCGCCGAGGTAATGGTCTGCATGTTCGGCCCGACCAGCGACCAGTATTGTTTGCTCCACCGCGGCACGCGCGTCAGGAAGATGCATTCGAGTTACCGCAGCACTTTCCGCACCATCGGGAATATTCCGATAGGGCTTGTTTCGCCGACCGAATTCAAATTCTTTACGGATAATTACAAGCGCCGCAGGAATGACCGCAAGGTCAAGATAGATACTGCCTTTAACGAGAAAGTCGCCATCGTTTATTACTATCCCAATATGAAACCGGATATGATTGATTCACTGATTGACCACGGCTATCAGGGAATCGTGATTGCCGGAACCGGGTTGGGGCATGTCAATAAACCCTTATATGCGCCGTTAAAGAAAGCGGTGGATAAAGGGATTACCGTGGTGATGACCGTCCAGACCTTGTGGGGCTATGTCCAGATGTATGTATATGATACGGGCAGGGACTTGCTGGATCTTGGGGTAATCCCCTGTGATAATATGCTGCCGGAAGTCGCCTATATGAAACTCTGCTGGGTATTAGGGCACACCACTGACCAGAAGAAGGTGAAAGAGATGATGCTCACTCCGATAGCGCACGAGACCACCGAACGCGAACCGCACGACGGTTATTTAATTCTCCAGGGCGGTTTGCCAGAGGTAAGCGCCTTCATTTCAGGCCATTTGAAATAGTTTCTTTGGTTTTACCCATCTCCTATCTCCTCTTCAGGTTTTCGCTATTCTAAATTAAACCGATTGGCTATCCCCCGGAAAGCATTGACGTCCCGCATCTACAATAAAAACACCTCCTACAGGGACTCCCTATCGTCCCGCGGAGCGGGGCAATATTCGGGTGCCCCTGCTCTGTTGAATAATTTTTATAAGTTTCCTCTTTCGGTTTATTAGCTGTTTTACCTCTACG
>JAGVQN010000007.1 GCA_020051675.1 Candidatus Brocadiia bacterium
AAGACCATCCAGAAAATCCTCAGGCAAGCGGGTCGGGGCACCCGGGCCGAGCGTCTGGCCCTCGCTAAAAAAGTGTAACCTATGATGGTTACTAAATTTTCCGTCCAAAATCTTGGTTAAAATCAACAGAATGGCAAAATACGGGTATTCTGAAAGGTATCGGAAAAAGGCTTGACAAAATAGATTATATATATAATGTAAGGAAAGGAGATGGCTATGCGTAAAATAGGTTGGTTGAAGTTCAGTTTAGCTGTTCTGCTCCTGGGCGGTGTATTCGGGAGTTATGTTGCGCTATCAGGACAAGGTAATAATCCGGTAATCGCCGAAAACGTCCTGACCTTTGCCGTGGCTGATGTTAATGGCGATAGTTATCCTGATATAATTGCCGGTGTAACGGACTCGCCCCAAACGCATAACCTCAAATTATTCCTTAATCATAACGGCGTTTTTAGCGAGGCCTCATCCTTGCTGTCAATAATCCCGCCTGCGCCGGATTCACCAGTTGCTGTTCCTTACATTATTAAACTGGCTGATATCAATAACGATGCGCTTCCGGACATTATCGTCCTGGGCCAGAAGAAGCACTCGGCCAGCAACCTGTTATTCCTCGGCGCGGGCAACGGCGTATTCCAGTTAGCCGATGAGAAAATAATAGCCCAATCGTTTTTTAACACCCCGGCCATAGACGTGGCTGTGCAGGACATCAATGATGATGCCAAACCGGAAATCATCCTGCTCAACCCCGAAAAACTCGTAGTCTTTGCCCAAAAAGACGGATGTTTTACTGTTGCCACAGACCTCGTTCCGCCGGCCATAACCCCGGAAAAACCTATTACATCGCTGGAAATAAATATAGACAACAACCCCGCCGTAGAAGTATTAAAGATAGAAAATAAGCAGTTAGTTATAGCGGAGTCCCAGCCGGAGCCAAAGGTAAAATCCGGCAGTTCTTCCCTAAAATCCTTACAAATCAGTTCTTTAGCCGCGACCCATACTACCCCCTGGAAATATGCCGTAACTACCTTTGATGGCACAGGGACACTTGAAGTTCAGGATACAAATCACGTCGTATATCTAAAGTTTGATGCCACCGACCCAAATTACGTATACGGCAATGCATTAGCGATGTATCCAAGCGATAAAATAACAGCGGTGAGCATGGAAGAAGGCTACGACTGGCCTGCTTTCTGGTCCTGGTGGACGACAGCCGTCGTAATGGCGCAGCATGGCGGAAGCGGGCTTGGTTATTACTATGACGGGTTATTTGACGAGTTCGGCAACAAGGTTCCGGGCTCCGGTTCCGGTTCTGATTTGGCCTTACAATGGGTTGGCGAATATGGTGGGGACGGCAACGCCGGCCCCGTGTGTGGCATTGACCCTTTATGGGGAAGCAAGTTGTCTCTGGCTGATAGGGAAGCATTAGCCGCTCGAATGCAAGCCGACGGTTTAAGCGTTACCGCAGAGGATATAAGAAAATATGGCGCAATATTTATGTATGTCTCCACTTATGCCGGTGGATTATACAACGCCACGCCTTTGTCGTTTGGTATTAAAGTAAATATGACCCAGAGCGACCAGGTATCTTTCTGCTGTCTGGCAAACGACTGGACCTCATATAACTGGTTCCCCCAGAACCTGGATTCAATAAAAACAACCACCATAACCATTAATTTGGCCCAGCTGCCGAAGATAACAAGCATCACCCCGGCAAAGATTTATCCGGGCCGGCAGATAACCATTACCGGCTCTGATTTTGCCGCTGGTTGCCAGGTTAAATTTACGATTGCCAGCGTAAACACAACAGTTACCCCCGATTCCGTCAGCGCTGACGGCGCCACCTTAATAGTAACCGCACCGACTAATATCGGCTCCGGTAATGCCGCAGTTACCGTTCTTCAGGACAATCTGGAAAGCAACGCCAGCACGGTATATATATATCCCAAAGGACTGCCCGGCATAATTGAAGTGCTAACCGATATGATTGCCGACCCGACCATCACTGATACAACATATCTTGCACAGGCAAAAACTAACTGTGAAGCAATGGTTGCCAATTTGTCGGCAATGCCGCCCAATTATACCGCTTTCCTGACCAATATGTCCACAGCGATGAACAACATTGCCCGTGCCGCTAACGCGCTATTTCCAACCCGCGATGTTTGGTATCTGGCAAATGAACTGGTTTATGTTCGCACGGCCGTATTAAATGCCGGCAGCGCCCACGACCACACTGTCAACCTGCTCCAAGGCCCGGCACTGCTGATTATCGCCAAGATGAAAACTACCCCGCTTGGCTTGGGTTTTAATAACCTCAGCTGGGCACTGCAGGAGACTAATGAAGCCGCGGAAGAATATATCTTCCTGGATTTCCAGCAATATTTCATAAAACTAAAAAGTGTGGATGCTTATCTGTCTACTGCCACCGCTAACGGCGTAGATGCTGTGGCTGTCAGCCTCATCCGCTCTGCTCTTGCCACTATCGGATATAACTTCTTCCTGGCTATATACAATCAGGGCGTTGCCGCGTTGACCGGCCAGGGCCATACCGCCAGCGAAATTAATACCCAGGAATGGCTGTCCGGACTGAAAACAGACATAGATGCAATGGATCCGGAAGCAGAGGGTATGACTTACCCGGCCTTCTGGGATGCCGCCAAACAGACCTATACCAGGCGTATAGGTAACTCCGTTCCAACGGTTTCAAGAGGCTCATCGCCGGTGCCTGTAAAATGTGGTTGTTTTATTAGAATGATGTATGTCAAGGGCGGCCCGATTATAGACGGCGATGTCGTTAAAAATGATTCCGTCACCTCCTGCGGACTGAAGATGGCGCTGGAACTGGTCAAAAAAGACCAGGACCAAAACGGCCAGCCCATAAATACCGAAATCCGGGATATTGACGAATGGGAAATTGTCTGCTTCGCCGTTAATGGACTCTGCGGCAAGGTGGATAAACAGGATGTCTCCGATTATATATCAGCTATACAGTGGACATTGACCGCTGACACGCCAGATGGCGTTGAGGAAGGCGTAACAGATACAACCGGACGCCTTGAAAGCGAGTCGGGCAAAGCCACCGTCTATTATCCGCCGGAACTAAAAGTCGGCTTTGCCACCCAATTCAAAGTAACCCTGAAAGTTACTGCTACAGATACCCGCCAGCACAGCAAAAGCGATAAGCTGGAAATCAGCTACACCATATCAGTCAAGCGCACAGATACAGACGTCTATGAGACGTTCTTAACCCAGAAAGGTGATAAAAACGAACGGAATCCTGACCCGGTTACCCTGAAACCAGGGTGCGGTTGCCAGACGCAATTGAAGGAATGGAAAGTAGGCGAAACTTTAGCTTTTGACAGCCCGGCCGGGAACCAGGTGGAATATATCGGCGTAGGCAGCCCGGCCATAATCGTAGCTGACTCGGCATCAGATGAAGACCGCTTAAAAGTAGACTGCGCCGGTCTGGAAGTTGGCTGCCCGGTTCATACTACAGAAGACCCCATAGACGACACAACCTATTGCACCTGGTCACTTGTCTCCGGGCAGGGTAGTTTTCCCATCAGCACCCAGGGCAAAGAAACTACTTTTGTTGCGTCTGCAGCCGGTGATGTCAGCCTGAAAGCAACAGTAACCGACAGCAAAGGCCAGTGGCTTGATACCCCTGATGTGACCAGGACACTTGACAAGGTCGCGGTAAAGGTTGACCTGAATATAAATGGTGTCGCTGATGACAAGGAAGAAAAAGAAGGCGGTTATGTCATAAAAAATGATAACGACGACGATGAGAACGGAACACTGGATATAAATGAAAATCAGCCTGTATCCGGCGAAAATGATATTATTGACCTGACTCTTTCTGTCCAGCCGACCACTGGAGAGGGCGATGTGATTTTGGAGCGAAAAGGCGGAAATAAAATAAGGGTCTGGAAACCCACATCCGCTAATAATTGGCAAGAAATAAATTTTAACGGCACAGATAATAAATGGTTGCCCAATCAAGTGCCCGCCACATTAAAAGTGGAAGGGAAGCTGGAAAGCAGTAAAGAACGTGATATTGAACTCCAGCTAAAGTATTGCAAAAGGGGTACTGATAAACTTATTACCTGCGACAAGGTAAAGCTGACCGTGGTTGATGTAAATTTGAATATCAGCACCGCAGATTCGGACAAAAAAGTATCCAAAGGCGGTTTTGTGCCGCTTAATAATGACCACGATAACGGCAATTTGACAATAGAAGACAGAAATATTACCGGCCCTATAAATGCGGAAGATGACCTTAAGGAATTATCCATTTCCTATGCACCGGTCATAGACGGTTGGACGTTAAAACTGGACGCCCCAACCAATAAAGCCAAAATAAAAATCTGGACAAGCAGTATCAAAGGCACACAAGTACCTCTGGAAAAATCCTGGGTTATCGGCACTGATGTTATCCCGACAACGCTATATATAGAAGGCGTGGCCGCCAGCGGTGTCCGGCCTGATATTGGGCTAAAACTTTCTTATGTTTCTACTAAAAACAAAATATTTGACGACGAAATTAAAGCCACGGTGGTTAAAGCTGATTTAACTATAGGCGCTATTGACGAACAGTTTGAAGAAACCGTCGGCGATACGGTTGCTGTGGGCGGTTTGACAAAACTCTCCTTTGCACTTCTGCCGGCTAATATGGATGTGGATACATTAACCCTGGCTGTGACAGCGGGCGGCGCTAAAATCAAAATATACGAGGGTGCCGATAAGAAAAAACTCGTTGCCACCCCCGTAGACGTATGGAATGATAAAGGATGGGTATATACCGAACTCTGGGTGGAAGGTATAGAAACCTCTGATCCAAAGGAAGTCAAATTAAAACTTACTTATAGTGGCCATAATATTACCCACATAGACAGGGTATGCCTGACCATTGTCAGCATTAGTGTTAATTTAACAATTAATCGCCTGGATGATGATAAGGAAAATTGGGGCACATCCGAGAACTGGGTGGCGCTTACCGAAGAAGAGGAAAACGGATTATCCCACGCCCGGGATTATATCGGTGGCTTGGTCGGCCTTAACGGCGATGACGACAACCATAATTACATCACGGACAAAGACGAAAAAATCCGCAGCACCGATGAAAACGACCTCGTTCCGATAGACGTAAATGTTACATCCGCTTCAACCCCCAGTTTGAAATTAAAGTTTACGTCCGGCTCTGGTGTTGTCAGGATATGGGATGGGAATACCGCAGTTCTGGGTAGAATTATCAAGGCGGATGACACTGTTGAAGTTGTTGAGGAATATACCTTCACCGGAAATAACAAGCGGTTTTGGGTGGAAGGCGTTGCCTTTAGCGGGGTAAAAAACGGCATCATCCTCTCATTGGAAACAACAGTCAACCAAACGGTATTTTCCGACTTTATAACAATCACCGTAATCGGCGTGGAAGCCAAAGCCGACCTAACCGATAATAAACCGACCACTCAATTTATCGGGCTTATTTCTGCTTCAGGACGGCCGGCGAATCAAAGCGCAATAGACTACGTGTCCGCCCATCCGCGGGTCTACGGCCATGTTTATACCGCCGGAATGGATTTACCGGGTGTTGATTCCGATGTGGATGTGGAGATATACAGTTATAATACGACTTGGCAGGTAACCAACCAGGGGGCAAATAATGTTATTGCCCAGGAACTTTACGATGGTCCGATAAATGATGATAAGGAACTTGAGCCAGACCTGGTAAATTCAGGGCATTATTGGAATGAATTGAATGACAGCGGTATATGGGCCGTGGATGACCAAAGCATAGATTGCAAGGAAACAAATGATGACAACAATAATGACAAAGATACGGAATCAATAAGCGTCGTTAGCCAGGCCGGTGGCGAAATAGTCGTGCGCCTCTGGGAAGACCTGCCCAGATGGACCGGCATCCGTCCGCCCGGCTGGATGATGGTCGTGATTAAAGCTGATTTAGATATGGATGCTAATCGTGACGGCACTGTTGTAGATACTTCTGATGATGACACAGACGAAAATAAATGGGAATATGGGGTGAGCAAAAAAGGCGCGATAATTATCTGCAATAATGACAACGACGACATAGGTGCCGGTAATGCAGAAATTGATAATGAAAATGAGACTGTTGACGGGGATGATGATGTGGCTGACCTAACCACGTTAACGATACGCAAACTTAACATGTCTACCTTGCCTCAAGGAATCAAGGTTATACTAAAAGTTTCTGACAAGAGCAAAGTCAGGCTCTTTGACGAACGAGACGCTACGGCCACCGCAATCCTTGGGCCGAATTCCACCTCTGATGAATATGAAATCCCGGATGCCGTATCAGATGACCTTGAATATGGCATAGAAGCCACGCAATACCCCGATAAGGATTTTGACGGGCTTCTAACCATATCATTAATTATTAGGGATAATAATGGGAACGAGATTAATAAGGATGAAGTTCAAGTCAGAGTCGCTCCTTGGCTGATGCCGCCTAATACTGCTACCGCAGAAAAAGTTTACGTCTCTGACCACGATGATACTGATTCGGACCCAGACACCAAATTTGTTGAAGATATAAGAAATGCTATCGGTAACAGCATTCTTCAACCTATTACGTGTCGCCAATCTAATCCGGATGTTTGGGTGCAAGATGAGTTTGAAATTGGTTATTTTAGAAGACCTAATTGGCTGATGCATGTAGTACTTGACTCCGCTCGCAACGGACGAGGAACTACTGATAGGAATTTAGCTTATTATCCACGAAATAACCTTTTGGGACAAAATTTTGGCATAATCGGCGAAGACACGGCAAGATGGAGTACTGATTTGGATTCTTTCGGGAATCTGGAGGTTTCTCCTCCAGTTACAGCAGAAGGGAAAGAATATAAATTAGGGCGAATAATTTACGGCAGTAATACCATAGAAATTAATGAAACTCTACGAAAATTTCTTGAGGCACAAAAAGTCCAGGCACCGTTTAAGGTTGATACTACTTGGTTATATGTTGGTCATATTGATGAAATTATCAGCTTTGTACCTAATCCTATGACGATAGATGAGAATGATTTCGTGATTCTATTAGCTTCTCCACAACTTGCCATTGACATCCTTGAGTCCCAACCGGATAGAGCTGTGTTAATTCCTATGACTGGTGAATCCATTGATACAGCATTAAATCAATGGAAAAATTATAATGTACAAAAACAAAACCTAATTACAAATATTTTGGAGCCAAAGATTAAAGCCAACCTTGGTAATCCTACTATCATTAAAGTGCCTGTATATTTTAAGAACAGAACCGCATCCGACCTCTCTGCTGTCGCCCTTATCCCTAATATGGTAAACCTTTTAGCAGCTAATGGAAAACTTATGGTGGCGAAACCTTTTTTTGACCCATTTAAAAATGAATTTATTAGCAAATTATCTAATATTGGTTACAACAATTCTACTATCTATTTTATTGATGATTGGTTTACATATCATGTATGGTACGGAGATGTACATTGTGGAACGGCTGTAAAACGAACCCCGCCAGATATAAAATGGTGGGAACAAGAACCATAAGGAGGTATTTATGTTCTATAAGATA
>JAGVQN010000052.1 GCA_020051675.1 Candidatus Brocadiia bacterium
CCGGTCGGAGAGTGGCAGCCCACCGGTCGGAGAGTGGCAGCCCACCGGTCGGAGAGTGGCAGCCCACCGGTCGGAGAGTGCCAGCCCACCGCTCGCAGAGTGCCAGCCCACCGGTCGGAGAGTGGCAACCCACCGCTCGGAGAGTGCCTGCCCACCGCTCCGAATCTGCTACACCACCGGAATGAAGAAAAGAGCGGCTTGGAAAAGCCTGTACTCGGCAAAGCGGTGACGGATACGGGATTATATGCCTGATTACTAATGCGCCAGGAGGTTTCGGATAAATTCCGGATATGTCTGGGTGGTAAATATCTTTATTTCGGGCCCAAAGAAAATCATCACCAGCGCCCCCAAAGCCAGATAGGGGCCGAAGGCAAGGTAATGGTCTTTTGTCACCATCCAGGAAATAATCCCGACGACCGCCCCGAAGAGGCACCCCAGGAAGAAAACATACAAAACCGCCTCCCAACCCATGAAACCGCCCAGCATCGCCATCAGTTTTACATCGCCGAAGCCCATGGCTTCCTTCCTGAAAATTATCTTGCCGAACACCCCGACTAGATAAATCAACAATCCGCCCGTAACCACGACGAAAAGCGAGGGGACAAAAGCCGTGACAAAGGTGCTTTCACTATTAAAGAACCAGAGCGGGCTTATTATCGAAGGGAATGCCAAGCTTACTATCAAAGCGATAACGATTCCTGACAGGCTTATCTCATCAGGGATTATCCTGAACTCAAAATCTATGAACGTGATGACAATCAAAGCGGCAATCAGGTAAATACTTATGGCAAATCCGACTATCGTATTGCGGGTTATCGGGTCAGTTCCGCTAAAATGATGGGCAAAGGCAAAGGTGAAAAGCAGAGCGGTCAAAAGCTCAACCAGCGGGTAACGCAAGCTGATGGGGTTTTTACAATGGCGGCACCTGCCCAGTAAAAGCAGGTAACTTAATAAGGGGATATTATCAAACCAGCGGATGGGACGCTCGCATTTGGGGCAACGCGAAGAGGGTTTAATAATGGACATACCCGAACGCGGGAGGCGGTAAATACAGACATTGAGGAAACTGCCGAATACGGCGCCGAAGATAAAAACAACTGCCAGATAGAATTCATTTATCAATGGGAAAATCTCCGGTTTACGGGCGCGGGACTCTTATAAGGCTCCCGCTGTCAAAGAAAGGCCGAGGGCCGCCAGCCGCTGTTTTATTTCCTTGACGGAAATCTGCCCGAGATTTTTGGTATCCAGGAGTTCCCGCTCGCTCTTGCTGACCAGGTCGCGCAGGGTATATATTTTCAGCCGTCCGAAACACGAGCGGATACGGGCCGACCATTCCATATCAAAGATTGATTTGTTGAGTATATCAGGTTTTTTATTGGGTTCGTCGATAATCGGCAACGAAATATTAGCCTGCTGTCCGGGCACACCGCCGGGCAGGGTAAAGGTAAGCCCCTTACGCGCCATGATTTCCCTCAGTTCATTAAGCGATGTCATCCCGAAATTCTCGCATTTCAAAAGTTCGTCTTCCGTCTTTACCGCCAGGTCGCCGAGCATCTTTATGCCAAGGTCTTCCAGGCAGGCGCGGCTGCGGATGGACATCGGGAAATCGGTTATCGGAATAGTCATGATATTTTTCAGGTGCTGTTCACGGCGTTTCAGCTCGTCATTATAATACATGTTGAGGGCGGCTTTGGCGTCTTTGAGATACATAGAAGCCTTGGGATGGACCGGGCTGTATTCCAGGACGCTTTCGTAACACTTTACGGCTTTATCAAACTCGCCTTTATCTTCATACATTATCCCGAGGTTTACGAGCGCGTTGAAATAGGTCGGGCGCTGGTTGCACAGTTTCTCGTACAATTTAATTGCCTGTTCGTCTTTTCCCTGCAAATCCGCCCGGTAAGCCATCCGGAACATAGTTTCGGAATGGTCCGGCTCCAGCCTTAAGGCATGCTGGTATTCGGCATCCGCCTTTTTATATTCGCCGAGATATTCGAAACACCATCCGGTATAACAATAAATATCGGCTTCGGCCCGGTGTTCTTTCTTGGCGTTTTCCAGGATTTTGGACGCCTCATCAATTTCGCCGCGCCTTATCAAGGCTGAGACCATAGGGCAGATAAAATAAAGCTTGTCCGGCTCGTCTTTGTATAATTTCTTCAAAAGCTCGTGCGCTTTTTCCGGATTATCAGTTTCCTGGTAACACAACCCCAGGAAATAATTCGTCAGGCGGCTTGAACGCGCCGCTTCCAGAAGCGGAACGGCTTTATCATGGCGGTTGAGTATCCAATAGACAATCCCTATCCTGGTGTTGTAAGATTCGCTGTCTTTTTTATCAAGGTATTCCTCCAGCATCTTTTCCAGATTATGGCGCAATTTGACATGATGGATTATATTTTCCTTAAGCTCCAGGCTTTCCGGGATATCCAATTCTGATTTGGAAAAAACGAATTTAACGTCAATATCCGGTTCTTTCACTGCTTTTACCATCTTAATATCTCCCTATGAACTAATAATTTATAATTACAGGCGTGGTGATTAAAAACTAATCCACCTTTAAAGTAACCACTGTGCCGACCTGCATCAAATCTCCCCAGGCCTGTGCCACGGCGCGTTTGGGGTTGCCCGGCACCTGGTGTCCGGTCGCCTCATGGCGCAGCTGCCAGAAGAGGTCGCATATTTTCATAAGTCCGGCGGCGGCAATCGGGTTACCCACGCCGAGGAGCCCCCCAGATGGGCAGACCGGCAAATCGCCGTTTCTCTGGGTAACGCCGGAAGCGGTCATCTTGGCCGCCTCTCCCTTTTTGCATAATTGCAATCCTTCCAAATGATGCAATTCCTTATAGGCAAACGGGTCGTAAGGCTCGGCAATATTTATTTCCTTGCGCGGCTCGATAATACCGGCCATTTTATAAGCCATCTTGGCAGCCGCTTCCACGTAACGCGGATAATATAAATCGCGGTTGGTCCAGTACGCGCTATCCAGGCTCCAGCCGACGCCGTCTATCCAAACCGGTTTTTTGGTAAGCTTCTTTGCCTTTTCCTCGGACATGAGCACTACCGCGGAGGCGCCGTCGGTAACCGGGCTGACCATCAGTCGGTGGACCGGCCAGGCCAACACTTCCGAAGCCAATATCTGCTTAACGGTTAAATCTTCGCCGAGCATGGCATAAGGATTCCCCATGGCGTTCTTTTTATTCTTTACGGCAACCGCGGCCACTTCTTCAAGCGAAATGCCGTGGGTGGTAATATAACGGTTCATCTCCAGGGCGAAAATCCAGATTAAGTTCGGACCCAAAGGACGTTCGGTGGTATGGTCGAAAATGCTGATAAAAGCGCTCTGCGGGTGCGGCTGGCAGGGCGACATCTTTTCCTCGCAGACGACCAGGCAGCTATCGAACATTCCTGAAGCGATGTGATACCATCCGTGAATCGGAGCGAAGACGCCTGTCCCGCCGCCTACATAAGACCGCATATAAGGTTTCCTGTAACCGCCGCTGGCATCGGAAAGGTATTCGCCTTTCATATGGACGCCGTCAAAGGCATCCGGCGCGGTGCCGTGCACTACGCAATCGATATCATTAATATTCAGCTTGCAGGAATCCAGTGCCGCCCTGGCCGCCTGATGAGCCAGTTCCTTAGGCGTTTCCAAAGCGCGCCTGACGAACTTGGTCATTCCCGCGCCGACAATCGCAACTTTACGCATAATTATTTCTCTAAAACAACCGCGGCTCCGGTGGTCGTCGGTAATCCTCTCCAGGCAAAAGCCAAGCCCTTCTTGGCATTTTTTATCTGGCGGCGCCCGGCTTCTCCGCGAAGTTGTTTCACTATCTCCACTGTTTTATAAAGGCCGCTTGCCTCGAGCATATTGCCGCTTCCAAGGGAGCCGCCCGAAGGATTCACCGGAATATCACCATCAAAAGATGTCGCGCCGGCGGAAACCAATTTGCCGGCTTCGCCTCTTTTGCATAGGCCGATTGATTCCATATGCTGCAGTTCCTTATAAGCAAACGTATCATCTATTTCAAAAACATCTATCTCCTTGGCGGGCTTTTTTATTCCGGCTTGTTTATAAGCCCTCTGGCAGGCGTCGCGGGCATAAACCGCCTCGACCCAATCATGAGTTTCCAGCCATGACGTCTCTGTTATCCAGCCCAAGCCTTTAATCCAAACCGGCGGAGCGGAAAGCTTGAGCGATTTTACTTTCTCTTCGGAAGCCAAGACCAGAACGATGGCGACATCCGAATATCCGCTTATCTGCAATCCGGTCAACGGCTCGGCAACTTTGGGAGAATTCAGGACATCCTGCCTGGAAATGAGCGCGCCGTAAGCGCCGCCCGGATTATAAAGCGCGTTAGCCATGTTCTTTACCACGACATCAGCGCAGTGTTCAAGCGTATTGCCGGTCTCGGTTAAGTAGCGCCTCATCTCTAATCCGGCTAAAGTGCAGGGCATAATGCTAAGCGGACGGTGGAATATCGGGTCCATGGCGAATTCCAGGACATTATCGTGGTTGACGATATTGGATGCCTTGGAATGCGCCTCGACCACGGCGGTATCAAAAAGGCCGGTCATGATTTGCATATAAGCCGCGGCGAGCCCCTGAATGCCGTCGCCGGAAATGGTGTGGACGGGTTTTAAAGGAGCGCCCAGCTGGTCGGGCACGTATTCATCGAAGATGCTTACGCCCTCGTTAAAATCCTCGGAGCAGGCGGTAAAGCAGCCGATATCCTTAGGAGAAATTCCCGCCTCGTTATAGGCCCGGACCGCCGCCGCAAAGGTCATCTCGCGGTAAGAAGCCTCCGGGGTAGCGATACGGGGAATGGTATAACCGACTCCGATAATAGCAACGCGTTTTTCGGTGGTCATAGTAGCCTGAAACAATACCAAAAAACACCCCTTTTTGTCAAGAAATATCTCTAATTTAAGGGTTACCTGCATTAATATTAGAAAAGCCGCATTTTATTTGACTTTATACCGTTATTGAATAAATATAGCTATCTAATAACAATTAACTCATTAAAAGAAAAGGAGGATATTATGGACGGAGAAAAAAAGGATGGGGCTATGGCGCTCCACAAGATTTTGGGGGCAATCATGATTCTCTGCGCGCTGGTTTTGGTTCTACAGGCAATCATAATGCTAACGATTTCTGATAACGATATGATGGAACTTATAAGGGGCGGCTCCAAGATGTATCGGGAAAAAGCCAATTACGGGCCTCTTGAAAGAGCGCTTACAGATGAAGAAATAGAAGAAAGGCTCGCCTCGCAAAAAGAAAGCATGCTGGCAGAAAGCAAAAAAGGGGCTTTTACACCGGTTGCCATGAAATTCCTATTTTCATTAATTCTTCTGGTAACTGCGGCGGGGTTATTCCTGAACAAACGGAACCCCGCTAAAACATTAGCCACGATTATGGCGATACTCTTGGCACTAGCGCTTCTGATAAAATTCAAGGATTTTTTAAGCTCGGCTGAAATCTATAAATATGTTTCTTTATCTTCAATGTCGCTTAAGACCCTGTATTTCGCGGATAAGGCAATGCTTTTGGCGATTCCGCTGGCGTTTCTTGCCTGCCTTATTACAGCGGTAAAACCGCCCCGCTCCGCTTAGCTCTCCCTGGACCCTGAATGTCCCTCGGGACCTCAGGGCGCGGGACGACCCCCTTCGGGGGGGACTTCCGATAATATCGGGATGCCCGTAGGGCAGGGCGCCGGCATCAGCTGAAGGTTAAAACCAATTGCCGCCGGTTAAACGCAAGGAATAAAGATAAGTAAGAGGTTAAGATTAAGGTTAAGGCTTACCGCTGAAGTGATAGTTAGTTATGCGTGATCATTTCCAGCATTGCCTGCACCCTGGTTTTCAGCCTGCCTGAGTCAGACGGGGAATAATCCGTTTCCAGCTTCAAGTACGGCAGTTTGTGTTTGCCCTTTATGTGTTTTTCCACCAGGTGGGATTCGACATTATATGTATGGCATCCCTGCCAGACCAGCTCTATAATACCTTGCACTTTGTATTGCTTAATCAGCTTATCCAATAAGTCCAGGCGGCGCTTGTTGGGAGTCATCACCGAACATGGTATATGGAAATATCTTTCGGCAATGGCAAGCAAGGGGTCGTTGGTTTCCTTAACATCTTCATAAATCGGTTTTAATCCGGTGCAGTTTTCCTGCGCCACGACCGCACCGCCGGCATCCTCGATTATCTTCATGACCTTTTCCGCCTCGTGAGGCATGGGCACTCCGGTGACCAGAATTCTGGGCCTACCTGAACCCCGACGTTCGTCGGGACAGGCAGATTTCCCTGATAATATTTTTTCATACATCCTGAAATCTTCGGGCATCCCTGATATCAGGCTTTTGGCATTGAGTATCTGCAAGCCGGAAAGCAACGGAATATTTTCCGCGGCAAGCTCCGCCACTTTCTTCCTCAGGCGCCGTTCCTCATTCATCACCTTTATGGCTTCTTTCAACTTGCTATCGGTTATTTTAACCTTGAATTCCTTTTCCAGGTATTCCTTAAGCTTTACTATTTCCGCGTGCCAATGCCTGAAGGCGTCAGGGTCGTCCGCCTTCTGTGGGAGTTCCATGACATACATCTTTTTACGCTGGGCCAGGAGTTCAAACATCTTCTTTTTCCCGTCGCAGGTGGTCTCGCCGATTAATACTTCGGACATCTCCAGAAAGGGATTAGCTTTCAGCTTGGCATATCCGTAGGAACTCTTGATTAACGGGCAGATGCTTGACGGCAAATCCTCTTCAGCCGCGGAGATAGTCTGGTTGCTTCCCCCGCACATGCAGACCGGAACGCCGTTGGCGGCCATAATGATTTCGCGCGGGGTGTATTCGCAGAAGATGCCGACTATCTTTTTGCCCTCGGCTTTGGCGCTTTGGGCGTATTCAAGGCAGTTGGAAATCATGTTGTCGAAGTAATCCAAAGGGACTTGATTAGAACAACAGGATTTAGCAGATTTACCCTTACAATTAACCATATACTTTTAACACGAATCACACGAATTATACTAATAGCACCCCGAATATTTTCGGGGTAATATTCGTGTTTATATCTATATCCTATTTCTCCAGCAGGATATATTTTTCCTGTTTGGCGATGGCTTCGCCGATAATAACAGCGTGCTTAACGCCATTGTTATGTAATTCTTTCAGCAGTTTTCCTGCCTTTTCTTGAGGGACTGTCATTAATAACCCGCCTGAGGTCTGGGCGTCAAATGAGATATGCCGCATTTCCTCCGGGATACCGCTATCTATATCCACAAACTTGCTGTAATAATCAATATTAGTGAACGAACCGCCGGGCATGATATTTTCCTTGGCATAGGCTTTGGCTTCTTCAAAAACCGGAAGCTTGCTTACGGAAATTTTGAGGGTTACTTTACTTCCGCGGGCGACTTCCGAAGCGTGCCCGATAAGCCCGAATCCGGTTACATCCGTCGCGGCATGGACGCCGACTTTCAACATCACTTCCGAAGCGGTTTTATTAAGCGTGACCATTGATTTGGTAATCTTTTTCATTAGGGTTTCAGGAATGGGGCTCATGCTATTCGCCATGGTAATAATTCCGATGCCCAATGGCTTGGTTAATATCAGGATATCGCCTTCCTGTGCGGCGCTATTGGTAATAATCTTTTTAGGATGTATCAGGCCGGTAACGGACATCCCGTATTTAAGTTCCGGGTCGAGCATGCTATGACCGCCGACGAGAATCGCGCCGGATTCGATGACCTTTTCCGCCCCGCCGCGGAGTATCTCCGCTATGATATCGTGGTCCATCTTCTTTGCGGGAAATCCGAGGATGTTCATGACGGTCAAAGGAATTCCCCCCATGGCATAGACATCGCTTAATGAATTTGCCGCCACGATACAGCCGTAATCGTAGGGGTCATCCACTATGGGCGTAAAGATATCGACCGTCTGAACGAGCGCGGTTTCGCTATTCAAGCGATAGACTCCGGCATCATCCAGCGTTTCCATGCTGACCAATAGGTTAGCATTCTTGAACTTGGGCAGACGGCGCAGAACCTGCTCCGTGTCCTTCGGGGACATCTTGCCCGCTCACCCAACACAACCGGCGTATTTTGTCAGACGCAATGGTTCGGCCATATCCCTCCTTCAATATTTCGCCACTAAGACAGAACTACTGCCTCCCTTTAGGGGCTAAGGCACAAAGAAATCGGCTTAATCCGCTTAGCCTGCCTCGCCGTCAGGCGGGTCCGCTTACAATACCTTATTACTTTATAGTAATCTTTTTCTCCGCTTCCAGCTTTCCGGCAAGCGGAGAAGCATCAAACACTATTTTTATCTTATATTCCATAGCACTTTTGGGTATTAACCACGAATACCCGTTGCAAGTGCCGCCTCAACCATAATAAAGCTTAATACCTCCTACCTTATTCCCGTTGTTGTCTTCAATGGATAACCGCATCCTTTTATCAATGTCCTTAAACGCAGAAACATCATATTGTTTACCCTGGGAATCGGTAAGGAGAGGCGCAATAACCACCTGTCTGCCCGCTTTCGGGGCGGGCGGGGTGAGTTTAATAGATAATTTAAACGATTCGGTTGGCTTCGGGTTAAGCGGCTCATCTGCTTTATTGCAGCCGATAAGCATAAGCAACGACAAGATAAAAATGAACACGCGCATAATCATATCCTATAAAATATCCTTTAACGCCTTGGTTATTTCCGCATCTTCTCCGTCCAGGATGGTGCGGAAATCAAATAAGACCCTGTCTCCTTTAACCCGGGTAAATACCGGCAGTTTCCTATCCCTTAATTTATCGGCAAGCACTTGTGCGGATACTTTATTTGACTTTATTGAAACAACCTTGGTCGGGATATCATAACCCGATAACGAACCGCTGCCTGGTTGAGAGTAATCATCAGTCAGCTTAATTTCCAATTCAGGGGAAACGGACTGCAAGACACTTCTAAAAGCTTCGGCTTTTGCCGTAATCGTTTTGATATCCATGGTAAGCATCTTAAGGGTCGGATTGGTTTGGAAGAGAGTTTCTTTATTCCGGAACAGCTTGAAGGTGGCTTCCAAGGCAATCAGGCTCAACTTGCCCAGGCGGAAGGCGCGCATTAGGGGGTTTTTCCGTATCGCGTCAATATATTTCTTCTTGCCGATGATGATGCCGCCCTGCGGGCCGCCCAGTAATTTATCCGCGCTGAAGCATATCACATCCGCACCCTTCTTAATACTGTCTGATACAAGCGGCTCATCTTTAAATCCGTAAACGCTTAAATCCACCAGCGCGCCGGAGCCGATATCGTCAACTACCGGCACCTTATGCTTTTTACCGAGCTTGACTAAGTCTTCCAGCGGGACATCCGCGGTAAACCCGATGATTTTATAATTGCTGCTATGGACGCGCAAGAGCGCCCCGGTTTCCTTGGAAACGGCTTTTTCGTAATCCTTAAGATGGGTGCGGTTAGTTGTGCCTATCTCCACCAGTTTCGCGCTGCTGGTTGCCATGATATCCGGGATGCGGAATGAACCGCCGATTTCTACCATCTGCCCGCGTGAGCAAACCACCTCTTTGCCTTTGGCTAAAGTATTAAGGATAATGACCGTGGCGGCCGCGTTATTATTGGTGATGGTGGCGGCTTCGGCGCCGGTAACCTCGCAAATAAGCTCTTCCAGTATTTTATCGCGCCCCTGGCGCTTGCCGGTTTTGAGATCGGCGGCAATTCTGGTATAACCGGATAACTCTTTCCCTAACGATTCGATTACCTCACGCGCCAGGACGGCCCGGCCTAAAGCGGTATGCAAAACGATTCCGGCGGCATTTATCGCCCGGCGGAATGAAGGCGTTGCCTTTGCATGCAGTTCTTTTTCTATCCGGCAAGCCAATTCATTATTGCCGGGAACGATGAATTTCCCCGATTCGGCTTTTCCCAGAGATATGATTTGCTGCCTTAGAGAGCCGAGGACGCTCCTGGCAGCGTTTGTTACCATATCGCGTGGAAATACCTGGTGAAGATCTGATATTTTATCCGAGGCAAGCAATTCTTCGGTATGCGGAATTTTCTTAAGGATTGATTTCTGCCACAGGGAAACGGTTTCTTTTGCCATCATATGTTACGATATATTTTATACGGAGTTTGTCAATAAAAAGAGCGGTGGAATAATCAAGTGATGCGCAACAGGATTGTTATTCTTCAGAAAAGCATCAAAACCAGCCGGCAGGGAAATATCGCGTGGTTTATTCCTGGACTTTTTCGCCTTTAATTTCCCCGAATATTTCATTCTTGCCGGTTAATATTACGGTTAAGGGGTATTTGGAACCTTTTCTTACTCCGCCGGAGCAAGAGCTTTTACAGCCGCCTTTACCGCCTCAACCACCCTCCAAAAAACTCCCCTTGAAAACAGATGTTCCGGTTGCATCCTTGGCTTCCATTAAAGGGACGAATTTAGGCTGGAAATTATAGTATTCCTCCCCGCCGCTGCCGAGTATTTTTATGCTGTCAAACTTCACTTCAACCGTTTCTTTCTGCTTATCCACACCGGCCTCAAACTCCAATTTTATGGGAGGACCCCATTTGACCACGGTGGTTTTTGGTTTCTTGGCTTTGTCATTATTTTCTTCTGTTGTAATTTCAATGAGTTCCATTTTCCCCTGCTTTATAGCGACGTGATTAATCCCTTTTTCCAGATACCCCAACAATAATTTATATTTGCCGCACGGCAGAAGGAAATTCTTGCGCTGGGAAACGTCAAAATAGTCGTTATTTCCGGTGGTAAGGATAACAACGCTCAATGAGACATTGTTTTTATACTCGCCGATAACATCGACCATTCCGGCATCGCCTTCGTACGGTTTTAAGCTTATCTTGTTGTTTTCGGAATCGACCTTAATATTATAAAGCTTATTCCCGATATTTACGATGCCGCCGAGCGGGACGGCAAAACAAGTTTTCCCGATTACTATCAAATCGGTGCCTGTTTCGTCATACTTTCCGTTATTGTTATCATCCACCAAGGTTATATCAACGTTTTCAGCTCTCCCTTTCATATAATTGGTAACCGGGACGGTTGGTTTGTTTTCCATGATCTGCTTCGGGGTAACCACCTTTATCCCGCTTTTTTCCGGCACGGAAACCTTGTTGATTTCATAGTCTTTCCATCCCTCGCTGTTTGATGTGTCCTCACC
>JAGVQN010000107.1 GCA_020051675.1 Candidatus Brocadiia bacterium
GTCGCCCGCTATGCCCTTAATATGGCTAGGGCGCTTGGGTTTAATGAGGAAGAGCTGAAAACTTTAGAATACGCCGCGCTCCTGCATGATGTCGGCAAGATTGCCGTCCGGGACGACGTGCTCCTTAAGCCCGGCCGCTTAACGCCGGAAGAATACGAGAAAATGAAAAGCCATGCGCTTAAAACCAAGGAAATATTGGAAAATATGTTCACCGGCCGCAAGGTGCGTGAGATTCCCCATATCGCTTCTTCCCATCACGAAAAACTTGATGGCTCGGGATATCCATTCGGCCTGAAAAACGGCGAGATGAGCATCTCTGCAAAGATTCTGGCAATTGCCGATATCTTTGACGCGCTGGCTGCCGAAGACCGCCCGTATAAAAAGGCCATGTCTGTCGAAGAGGCAATCGCGATCCTGGAAAAAGATAAGGGCACTAAGTTCGATGCGGAACTCCTGGACCTTTTTAAAAACCAGGGGCTGTATTTAATCGAACGGCGCAAAGCCCAGCGCCAGAGGCTTAAACTGCCCGTTGAATTCAGGCCGTATCTCCTGGTTAAAGATAAAAAGATTTCCAAAGCAGACGGTGATGTCATCAAAGCCACCGCTGTAAATATCAGCCATCGGGGACTTCTTATGCATTCGCCGCATCATCTTGCCGTGGGCATAATAATTTCGCTGACAATCGGAGCACCCGGCGCCAAGTTGGATTTATCCGGCAGGGTATTGAGAGGGGAAAAGCTTTTTCATCCGGGTGAATATAATATCGCCATAGAATTCGCCGACATGCCTACGGATACGCTTAAAAAATTGGAGCTCGCCATAGGAAAAGGACGGCAATAGGTAAAATACTGATCGCATAATATGAAAAATCCCCCGCTTAATTTTAGTAACCCCGACGCCCCCTACGGGGACTCCCTATCATCGGGTGCCCCCGTCCCATTCCTGCCGTCAGGGATTCCCGATTATTCGGGTATCCCCGAAGCGAAGCGGAGTGGGAAAACAAAGTGGAGCGGAGTAACGTCGGGTGATAATAGGGAGTCACTCGGCAACAAAGCCAAGGGGGCGAAAATCGTCATCATCGGCCGCCCGAATGTCGGCAAATCCACGCTCTTGAATTCCCTGGTAAAAAAGCGGGCGGCAATTGTGGACGGCATCCCCGGCACCACACTGGATTCGGTCACCAGTTCCTTCGTCCACGAAGGCTATACCCTGGAATTAACCGACACCGGTGGTATTCTTGATACAGAAATGCTTGAAGGCAAAAGCCGTAAATACGGATTGTTTGACAAGGAAATTAGGCTTCAGATACTCCATGCGATCAAGCAGGCGGATGTTATTTTGTTCCTCATGGATATCCGTAACGGAGTCACTCCGCTGGATAAGGAAATAGCAAAGCTGGTGCGCCCTTATCACGACCACCTGATACTGGCAATCAATAAGGCGGATACGGCCGCTCTGGAAACCGATGCCGGTGAGTTTTACGGCCTTGGGCTCGGCGAGCCCATTCTCTTTTCCGCCTTGCAGAAACGCGGGCTTGACACCATGCGCGAAAAGATAATCGAGATAATCAAATCCAAGGGTTTTGTCCCGGATGACGGCATAAAAGGAAATGAGCCGTTAAAAATCGCCATCGTCGGGAAACGCAATGTCGGTAAATCCACCCTGGTCAATAACCTCGCGCAGATGGAGCGGATGATAGTAAGCGAAATTCCCGGCACCACGCGCGATTCCGTTGATGTCCGCTTTGAAATTGACGGAGAGGTCTTTATCGCCATAGATACAGCCGGCATTCGCCGTAAAGCCAAACCCAAAGACTCCGTGGAGGTCTTCAGCCGCATGCGCACGGAATCCGCCATGGAGCGCGCCGACGTCATTCTTTTCCTGATTGATGCCCGTGAAAAGGTTTCCGATGTGGATAAAAAAATAGCCGAGTTTCTGGTCGCCGGAAGAAAACCCTGCATTATCATCATAAACAAATGGGACCTCGTTCCCGAAGGCACCACGCCGGATGATTACACGGATTACATTTCCAGGAATCTCCCCGGCCTCCGGTTCGCGCCCATATCGTTTATCTCCGCCAAGAGCGGATTTAATGTAAAAGCGACCATCCACACCGCGCAGGAATTAATCCGGCAGTCCAAGCGCAAGATTTCCACCTCGATTCTCAATAAATATTTGGATAAGATAAAAAACGCGTATCACCCAAAGGCAAAGGCGGGCAAGTTTCCCAGGATGTATTACGCCACCCAGACCGGCAACCTGCCTTTGACCATTACCGTATTTGTCAATAGCTGCAGGATTTTTGACAACGAATATATAAAGTTTGTTACTAACAGATTAAGGAAAGATTTAAAACTGGAAAATATTCCCGTTCAGCTTGTCTTAAGGCAAAGTGAACGGAATAAAAAAAAGAGAGGAAAACACAATGATGAACAGAATTCCTAATACAGCGAATACTCCGCCCTTGAACTCCCCGGCACCGGGGCAGGGCTTTTTCGGGCTGGGCATCGCGCCCATGATACTTGAAGTGCTTCAGCGGATAAAGTTTACAATGCCCACGCCGATACAAGCGAAGGTGATTCCGCTGGCGATAAGCGGTTCGGATGTCGTCGGTATCGCGCAGACCGGCACCGGGAAAACCCATGCATTCGCCATTCCCATGGTCCAGTCTCTCGCGCAGAAACCGGGGATGGGGCTGGTGCTGGCGCCTACCCGCGAACTGGCACTCCAGATAGATGAGGTATTCTGCCAGCTCGCCCAGCCGTTCGGCATAAAGACGGCCTGCCTTATCGGCGGCGCTTCGATGTATCCGCAGGTGCAGTCTCTGCGCCGTAACCCGCGCGTTATCGTCGCCACTCCGGGCAGGATGTTTGACCATATGGAACGCCGGAATGTCATGCTTAATAATGTAATCATGTTCGTGCTGGATGAAGCGGACCGGATGCTTGATATGGGCTTCGCCCCGCAGGTGGAAAGAATCGCCGCGCAGATACCCAAGAAAAAGCAGACCATGCTCTTTTCCGCCACCATGGATAAAGATATTATGAGGGTTGCCTCGCGCTATATGAAATTGCCCATCTCCGTGGAAATAGCGCCTTCCGGCACCACCGTGGAAGGCGTTACCCAGGAGGTCTTTATCGTCAAGCGCGAATTCAAGTTGAGGCTCCTTAATAAAATACTTGCCAAGTATCCCGGCTCGGTCTTGCTTTTCTCCCGCATGAAGTACCATTGCAACCGGATTGCGCGGGAAATAAATAATATGGGCTTCACCGCCGCGGCCATGCATTCAGACCGCTCGCTTGCCCAGCGGCGCGAAGCGCTGGAAGGCTTTAAGTCCGGCAAATACAAGGTGCTGGTCGCGACGGATATCGCCGCGCGTGGCATTGACGTCATGGGCATAGAGCTCGTGGTGAATTTCGACCTGCCGGATGACAAAGGCAATTACGTCCACCGCATCGGACGGACGGCGCGCGCCGGCCACAAAGGGCACGCCATTTCATTCGCGCTGCCTAACCAGATTCCGGATGTCCACGAGATAGAAAGAATCATCAGGAAATCACTTCCGATTTCCCATCCGCCTGATTCGGCGAGCGAGCGCTTTAATCCGCGCAAGAGCTTCCATGATAAAAACTATTATAAGAGGGAACCGATAATATGAAAATAGGGCTTATCGGCCTGCCGCAGGTGGGCAAGAAGACGCTCTTTGAACTGATTACGCGCGCGCATCCTTCGGAGCACGATTTGCTGGCAGGCAAGGCAGTTGCCGGCATCGCGGAAATAGGAGACCCGCGCTTTGACTGGCTGGCAAACCTTTACCAGCCGAAGAAACTGGTCCGCGCCAGAATCAATGTGGAATTGCTCCCGAACCTGGAAAAAGGATTCGCCAGCAAGAGCGAGTTCCAGCGCGTCTTAAGCACGGTGGACGCTCTTTGCCATGTGGTCAGGGCTTTTAATGACGATTCTGTTTACCATGTCGATGGCTCGGTTGACCCCAAGCGCGATATCGCGGAGATAAATTCCGAACTGGTCTTGAGCGACCTTATGTTCGCGGAAAAGCGCATCGAGCGCATTGACAAGGAAACCAAGCGCAACAAGGAGGAACAGCTCATAAAGGAAAAGGAATTCTTGCTTAAGATAAAGGCATGGCTTGAAGAGGGTAAGCCCTTAAGGCTTTATCCGTTTACGCCGGAAGACCGCCGTGTCCTTGTGAATTATCAGTTGCTTACCTTAAAGGAATTGATTATTGTTCTTAATGTCTCTGAGGAAGCTTTGGCTGATAAAGGGCTGGAGGCGAATCTGGAAAAGGATTTCAGTAACCTTAAGATACATTTTATCAAAGTGTCCGCCAAGGTGGAAGCGGAGATAGCGAAGCTCGAGACCGAGGCCGAGCGCAAGGAGTTCCTGGGCTCTCTGGGCATTACCGAGCCGGCAGTCGACCGCCTGAAAAGGGTGTGTTTAAATACGCTTAACCTGATTTCCTTCTTTACGGTCGGCAAAGACGAAGTCAGGCAATGGACGATTAAGGCGAATACGCTGGCTCCGGCAGCGGCCGGGTCAATCCACACGGATTTGGAAAAGGGATTTATCCGCGCTGAGGTGATGAAGTATCCGGATTTGAATGCCCTGGGCAGCGAGGAAAAAGTCAGCGCTAGCGGCAAGGCGTATCTGAAGGGCAAGGACTATCTCGTCGAAGACGGTGATATCCTCAATATCAGGTTTAATGTGTAACCACGGATGAACACGGATAGTGGACACGGATTAAACGGATGAGAAGAAAATATATAACCTGGGGATTAGTGCTTTGCTCAATACTTGTTTTGAATACTGCATGTTCACCACTTCCGCAGCCAGAGCCGATTCCTAAAGCAAAGGAATTCAGGCTTGACGATGATGCCATCAAGTCGTTTTATGAAGCAAACAAGGAAAATCTTATTATACCCGCATCCGTTGAGTATGAGTTTTATGAGATTCATTACGAGGCCGATTTGGAATGGGTAAAGGAAACAATTAATGATTGGAAGGGCGCGTCTGACGAATTGCAGGATGAAATAAAGAAGATAAACTTTAAGAATTACCTTTATTCATCGGCGTATACCTTTTACTATTTTAATAAATCCACTCACAAAGAAAAGGCCTTCGGCGAATCTTTGATGAAGGCCCCAGTTGGGTCGCCATATATTTTGACAAGCCCGGCAGAGAAGCACTTCAGCGATAAATTCCTAATCACTATGGTTCGGGTATTAAAGAAAACAGAAAAGAAAGAGTTGCCGTTCGATGAATTAAAGGATAAGATTTATAATATTCTTGCTACGTATTCCGAAGAGGATGCGAAGGTTTATGATAAGGTTAAAGAATTATCCGGTTTTAATTTAATACCCGTTCCTATTGGCGAATCCTACGATGATGTGGCGGTTGACAAAAAGATTATTGAAAAAAGCGTAAGCTTAGATGAAATTATTCAAAAAGCAAAAGAACGCAATGATTGGAGAAAGATAACTAAAACAGGAGATAAAATCTTAGAGGAAGGCTTTAAAGATGCGTTGCGTTACACATATTTTACCATGGGAGATGCGTATTATGAAACCAAGCAATATAAAAAGGCAATAATTTCATATCATCTGGGTGATTTTGATTACGGGTGCGCTAATTGTTTGGAAGGGGAAGAATACAGTAAATATACCGGTTTGCTAAAGGCATATGATATACTTGGCGATATTCCGGCGTGTATTCGGTATTCAATTCTTTTAGGTGATATCGATATGGGTAAATATAAAAGGCCTGATGAAATCGTAAAGAAGTATAATCTTAACATGAAACGTATTATTGCAGGCGCGAAAATAATAGTTTCCAGCCCTGATTTAAATTTCCCATCGCGGTGGACTTTGGAACGGATGGAAAAAGCTTATTCTTCAGATAAATGATTTTGTGTCTTTGTGCCTTAGTGGCAAGATTGAATGAAAAGAATTAATTGGCTTGACGAATTCAACGGGGCAATAACGGTTTGCGATAAGGACGGCAAGATTCTCTACATGAACGCGAAATCAGCCCAGACCTGGGCGCGTTATGGGGGTCTGAAGCTTATCGGCAAGAACGTCCTGGAATGCCATCCCGAACCCGCCCGGACCAGACTTGCCAAGATGTTAAAGACCAAAAAGCCGAATGCCTATACCATAGAGAAAAAAGGGGTAAAGAAGCTTATCCTACTCACGACCATTTAGGACACGCCATATAGGGAAATAGGTTGACTCTTCAGACCCCTAAAAGGGGCAGAAAGGAGAGTTAACCATGGGTAA
>JAGVQN010000056.1 GCA_020051675.1 Candidatus Brocadiia bacterium
ATTCAAACCAGACGTCGAATATATCGTTTTCTTTGACGAATTCAGTCGCTTCGCACTTTTTACATTTAGTTCCTTTCGGAAGGAAATCAGCCGGTTGTTTTACAAACCAGCTCATTGCGCCTTCCTTACGGAATGTTTCACGGACGATGTCTATTATTTTTTTATCCATCAGCGGTTCGCGGCACTTGGCGCAATAGAAAACCGGGATGGGCACGCCCCAATTGCGCTGGCGGGAGATGCACCAATCCGGCCGCTGTTCCAGCATGCTGGAGATGCGCGTTTCACCCCAGGCGGGCACCCATTTGACTTTCTTGGTTTCACCAAGCGCCTTTTGGCGCGTATCGTTATGGTCAACGGAAATAAACCACTGCTCGGTGGCGCGGAAAATGACCGGCTTCTTGCAGCGCCAGCAGTGCGGGTATGAATGGACGACGTCCTTTTTCATGAGGAGATTGCCCTGGTCTTTGAGCATCTGGCAGATTTTCGGGTCGGCGTCAAAGACTTTTTCTCCCGGGAAAACGCCGGCTTCTTCGGTAAACTGGCCACTTTTATCAACCGGGCTTAAAACAGGCAGTTTATAGCTCAAGCCGCTTTCATAATCTTCCTGTCCGTGGCCCGGTGCGATGTGGACGATGCCGGTGCCGTCTTCCAGCGTGACGTAATCAGCCAGGATTGCCCGGCAGGTCCGTTTGATGAATGGGTGTTGGTAAGTAAGTCCTTCAAAGTTGCTTCCCTTGAATTTGCCTTTTATCTTATAATCCTTGATGCCGATTGTTTCCATTACCTTTGCGACCAGTGAATCGGCAAAGATTAATATTTCCGTTTTGTTTGTCGCGGGGTCGGTGTATTCCACGACCGAATATTCAAAGGCCGGGTTTAACGCCACTGCCACGTTTGCCGGAAGCGTCCAGGGAGTGGTGGTCCAAATAAAGAAGTTACAAGGTTTCAATGTTGAAATGTTACAGCGTTTTAAGATATCGTTATTATCAGAAATTTCAAACTTGACATAGATGGACGGGCTTTTTTCATCCGCGTATTCGAGTTCCGCTTCCGCCAAAGCGGTTTCGCAGCTCATGCACCAGTGGATTGGCTTAAGCTTCCGGTAGACGAATCCTTTTTCTACCAGGTCGCCGAAGACCTCGATAATGGCCGCCTCGTATGATGGGTTAAGCGTCAGGTAAGGATTATCCCATTCACCCAGGACGCCGAGGGTGAGGAATTGTTTCCTTTGGATATCGATAAACCCGCGGGCGTATTTTTCGCACTCTTTCCGGATATCGGCTTTGGGCATAGTTTTGGCTTTTTCGCCCAGCTTGGTCATGACGCGGTGTTCAATAGGAAGCCCGTGGCAATCCCAGCCCGGGACGTAAGGAGAATCAAAGCCCTGCATGGTTTTAAACTTGACCACGATATCCTTGAGTATTTTATTTAAAGCCGTGCCGACGTGGACATCACCATTGGCATAGGGCGGCCCGTCGTGCAGGATGTATTTAGGTTTGCCCTGCCTTTGTTTGCGGATAGTTTCGTAGAGCTTTGTTGTTATCCATTTTTCCCTGATAAGCGGTTCTTTCTTTACCAAATCCGCCTTCATGGAAAAATTAGTCTTGGGCAAGTTGATGGTATCTTTGTAATTCAATGTCTTTTCATTCATAGTGTTTCTCCAGCCTAAAACGGACATATTATAATAATAAAAGCCGCACCGTCAATATAAAGCGGTAGTTCGTGCTTAGGATACGTGATAAGATGCGTTTAATTGCGACTACCTGCCGAAATTCGTGGTGTAATAATTCGGGGCGCATCCTGGTCCGATAGATATCCAGTTGCCGATCATGTTAAGATGATGTCCGTGGCTCCAGTACCAGCCATCGAATCCGCCTTGCGGCGTAGCGCCATTAGAACTCATATAGCAGTTTTCTCCCACTCCTCCGCTATATCCTTCCGCCTTTACGCGGCTTGAAGGGGTGCCATCGCCTATTCCTTCATGGGCAAGCTGTCCGACGCTTTGCATATGGTTACTGTGTTTGCGGGCGGCCAGTGTCAGGAGGTCATGGATTTTAACTGCTTGCAATCCCATCATGATGCGGTATTCGTTTATCAGCCGGACCGTTTCTATTTCAGGAGCGGTTGCCTCCTTGTTTTTCGCGTTTTCTTCCATCGTCTTTTTATTGTATTCAATAAGCTTGGCTTCGGCGCCGTTCAAAGGGAAGTTTTTAATATCTATTTTAGAGCCGGCCGCCAGAGATGATAACACAGAAAGTTCTTCCGTATTTTCAGTTGAAGAAGCCGGGGAATACTTTTTTATCTCTGTTGCCAAAACTTTTAGCTTGCTGATTGTTTCGGCAAGTGATTTATCCAATTCAATCACCCTGTCCATCGGTTTTTCCCATATCGCGCGGACCGCTTCGACTTTCTCGTTCATTTCCCGTGATGTTTCAGGGTGCGATGCCGGCGGGGCAGGCGGCCCTTCCCTGATTTCCTTTAAGGCTTCTGCTCTTTTCTGATTTAGCTCCTCCTTTACGGCCTTCATCTTTCCCATGTTAACGTTGCCCATTTGTTTTTCAGAGACTTTCTTAAGCGTGGTATAGTTTTCCTGCAAATACTTAAGAATAATCCCGTTAAACTCCAGTTTCTGCGAGGGATTTGTCTCTATTAATTTAGCAATATTCAGGCATATTTTTTCCATGTCAGTCGCGGTTTTTGCCGATTTGAATGTGGAGGCTAAAGCGGTTATATTTTCCTGGGTAACTATATCGTTTTTATCCTCGGGAGTTAACCATTTATCTTTGTAAACCAGATAGCCGCCCTCAGGCGTTTTTTTGCCCGTATATAACTCCAGTAATTTTTCCAATTCCGGTTTGCGCGCCTGGTTTCTCTTTATGATGATGTTTAAAACCTCAAATGCTTCATCCAGTAATTTGTGTTCCAGGCAGAAAATAGAGATGTTGTCCGGGTCGGATGAAATCAAGCCCGTTTTCTTGAATAAGGAATACATTTCATCCGGGTTAACGAAAGACCATTTAATCACGGAGTTATTCGACAGTGAGAATGATTCGTAATTTACCTCCGTAACAGTTCCGTTGCCGGAAAGCCTGGGCAAAGAAACCGTTTTGCCTTTTATTTTTTGGATAAAACTTTCAAACAGGATGTTTTCCTTTTTAAAGCAATCCAGTTTTGCCAGTGTCCGCTCTTTCAGGGAGGGGTATTCTGTCCCTATCGTTTTTAGAGCTTCAGAATATTTGGCGGAAGCGTTTTTATAGTCATATTTCTTGGCTAAACCATCGCCTTCTTCCAGTAATTTCAATGATGATTTTCTTGCCAGCGCTTTCTCGTCGCTTTCCCGGGTAATCAGGGTGTTGATTTGCGCAAGCTGCGCTTCCAGCTGGGTGCTATATTTTGTTCCCTGGAATCTCGTCGCCTGGTTTAGATAAAACTCCTTAGCTTTTTCCAGGTCGTTTCTTGCCAGTATTCCGTTGCCTTCCTGGATAACCGGCTCGAGATTTTTTTTAGCCTCTGTGTCGATGGTTTTCATTTCCTGTTTTATCAAAGCCTCTGCATAATTGTTATCGTTCAGTGTTTTAAAAAACTCGCAACGTTTAATCGCTTCGGAATAATTGCCCTTGGCAATGTCGTTTGATATATCTGATTTCAGGGCCGCAAAGGCTTTTTCGGACTCCTCTTTTACCCTGATAGCTGTATTGAGCTCGGTGATTTTAGTGTTTATCCGGGCGGTAAAGACCGTGCTCCAGGCTATTCTGGAAAGCTCCTCGTATTTTTCCTTGATTACAACAGGATCGGTTATCCCGGCGATTTCCTTTTCCAGCGTTTCCAGCGCGTCTTTCGTTTCCTTTTCCCTGACCAGGCACTGTTCCAGATATTCTATTTTTGCCCTTAAATATCCTTTTTGCGAATCGTCCAGTTTCCGCCCGTATTCCTGCAGGAATCCTTCGGCTTTGCTTAAAGCCTCTTTGTAAAGGTAATCTTTAGCAAGGTTATTTACTTCGTAATACGCTTTATCCAGTTTGGATTGCGTTTCTGTTATTTGCGCATCTGTTTTAGTAGAGCCGGATAATTTTCTTTCATTATAGTTGCCGGCGTTATAAGTTTTACCGCCACCGCCTGAATTCATGAGCGCTATGATCCCAATGACTATTAATATGCCGGCGGCCGCAGCAAGGTAAGGCGTTAATGATTCCTCCCGCGGATTAATCAAACGGCGTTTTTTGTGTTTATGGTGGATTTCATGTTCCGGGTGGATTCCGGCAGGCATTGGTTGAACAGGCGCAGGCTGTGCGGGTTGCGCCGGCGCGGATTCAGCTTTTGTCGGCGCCGCAACCGCAGGCGCAGATTCGGTTGTTGCCTGTTCTGTCTTCGTAGCAGGGATGTTTATAGGCAGGTTAAAGAAAACCATCGTATCGCCTATTTTAATTTTATCACCAGGCGAAAGAAGCTTTTTGGTTATTTTTTCACCGTTGACAGATATCCCGTTCCGGCTATCCATGTCCGTTATTTCAAACGCGTCGCCCTTGCGTTCAATCTGGCAATGCTTGCGCGAAATCTTGTTATCCTCTTTAAGGCAAATCGCGCATTTAGATTTTCTCCCGAAAGTGGTGATATCTTCTTTTATCTGTATCGTTTCCTCCGTGCCATCTTTACGGACTATTTTTATAGTTGGCTCGGAGTTTATTTTTCCAATGATTTTCCCCTTAAGTTCCGGCGGGAGCTTAATATCGGCTGTGATTTTGCCTTTAACGGTTTCTTCCAGGTCTTTTTCCGCAATAATCCGTTCAGCGCATTTAATGCATGATTGGATGTGCGCCTTAAACCCGGCTTCTTCTTTTTCCGGAAGAGACTTGTTAAGAAAGCCAAAGATATACTGGGTGATTTCTTCGCAATTCATATTAATTTCCTCTTAAAATTATCCCTTTATGCTTTACGATTGCAATACTCTTCCAGGTTCTTCCTGAGGAACAGTCTTGCCCGAGCAAGCCTGGACATAACCGTCCCGATCGGACATTCCATTATTCTGGCAATATCCTCATAACTAAATTCCCCCAGCCAGGCTAAGGTAAGTGTTTCGATAAACTCATCAGGTAATTTTAGTATTGCCGCTTTTATCTCATCGCTGACCATTTCATTGATAATTTTTTTAAGGTCAACCGGAGATTCTTTTAATTCCACCTTAAAGGATTCCAGCTTTTCCGGCGGTATTGCCTGCGGCTCGTGCGATTCCTTTTTCACGCGGTTAATATGAGTATTACGCATTATTGTGGCAAGCCATGCTTTGCAATTAGTCCCGGGTTCATACTTATCCCAGTTGGTATACGCTTTCAGAAAAGTCTCCTGTGCCAGGTCTTCAGCTTCTGCCTGGTTATAAGTAAGATAAAAAGCCATTTTATAAACACTCTCCAAGTAATTGAGCGCTTCATCAAAATTTATCTGTTGCACAATCGAATTTCACTTTATATAACAACTGAATCAGGCGATTTATTCCCTCAAAAGTGAAATTACTATCTCGGTATTCTGCAGTCAATAAAAATGGGCATTAAACTAAAAGGGATATCGGGCGGAAAACATGTGTTTCCGGCGTTCTGTTTGGGAAAAGCAGATAAGGGATACAGGGGAGTGAACAAAAGCAACACGGCAGATAAACTTTCTTTAAATAGCGCATTGGATTAATCATGTTGTCATCGCCGCAGGCCGCTGCCAGCTCTGTAATGAAAATCCAGATTTTCTTGAATGTTTTATCAAATACAATGTATACTATGCTTTCTTACTATGATACAGTTGACTGAAGAGCAAAGGTTGATTAAAGATACCGTCCGTGAGTTCGCCTTGAAAGAGGTTGAACCGATCGCACGCAAGATAGACAAATTAAGCGAGTTCCCTTATGAAACCATAAAGAAGATGGGTGAGCTTAATCTCCTGGGTATTCCCTGGCCCCAAAAATACGGCGGAGCGGAGGCGGGGGAACTCAGCTATATCATCGCGGTTGAGGAGCTGGCGCGCGTCTGCGGTTCAACCTCTATTACATTAGCCGCCCATACATCGCTCGGTTCTTTTCCCATCTATGCCTTCGGCACCGAGGAGCAGAAAAAGAAATATCTGACACCACTGGCAAGCGGAAAATATCTGGGAGGGATGGGATTGACCGAACCGGAAGCCGGCTCTGATGCCGGCGCCACACGGACAACCGCCGTAAAAACCAATGGTGGTTATATTATTAACGGCTCTAAAATATTCATCACTAATGCCAGCGTGGGAAAAAGCTTTATCGTGCTCGCCAAAACCGATATGAAAGCGAAAGGGTCTTACGGCTTAAGCACTTTTATCGTGGAAAGCTCTTTCAAAGGTTTTAAAAGCGGAAAGAAAGAGGATAAACTTGGTTTAAGGGGTTCTGACACCTGCGAACTTATTTTTGAGGATTGCTTCGTGCCGGAGGAAAATATCCTGGGCAAAGAAGGGGACGGTTTTAAAAGCCTGATGAAGACACTGGATGGGGGGAGAATCAGTATCGGAGCCCTGGCTTTGGGGATTGCCCAGGGAGCTTTGGATAAAGTTATCCCTTATGTCAGGGAACGACAGCAGTTCGGTAAGCCCATCGGCTCCTTTCAGGCAATCCAGATGATGGTAGCTGATATGGCAACTGAAATCGAAGCCTCGCGCCACCTGATTTATCACGCGGCGCACCTTATGGAGGAAGGTAAACCATTCAGCAAGGAATCCGCTATGGCAAAACTTTTTGCTTCTGAAACAGCCATGCGGGTTACTAAAAATGCCATCCAGGCTCTTGGCGGCTATGGTTATATGAATGAATATCAGGTGGAACGGTATTACCGGGATGCCAAGCTGACCGAAATCGGCGAAGGCACTTCCGAGGTGCAGAGGATTGTTATTGCCAGAGGCATAATAGGAAAACTGTAAGTGAATTTGCCTCATTTCGTAAAACGGAAAGAGGTTTTAATGGAGGATGTATATGGATTTTGAAATGACCGAGGAACTCTTGGAAATGAAAAAGGTAGCCCGTGATTTTGCGGAAAAGGAAATTGCCCCGATTGTGGAAAAAGACGAAGCCGAACACAAATTCCGTCCGGAAATAGTCAGGAAAATGGGCGAGCTCGGATTTTTCGGAGGGGTTATTCCGGAACAGTACGGCGGAACCGGCGTCGGGATGCTCGCCACGGTGGTCATGAACGAAGAAATTGCGCGTGTCAGCGCTTCTTATGGGTTGCCTTTCAATATGCAGACTATCGGCCCGGGGCTGGTCTTGTTGGCTTGGGGGACCGAAGAGCATAAGAAAAATTATATTCCCAAGCTGGTCACGGGCGAATTTATGGGCTGTTTTGCCATTACCGAGCCGAATTCCGGCTCTGATGTTGCCTCGATGAAATCTCTGGCTGTGGATAAAGGAGATTACTGGTTATTAAACGGAGCCAAAACATGGATTTCCAACGCTCAGGTTGCTGATATCGGAATCGTTTACGCTTACACAGACCCTTCGCAGAAGCACAAAGGCATGTCCGCGTTTGCGGTGGAGTTGAAAAATACCAAGGGCGTTACAACACGCGCCATAGAGACAAAATTAGGTTTGCATTGCGCGCCGACCGGCGAGGTGATTTTTGAAGACGCCAAAATACCCAAAAGTGCGCTTTTGGGAAAACCGGGCGATGGATTTAAAATCTGCATGAGTATGTTGGATAACACGCGCTTGAGTTGTGCTTGCCGTGCTGTTGGGGTTGCCCAGGGTGCGCCGGACGCCGCCGTAAAATACGCCAACGAACGCGAGCAGTTCGGCAAGAAAATCGGCGAATATGAAATGATTCAGAGCCAGCTGGCCGAAATGTTTGTGGAAACACAGGCTGCCCGGATGCTGGTTTACCGCGCCGCTTATCTCAAGGACAAGGGTATTAAAAATACGCTGGAAGTTTCCACGGCAAAATATTTCGCCGCCGAGACAGCCGTAAAGGCGACCAACGAAGCGGTAAAGATATTCGGTTCTTACGGATTCTCATCCGAATACCCGGTGGAACGGCGTTTGCGGGATGCCAAATCGTTCCAGATTGTGGAAGGGACTTCGAATATCCAAAAGATGATTATTTCCTCGTTTGTCTTGGGCCAGCGGAAATAATTATTCTTTATCGCCGGTGATTTTTGCCCTGAGAGGCTTGGTTGCCCGTCTTAGGAACAGGATGGCAAAACAGGTATCGTCAATTCTGCCCTGATTCCATGAACCGCTTCCTTCCTGCTTTTCCAGCAGGAATTTAGCGCCGACCGGGTACCATAAATTAGAGCCGAATTCTTCCGTTTCCAGAAATGCGCCTAACCGTTCCATGGCATAAAGATAATAGAAATGCCAGTATTCAGGCGGCTTAAATTTTGGGTTTTCGGTAACCGTAAAATTCTTGATGATCCATTCAAGCCCTTTAAGTACATTTGTATCGCGATCGGGGATTTTTTTTGTAATATAGAATTTACAGATGATAAGGCTACCCAATGCTCCGACAGACATACTGCCGTAAGCCGGGGTGATTTGATTGCCATGAGGAGAGGCATATCCCCAGCCGCCGTCGCTTTGTTGATTTTTCTCCAGCCATTTCAGGGTTAACTGGAATACGTCATCCGGGATAATCACGTTTGCCTGCATGCAGGAACGAAGCGCCAAGCAGGCGTATTGGGTATTGGAATTATCGCCGCTTG
>JAGVQN010000106.1 GCA_020051675.1 Candidatus Brocadiia bacterium
AACTGGCAGGAAAGCAGCGCTAAAACAGGTTGATTAAGTCGTAAAAAGGTCAACCTATTTCCATGGTCAAATGTCCCAAATGGTCAAAGGCAGTACATTACTGCAGGGTGAAGAGCATGTTACTGCAGGGTGAAGAGCATCTTACTGTAGGGTGAAAGGCATCTTACTGCGGCGTGAAGGGCATCTTACTGTGGGGTGAAGGGCATCTTACTGCGGCGTGAAGGGCATCTTACTGTGAGGTGAAGGGCATCCTACAGTAGGGTGCAGGTCATCTCCCTGTGGAGTGCCCCTCATCCCCCATCCCTCCTACCCCTCAGTAGAACAGGAATATAAGGGCTCTATCCGATATTTTTCATGATGCGTTGAAGGTCATCTTCGCTCTGTAAATGTATCATGATCATGCCGGAGATGATTTTATCTCCCATCTTAAAAAAGCGAACCTCTACCCGTGTGTCAAACTTTTTCCAGAGGTGTGACGCACACTCGCGCAGGGTTGGGTCATTACCCGCATGAAGTTCTCT
This sequence comes from Candidatus Brocadiia bacterium, assembly GCA_020051675.1. Classification (GTDB taxonomy): domain Bacteria; phylum Planctomycetota; class MHYJ01; order JACQXL01; family JACQZI01; genus JACQZI01. The sequence continues at coordinate 522 of JAGVQN010000106.1, forward strand.
ATACTGAATGGATCGAGCGGTGCCGGTAGCCACCCCTCTTGGGTGTAAATAGGCATCGACGATTACCCGTAAATTCCTGATTGAGAGTGCTTCGCTTTTGATTCTCTCCCAGATTTTAAGCCGGCTGGTTAAATCAGGGATGGATAAAAGAACCAGGGCGTGTCCGAGCGATATTTTTTGGTCCATAATATCTTCCTGTATTTCAGGAGGCAGGTTTAAGAGGCGGATAAAATTGGTGACTGTGCTCCGTTCAGCCCCGACCCTTTTGGCGACTTCTTCCTGGGTCAAGCCGAAGGTATCTGCCAGTTGCTTGTATGCCTTTGCCTTTTCAATCGGGTTAAGGTCTTTGCGATGGGTGTTTTCTATCAATGCCCATTCCAGCATCTGGCAGTCGTCTGCCTCCTTGATGATTGCCGGAATAGTTTCCTTATTGAGCGCCTGGCACGACCTGAAGCGCCGCTCGCCCATAATAATCTCATAACTATTCTCTTTGCCGGAAACTTGCCTGACGACGATTGGCTCTAAGACACCGTGCGTCCTGATGGAGTCAATTAATTCTTGTAAGTCCTTTGGGTCTATGGTCTTTCTGGGTTGGAAGCGGTTAGGAATGATGCAGTCTAACTTTATCTCGCGGACGGCGTTATCTGGTTTATTTTTCATATGTGCAATCCTTTATTTTATGCCATATTATATTTGTTGTGAAATCCATAATCAGAATTGTGACAGATAGTAATTTCACCGCCCTGCTAAAACCGACGGAGAAGTAAGCTTTCACCGCTGATTAGACGGATTAGGCGGATTAAGTATTTTTCACCGCAGAGACGCAAAGGACGCCGAGTTAGTATCAGGAGCTTTTTTATTAAGTAATTTCTTAAATATTAAATAAACAATTAAAACCGCTAAGGAATATATCAGAACGTTTAACATTAATCCTGAGAAATTGATTCCCCAATCAACATCCCCATATCCATAGCACAAACACGGATAAATAATAACACTAAACGGATATCCTCTCACTGATGATGTGCATATATCATCCTCATGATAAAACAAAGTTAATCCCGTAATAACGAATCCGATTAAAATGATTATGATTAATGCCTTTTTCATTTCATCAGTGCGATAATCTTCTGTGCGGAATCGGGCGCGCCTAATGCTTTGCTTTTCTCTGCCATTTTGCTTAATGTTGGTTCGTCAAGCAGCACTTTCTCAATGATATGTTTCAGTTTATCGGATGAGAGGTCTTTTTGCTCGATAACTAAACCCGCTCCGCCTCGTGCGACTTCAAGAGCGTTGTAGTATTGATGATTCTCCGCGGCGTAAGGGAAGGGAACCAAAACCGCCGGCAAGCCAAGGGCGGTCAGCTCCGCAATGGTAATCCCGCCTGAGCGCGCCAGCACCAAGTCCGCCGCGCTGTAAACCGTGCTCATATCATCGGTAAACGGGGAAAGATGATAGGATAATCCCTCCACCTTGCCATACGCCTCTTTAAGCGCGGGATAGTCCTTTTCTCCGCATAGATGTATAAGGGCAATCCGGTCTTTATATGATTTTACGAGTTCGATATTATCAAGGATGAATCTGTTGATAGCCTCGGCGCCCTGGCTCCCGCCGATAATGGCAAGGACTTTTTTGGAAGGGTCAATGGGAATCACCCTCTCCCTAACCCTCTCCCCTTGAGGGAGAGGGAAGGGTGAGGGGAATATTTCATTACGTGGAAGCCGTTTAATCTCCTCGCGGACCGGGCTTCCGGTAAGCCGCGCCCTTAAAGGATTAGCCAAATGCCTTGCCGAACCTTTCCACTGGCAGGCGACATATCTCGCCCAGGCGGAAAAGCGCCGCGTGACCTTTCCCGGCAGGACATTCTGCTCCAAAAGGACAATCGGAATCCCGCGCATCTTGGCAACCAGGAGTGTGGAAAAAGAGCCGTATCCGCCCAAGCCGATGACGTAATCCGGATTGAACTTACTGATAACCCGGCAGGCGGTGTTTATGGATTTAATAAGCTTGAATATAAACAGGGGGGATAAACTTAATCTGGGAGAAGAAACTATTTTATAATCAAACCTGTAACGCGCGAGCTGTTTGGCGTCGAAGGGACGGTCAGTGCAGAGGAAGAGAATTGCGGATTGCGGATTGCCCCGCTCCACTTCGTTTCGGGGACACCCGATTAATAGGGAGTCCCCCTGTGGGGGGCGGATTGCGGAATGACGGGAAAGAGATTGGGCTAAAGCGATTCCGGGAAAGAGATGTCCGCCTGTTCCGCCGCCGGCAATAACTATTTTCATGCTTGTAATAGATATATCAGAGTATCAGAAAATCAGAGCATCAGAAAACCCTCATCTGATAATCTGGTAATCTGATATTCTGATACACTCTACCTTAAGCTGCCGCCGTCTTTTCGCTTACAGCCGGTTTCTTCTCCGTCTGCTTGGCTATATTAAGGAGTATGCCCACTCCGCACATGGTGGCGAGGATTGCCGAACCGCCGTAACTGATAAAGGGCATGCCCATTCCCTTGGTCGGCATGGAGGCGGTGACCACGGCAAGATTAAGCAATGCCTGCAGTGTGATAATCAAGGTGATTCCCAAACTCAATAGCGCGGCAAAGTTGTCAGTCGATTTCCTGAATACCTGCCATCCTTTCCAGAAGATAAGAAAGAAGAGAAACATGATGAACATAATGCCGATAAACCCGAATTCCTCCCCGATGATTGCCATGATGAAATCCGTATGCTGCTGCGGGAGATAAAAGAGTTTCTGCTTGGAAAGCCCGATGCCGGCTCCGTTAAAGCCGCCCGCACCCAGCCCGATAAGCGCCTGGTTTATCTGGTAGCCCTTGCCCGCCGGGTCGGCGGTCGGGTCAAGGAAGGTCGTGCAGCGGTCAACCACGTGCGGGAAAAAGACGAACGCCGCGATTGCCCCCAGGACAACGACGGAAGCGACTATCGGAACGGTATGCATAAGCTTCGCCCCGCCGACGAATATGAGAATGCTCGCAATGATGACCAGGAACGCGGTTGTCCCGATATCCGGCTCGACCATGATTAATCCTAAAACCACTCCGATGATGATAAGGAGCGGAAGCAGCCCTTTCTTAAAGTCGCGCAGTCGCTCCGGGTCCTTGCTGATAAACGCGGCGATAAATATGATGAGCCCAAACTTGACGAATTCCGAGGGCTGGAATCCGACCGGTCCTATTTTTATCCAGCGGTGCGCCCCGTAATAATACCGGCCGATGCCCGGGATAAAGACAGCAATCAAAAGCCCGGCCGTCACGAGGAGCATGATAAAGCTGATTTTCGAATAGAACTGGTACGGCACTTCCTTGATTAAGAGCATTGCCACGATGGAAATGAGCACCCAGGTCAGGTGCTTATTGAAGAAGAAATATCCGTTGGAGAATGACGAGGTGCGCTCGGCAAGGAAGAAACTGCTGGAATAGACCATGACCACGCCGATACAGATAAGCGCAAGCACCGCGCACAGGAGCACCCGCCGGTTTTTCAGCATAACTATATTATCGTTAAAAGACCTCTATCTTCAACAGGGCAATACTCAAAAGCGCCAGAATCGCCGCGACAATCCAGAAGCGGACGGTTATTTTCGGCTCGGCCCATCCGGCAAACTGGAAATGATGGTGCAAGGGAGCGATTTTAAAGACGCGCTTGCCCCATCCGCGGAAGGAGATGACCTGGATGATGACAGAGAGCGTTTCTATGACGAATATCGCGCCGACCAGGAAGAGCAATAATTCCTGCTTGGCGCAAACGGCGATAAAACCTAAGGCGCCGCCAAGGGCGACCGCACCGGTATCGCCCATGAAAACCTGCGCCGGATGGCAGTTAAACCAGAGGAATCCCATCGCCGCGCCTACAAGAGCGGCGCTGAAAACGGTCACTTCCCCCACGCCCGGGACATAGGGAATTCCCAAATAGCTGGAATAATCTACACGGCCGACGACGTATACCATGATGGTGTAGCCCAGAACCGCCATGCTGATGCAACCGATTGCCAGGCCGTCTAATCCATCCGTAAGATTGACCGCGTTGGAACTCGCCGTGATGACGAGTGCCACGAATATCGGATAGAACCAGCCTAATTCAATAGTGGTCTTGAATAAGGGAATATAAAGCTTAGTCGCCTCAGGCAGATGAACCCTGAAATAATACCATAAGCCGAAACCGACGGCGAGGCCGAGTAACATCTGGCTGAAGAACTTAGCGGTTTTGGTGATGCCGTGTTGTTTGGCAGAGGTCAGCTTGACGTAATCGTCAATGAATCCGATTAATCCGAGGCCGGTCGTGAGCAATATCGCATAGACGACGAAGATATTATTAAGGCGCCCGAAAAGGAGCGTCGCCCCGATAAGCCCGAGGAGTATGATAATTCCGCCCATGGTCGGGGTTGAGGATTTGCCTTCATGGAGTTTTACCAGGAGCTCGGAATCCTTTTTCTCCGTGCGTTCGGCGATTTTCCTTGCCTTAAGCGCCCGGATAATCATCGGCGCGACAATCAGGCACAGGATAAAGGCAAACATGGCGGCGAATGCCGAACGGAAAGTGATGTATTTGAACTGCTCAAACATCGGGGAAATCAAACGATATAACATAAAATTACTTCCTTATGAGGGCACGCTTGGCCCTTTTTAGTGTTTCTTCTAATCCGACAGCGCGCGAACCTTTTAATATAACCATGTCTCCTTTTTTGAGGTAGCTCCCGAGATAATCGCCTGCCTGGGCAGCCGAGGAGAAATAGGATAAAACAATCTTACCGGTCCTGGGGAATTTCTCATACACCCGCTGGGCGGTTATCCGGGTTTCTTCTCCGACGGCAAGGACGGCGTCCGGCCTGGCGGAAATTATTTCATCCGCGATTCCGGCGTGGTATTTTTTGGAATAGCTGCCCAGTTCATTCATCGAGCCGAAGACCAGGATTTTCCGCCCTTTGGCTTTTATGGATTTTATCTCATTGATTATTGCCGAGGCGGATTGCGGGTTTGAATTATAGGCGTCGTTTATAAAGGTCACGCCTCCCGCGGATTCCTTTTCCATACGCATAGGCGGCAGGTGAAAGCTTTTCAGGGCGTTTATCGCCTTTTTAATATTAATGCCAAGCGCGCGGACGGTTACCAAAGCGGCCATGGCGTTTGAGATATTGCACGCGCCCATGACCGGGAGGTATCCCTGGTGCTTGCCCCGCTCACCCCCCGATGGACATCGGGAGGTTCGGGGACTCCCGATTATTGGGTGTCCCATTCGCAGAATGGGGCCGAATTTGAAACGGAAACCGCCTGATGAAGCCTTTGCTTTGGCTGGGGGAATAGTTACAATTTTATAAGGCGCCTTCTTAAGATACGGCGCGAGCAGTTTATTATGGGACGGGATAATCGCGATGCCGTTTTTGCCGAGCGATTTTAAAAGCGACGCCTTTTCGCGGGCGACTGCTTTCAGGCTTCCTAATCCGTCCAGATGGCTTGCCCCGATATTCGTTATAACGGCGATATCCGGCCTGATTATACCGGCGAGGTAGGCGATTTCTCCAGGATGGTTCGTGCCGACCTCAAAGATGGCGTATTTATGGGAAGAATCTATCGAGAACATGGTCAAAGGAACGCCGACGGCATTGTTAAAACTCTTGGGCGAACGGACGGTTTTGTATCCGCACTTGGAAAGGATGTGGTAAATCATTTCCTTGGTCGTGGTCTTGCCGTTACTGCCGGTGATCGCTATTATTTTGGCGCCGACCAGCCTGCGGTAGAAGCGGGCGATATCGCCCAGCGCGCGGGTAGTGTCGGAGACCTTAATAATTGGTGCCTTTGCCGAGAGCTGAGCCGGTTTTACTGATACGATAACGGAAGAAGCCTCACGCTTTTGCGCCTGCGGGATGAATTTATGTCCGTCGAAATTGGCGCCTTTCAGTGCAACGAATAAATCACCTTTTTTAAGGGAGCGGGTATCCGTGGAAATATGCTTTATAAGAAAGCCATTCGTCCGGACATTACGATTAAGCAGTTTGCCCCGTGTGGACGAAATGATATCGGATAGGCGTAGTACGCGCATAGATTTTTTTATCGGTTAAATAGGGCTAAAACTGAAGAAAGTTAGGAGACGCTTTTCAAGGGGAAAATCATCTCCCGGAAGACAGCCATTTGACCAATCCGCATGACCGGCAACCTTCCAATCCGCGGGCGCAGAAATCGCGGTAAATCTGGATTAACGCCTGCTGCCGGAAGGCGGTCCGGCTGAAGGCATGGCTTGCCTTTTCCTTATCCGCAAACAGGCGGTATTGCATGAATTTGGTGATGTAATTTTCCGGCAGGGGCGGATAATTCTTGAGCCTTTGAACCAATGATTCGGCTAACCTTTTATTATCCGTTTCGCGGGCGTACAGGATAAGAATCGGGATAATCACGTTTACCTCTATTGTTTGAATCGTGCCGGCGCCGACCAGCGCCATGGGCTTTTTAAGGGCCTTGCCGCCGAAGGTCGCGTGGCGCAGCCAGTAATCGTCGCTCTCCGGATTAAAATACGCTTGCAGCCGGGAGAGCGGATTTGGGTTTTCATAACATCCAAGAAGCGTATTAAGCAGACCATCTTGGAGGCAGAGAGCGAGGAAACGGCTCATTCCGGTAATCCTCCGCGTGGGATAATTCGCGGGCCTGGTGCCTTTGAGATTCCATGAAACGGGCTGTTTATCCGGAAGCGCTATCTTCCGGTATTCTTTCTGCAGTTCGGAAAGATATCGGTTGGCCTCTTCATCATACTCAGCTTTCGAGGACGGAATCAGATTTGCCTGATATAAAAAGATTGCCTGTAACATAAGGTGCGCCGCTTTTGCGTCCGAGCCGGATAATATTTTCCTGAGCAGCTTTAAAGGAACGGATTCGGCAAGCTTAATGAAAGGCGAATAATTGCTGTGATACCCGAGCGCACCCATGACACCTTCGTATAATATTTCGTCGTAACCGACACCTTTACGTTTCAGGAGGAATGCATTCGCCTTATTGTATAATCTCTCTTCCCCGGTTCTTTCCAGGAATTGTTCGAACGGCTCTTTAAAAGACGGGTTGAGGCAAAGGCGGCTGCAAGCGCCGACTCCGCCGAAGCGGGCATTCTTTTGGGTATAATGGCTCATTTCCAGAAAGCGGTCTATTTCCTCAAACTCCTTTTCCAATA
>JAGVQN010000025.1 GCA_020051675.1 Candidatus Brocadiia bacterium
GTCAAGGGTGGCGGTAATGGTTTTCAAGAATTGGCTGAAGGTGTATTCCTGTTCCAGGTATAACTGCGCATTTTCCAGTGCCACGGCAACCTGGGCGGAAAAAGCCATGATAAGCGATTCGTCATATTCATTAAAGACGCCCTTTTTCTTATTCAGGACCTGAAGAGCCCCGGTGACTTCGTTTTTGTGGTTAATCAGCGGCGCGCAGAGAATAGTTCGCGTCCGGTAACCGGTTTTCTTATCTATATCCGGATTAAAACGAGGGTCGTTGTAGGCATCCTTGATATTAACGACTTCGCGTGTCTGGAAAACATGGCCGGCAATACCTTTCCCCCAAGGAAATCTTATTTCCGTGATATCCACTCCCTCGGTGACGCGGCCCCATAATTCCTGTGCATCCTCATCCGCGATAAATATGCTGGAACGCTCGGCTTCCATGACATCGGTTGCCTTGTGGGCAATCAAGCGAAGCAGGCGGTCCAGATCCTTTTCCAACATCATGGCGTTGGATATTTCCAGTACCGCTTCCAAATCTTTTACTTCTTTGCTTTTATTTCCCATATCATCAGAAATGCATCCCGAAACTGAATACGCTCATTATACCGTACAAATTAGTATTGACGGTAGTCGTATGTTTATTGTAATTCGGATCTTCAAACATCATATGGTCATTTATCAGGCTCAGGAGCCGGAATTCCAGGTTAAGGCTGAAGCGATTGCCCAGGTATAAATCGCAGCCGGCAAACACTTCCTTAAAATTACTGTTATCCCAATTGCGGTCGTGTTCCAAAACGACTGAGCTGCCGGGTAATTTGGTTGCCCTCGTATACTTCAGATTGGTGTAAGCCGGTCCCAGGCCGAACCCGAAATACGGCTGGACATTGCTTGCGATAAAAGGCGAAATCTTGGCGTAGCCGACGACAACAGTGCTCTTGGAAAATATCTCGTTTTTCTGGTAGGATACTTTATCCGATAAAAGCGTGGTGATTGTATAGCCTCCGTGAAGATTAAAAACATCAATCCCGGCGGAAAACCATTTGCCCATGCCCTCCTTGGCTTCCGGGAAAACCGGGATATCCGAAATATTAAGCCCGAACGCCCAGAAGTTCCTGGTCAGTTCCGTTTCCAGATCCTTAATCTTATTGACCTTATCGACAATTTCCACTTCGCTTGAGGTAATATCGAAAATACCGCCCCATAATTTGACCGAATACGAAGTCCGTTCCCTGGGTTCCGAATCTCCGTATTCAAACCAATATGGCGAATCCGCAGGCAACGCAGATATCGCCGCGAAAACAATCACAAACGCAAGTATAATCTTCCGGCACATTCTATTTTTTCTCTTCCAGAGTTAAGCTGATTTCAGTTTCTTTTCCATCGCGCAGGACGACCATTTTTATGGTATCGCCGACCTTTTTTTCCACCAAAACTTTCTGGTAATCTTTCAGGTCTTTTATTTCCTCTCCGTCAATCTTAATAAGGACATCACCTGTCTTTAGTCCCGCTTTTTCCGCGGGCGAGCCGGGGTTAATCCCTTCTATCAATACGCCCTTGACATCCGCGCTGAAACCCGGCCGCGCGCCGACATACGGACGCGGCTTGCCCGAAGGATTTGCCATCTTGGGCATTTCCTTGAAAGCTTCAAGTTCCGGTAAATCAGCCACATCCATAATAAAGCGGCCGGCCAAACCGGTTATCTTTTCCAGCCCTTCGTAATTTATTTTATCCGCGGTATCGCTCGGCCGGTGATAATCCTGATTGGCGCCGCCAAATAAGAAATAAGCCGGAATGCGCGCCTGCCAGAAAACCACCTGATCGCTGCCGGAAGCGACTTCCCCGTAAACCAGATTGAGTTTGGTTTCGCCGTTAGCCTTGTCCAGCACAACCTTAAGCGACGGAATCGTCTGCTGACCAAAGATATACAATTTATCAGTCATCCGGCCGATGGTATCAAGATTCAGCATGAATTTGGTCTTCTTTAAATCCCAGAGCGGATTTTTGACGTAATTGGTTGAGCCGAGCAAACCGCCGCTTTCGGTAGATTCCTCGCCATCAAAGGCGATAAAAATAATCGTCCGCTTGGGGGGACGCGCTGTCATGTTAAACTGACGGGCAATGCCCAATAGAGCAGCGACCCCCGAGGCATTGTCATCCGTGCCGTAATAGATTTGTTTCGTTTTCTCATCTATTCCAAGATGGTCGTAATGGGCACCGATGATAATGGCTTCGTCCTTATTTGAAGAACCACGGATGCAACCAACCACATTCTGCAACGCTTTCTCTTTAACCTCGAAAGACTGGAGATAAGAAGAAGGCATTATGGCGGTTGCCACCTGTGGCCTTAAGGTTTCCAACCCGATTTTTTGGAATTCGCCGGCAATATACAATGCGGCTTTAAGGTTTTCCATGGAGCCCGCTTTCCGTCCGGCTAAATCATCTCCGCAAAGAAAGACCATATCCTTTTTAAGCTGGTCTTGAACCGAGATTTTAGATGCCTGCTTATCAGTCGTTTGGCTTACCGGAGGCTGTTTACAGGAAAACAAGGCTAAACACACTATTAAAAACACGAATACTTTCTTCATAATAAGGCTCCTTTTTCTGCAATAACGTTTTACCTGATATTATAAATAAAATCAAGTATTTCAGACCTGCCTGTTCGAGAAGCAGGAATGATTAATACCGGTCAAACTAAATATCGGAACTTGTTTGACTTTTTCGTGCTTTCCAATTATACTATGTGGTTAATTTTATGGGAATTATTTAGTAGAGTTAAGTTACCTCTCCCCTTGTGGGAGAGGGTAGGGTGAGGGGAA
>JAGVQN010000050.1 GCA_020051675.1 Candidatus Brocadiia bacterium
CCGATAAATTCACCATTGGCATAAACAATAGTATCGGCGCCGATTACCAATCCGCTCTTTAGTTTTTCCGCAACGCTTCCCGCCTTTTGGCCGGCCAAATCGCATACATATTGATAGGGGGAGATATTATTTCCAGGAAGCTTTTCTCGGATATCCGGCTTGATTACGCGAAAGGCAGGAATCCTGCGTTTAAGAAGCAACCGACGACGTTCAGAAGCCGATGCTAAAATGATTTGCATTTGGATTCATTTATCTTTATTCGCCAGCCACCATTTTTGCCAGTCAAGGCAAATATCATATTTCTGGTCTTCAGCAAAAGCATTAAGGTTCGGGGCGCCGCTCCATCCGGTAATTTTCACCAGCACATTGGAAGCAACCTGGCCTATCATAATATTGTCGTTAGCAAGCGCAATTATTAAAACAGGGACAACATCATTTTTCCCGATTTCCACCAATTGTTTTATCCCATCGTCTCTGCCTAATTCGCCCTCGTCTATTTTCCGTAAAATAGATATTACTTTAGGAGTAAGGTCATCCTTCACTAATGGTTTAAACTCACCGAGTATTTTCAAGCTGCCGCCGCCGGATGATGTGCCGTCTGTCCCGGATGCGGCCGTAGTTCCTTTTGCAATCTCCTCATCCAAACTCTTAATAAGCGCGGGCGAAGGGTAAACATAACCCTCCACGGTATCCTTATTCAACCAGAACACCTTCCATTTCACGATTATTTCAGCAGGGGTTAATGGTTTCCTTATGCCAGGTCCTGTCGGAGGATATTGCTTTACGGCCAGTTTTTCAAGCGCTGCGAAATAGATCTTAACATCAGGCCCCTCCGGCGCTTCATCTATCAGGTCAATCAAGGCAACTATGCCCTTATCACCTTTGTCCGTGACATCCTTATACATTTTTGCGAGATCAGCGGTTGTTTTTGTCTTATCCCTGATTTGTTTCACCATCTCGGAAATCTCCGATTTTAACGCGGCGTCAGCTTTCACCCAGTTTTCCACGCCTTTCAACTTTGGCTTGGCCGGCCCGTCTGGTTTTTTCGCTTCGTCTTTCGGCTTTTCTTCTTCTGTTGCTTCCTCGTCACCTTCCTTCGCATCTTTCGCGGGCGGTTTTGAACCGGCCAATAAAATAATAACCACGATGAGGATCACCACGCCGGCAACAATCCCTCCGATTAAGAGCGTTTTATTCTTCTTTTTAGGTTCTTCTTCAAAACCATCGCCTTCCTCGCCCTCTTCGGAGGCATCTTTACGGGAAGGAAGCTTCTTGCCGAATTTAGATGCGCCTTTGCCTCTTTTCAAACTACCAAGCTTACTGTATTTAGAGGCTGAACCGCCTTTAGAAGCCAGTCCCGGCTTACCAAATCGGCTGGTCGGACGGCGGGGAGGCGGAGCTTCTTCTTCCATTACTTCTTCTTCGGCCGGAGCTTCATCCTGAGGAATTTCCTCTTCAATAAATTTCTCCCTTTGTTTTGCCGGAGGAGGAGCCGAAGGCCTTGGCAGCGGAGAAGAAGGCGGCCTGGTTTGCGGCCTTGACGGAGGAACGGACGGCCTCATTTGGCTTGGCGACGCGGTCTGAACCGGCCTTTGCGCTTGGGCAGGTTGAACCGCCGGAGGTGCGACAGGAACCGTATTTATTATTCCGCATTTTTGGCATTTGAATTTTGTTCCAGGTTTAAGGTTGGCGATATTATAACCGACATTGCAACCGGGACAATTAAACACTTTTTTTACTCCATTTGCCATAAACCACTCCTCATCATTACTGCTTATGTCAATCAAGTTACTTACGCACATAGTATGCCCTATTTTAGACGAATTTGTCAAGATTTTAGTAACACTTGAATAGCATCAGGACTCCGAGGAAAATTGCCTAAAAAACTTGCGTAGCGCTTATTATTAAGTAAGATATTATGCAAAGGAGCATGCAGCTATGACGAATTATCCGGAATTCCATTCCCACCGCTGGGCAAAAAACCTGAAAGAATCCAGGGAACGCGCAACCAAAGGAATAAACCTGGAATTATTATATAAAGGAGATTTCGTCGATCCCAGGAAAATCTTTCCGGGACTTAAAGTAATGGCCGCGTTTTGGAAATCCGAGGAAGAAATGATGCGATGCCGATTCGACGTGATGGACCAATACGCCAAAATGCCCGAGCTCTTGCAGGGAAAGGATTTTCAGGAATACTTAAAAATTAGTTTCGATAAATTTATCCAGGATGTTAAAGAACTTGCTAAACGGAATAATCTGCTTCCGGAAAAACTCCTGGAAGAAACGATCAAAGCCAATCCTCCGAAAACACCCGAGAACTGGGCGGATATATTAAAACATCTCTTTAAAGAGACTGAAAAAGCGGTTACGGACGGAAAGATACCGGAAGAACTGCTTACCCGGTGGCTGGTATTCTGCCTGCAAGCAATAATCGCATACAATTACGGCTTAATCAAACAGGCCGTACTTTGCGGATTAATCCTTAAAAAGCACGGCGAAAATAAAATGGCCCAAATCATAGAAAAGTCTCGTGATGATTACGGATGGAAACTAAGCCGCATATTCTTCAGGGAAGTGTTCCCGGCCGCTGATATCACCGATATGACGGATTTACAGACGCTCGGCCGATATGGCATGTTCGCCGACCAGGAAGTTATAACAGAGGAAAAACAGCCCCCGGCGGATAAAAAAGACACCGAGCCGAAAATCAAAATATCCCAGTTCCTCAACTGCCAGGAATACAGCATATTTGATACTGTTTTTAAATTAATGGCTGTCCCGGTTAAGCATGCCGGGGTCGGCATGTGCGCATATTGCGAGGAACACGGTCGGAAGAACACACAGCTCTTTGTCCCGCCGAGCATGCATCCGGAAACACGGATTGTTCAGGCGCTGGCGCTTGGCGCTGATAAATGCATCTTTGAAACCAAGCTTTTCCCGGCTAACGATATGGAACGGTTTATGGAAGCACAAAATAGAGTATTTGGAGAGGAATAAATTATGAGATTGAAAGACAAAGTTGCCATTATAACCGGTGCCGGATCGGGAATAGGCGCGGCATCAGCCATTCTTTTTGCACAGGAAGGTGCGAAAGTCGCGGTGGTGGACATGAACCTGAAGGGCGCCGAGGAAGTCGCTCAAGAGATAAAAGCGAAAGGCGGCAAAGCAATTGCCCTGAAAGCCAATATTGCCAGCACAGATGAAGTCGACAAGATGGCGGAAATAGTTTTAAAAGAATTCGGCACTATCGATATCCTGGTAAATAACGCCGGGACAAATGAATTCGTTCCGTTCCCGGTTTTGCAGGAAGCGGATGTCGCCAAGGTAATGGATATTAATTTTATGGGCTCATTCAGGTGCGTCAAAGCGGTCCTTCCAACTATGACCGAGAAAATGTACGGTAAAATCATTAATATCACCTCGGTAATGTCGGTAATCGCCGGCAAGGGGCAAAACGCCTACAACGCATCCAAGGGCGCCTTGAAAATGCTTACCCAGGGAATGGCTTATGATTTGGCAAGTTATAACATAAATGTGAATGCGGTCGGACCGGGCATGACCAGAACCGGCTTAACCAAGAACCTCTTTGCCAACCCTGACCGGGTTAAATGGTTTGAGGAAAAGATCCCGTTAGGGAGATTAGGAACTCCGGAAGATATCGCTCCGGCGATACTTTTCCTGGCATCCGATGAATCAAGCTACATAACCGGACAAACGATATTTGTCGATGGGGGAATGGTCGCAACCAGATAATATTTGACTTAATAAAAAAGGAGATCTATATGGCAACAGTACAGGAAGTATTAAACGGATTACCCGGTTTATTTAACACCGCCCGTTCAAAAGGTTACAACAGGCAAATCCAACTGAATATCACAGGAGAGGGCGGCGGGCTCTGGTGGTTGGAAATTAAAAACCAGGTTTGCACCGTCCATCCGGACAAACTGGAAAATGCTAAACTAATTCTGGAAATGGAAGACAAGGATTTTATCGATTATTTTACGGGCAAAGTGCATCCGATGGAACTGGTGCGTTCTAAGAAAATGAAGTTTACCGGTCCGATGACCGAAGGCATTGCCTTTAACGCTATCTGGAATATACCAGTTGTCCCGTAATAGCAATATTTTGTTTTACCTATGTTAACAACGGAACTTAAAAAACATGCGGACGCAATATCCTCAGTCGTAATTTCCCCGGACGGGAAATATATGGCGTCCGGAGGAAAAGATACGATTATCCGTCTATGGAAAATAGAAAATGATCAATTCACCCCCTTACGCGAGCTTACCGGACATACCGATGCGATAAACACACTGGCTTTTTCCGCTGATAACAAATACCTTGCTTCAGGCAGCAAGGATAACACCATAATCGTGTGGGGGATTGAAACAGGCGAAATGCTTAACACGGTAAAAAATTACACCCAACCGATATTAGCGGTGGCATTCTCTCCTGACGGCAAATATATGGCCTCCAGCAGCTGGGATAATGCGGTAAAACTCTGGTCATGCGAAACCGGCGAATGCGTAAAAACATTATTAGGACATACCGACTGGGTAAGAACGATTACTTTTTCACGCGACAGCAAGTATCTTGTTTCCGGAAGCAGCGATAAAACCATAAAACTATGGTCTCCGGAAAAAGGCGAATGCATAAAAACCTTAAGCGCGCATACGCAAGCCGTTCTTTGCGTTTGTTTCTCACCGGACGGTAAATATATCGCTTCGGGTAGCATGGATAACACCGTAAAAATCTGGTCAGCGGAAAAACTGATTATCTTAAATAATTTGCAGGGACACACTCAACCGGTTTCAGGACTAACGTTCCTGCCCGATGGGAAACATCTCATTTCCGGAAGCGAAGATATGTCCATCCGCTGCTGGTCGACCGACAAGGGGAAATGCATAAAAATACTTAACTATGGAAATAAGATATCGGCCCTGGCCGCATTGCCGGACGGCAAACATGTGGCTTCCGGAAGCGCCGATGGCATGCTGCAAATCTGGACCATCGAAACAGGGAGTTTTATTAGAAGCCTTCCCGGCCACAGTAACTGGGTAAAATCGCTTGTATTCTCGCCTGATGGCAAAATTATCGCTTCCGGCAGCCATGATAATATGATAAAACTCTGGTCAGCTGAAAAGAACGCCTTCATGAAAAATATCGAAGGACATGCCGATTCGGTGATGTCCGTATCATTTTCCAAAGACGGTAAATCCCTGGTTTCCGGTGCAGACGATAAAAGCGTGCGGGTATGGAATACTGAAACCGGTGAATGCATAAAAATACTGCGTGGGCACACAGAATCTGTCCAGTGCGCGTGCTTTTCCAACGACGGTAAACTAATAGCATCGGCCAGCGGAGATAAAACAGTTAAAATATGGTCCGTGGAAAAATGGGAATGCATAAAAACTTTGCCAGACCACGCACAGCCGGTCGGGGCGGTTGCCTTCTCCCCTGACGGGCAATACCTGGCTTCAGCCGGTAATGATAATAATATTATTTTATGGAATGCGGATAATTTTGCATTCTCAAAAGCACTTAAAGGGCATGTCGGCTGGATTAAAACACTGGCCTGGTCTCCGGACAGTAAATTTCTGGCATCCGGCGGAAACGATATGACCGCGCGCCTTTGGTCAATCCCGTTAAGCAAATGCCAGCAGATATATAAAGGACATTCACGCTGGGTCTTGGCTGTCGCATTTTCAACCGATGGCAAAATCATCGCTACCGCAGGAGCGGATAACATGATAAAAATATGGAAACCCACTTCTGATCAATGCCTTAAAACAATTATTTCAGATAAAGACAATCATCAGGACGGCATTGAAACCTCCATGATGCCGAAATCAACCTGGGACACTTCCTACATGAAGAAAAAGATTAACGCGGTAAAAGCACTGGCTTTTTCGCCTGACGGATATCTCGCATCAGGCGGAGAAGATAATATGCTTAAGCTCTGGTCTCTCGCCGAACTATTAACGTAAGCCAAACGACATGACCGCCAAGGAAATTATAAAGAAACTTGGGCTGAAAAAACACCCCGAGGGCGGTTATTACAGAGAAACCTATTGCTCAAAAGGAAAAATCGTTGTTCGCGGACGAAAAAGGAATTACTCATCCGCCATATATTTTCTATTGCCAAAAGGCTCGAAATCAAAACTACACAAGCTCAAATCTGACGAACTCTGGCATTTTTATCTGGGAGACCCGTTAACGCTTGTCCAGATTCACCCTGACGGAAAAACGGAAAAAGTGACACTGGGACGGAATATAAAATCAGGACAACTTCTCCAGCATACAGTCCCATTCGGGTGTTGGTTCGGGGCTTTTCCGGATCCCAGCTCGAAATACTCGCTTGTCGGATGCACTGTCTCTCCGGGATTTGATTTTACGGACTTTGAACTGGCTAAAAGGAACGAATTAATCAAAAAATTCAGAGGGGCCGAAAATATCATTAAAAAACTCACCTGATTACAACTCCAATCTGTTCAATTTTATTGATTTATATTTTAAAAGAGTGGTAAAATATAAAGCATAATAGAAAAGGAGAAATCAAGTATGCTGAAAATAAAAACAGCCGTGATGTCGGTAAGCGATAAAAACGGGTTAGTGGAATTCGCCAAGTCATTGAAAAAATGGGGGGTGGAAATAATTTCTACGGGCGGCACGGCAAAAGTTCTTAAGGAAAACGGGATCGGCATCACGCCCATCTCTAAAATCACCGGCAATAGCAAGGACGATTATTTTGACGGCCGGATGAAAACCATCAGCTTTAATTACGAAAGCTCTTTATTGTATAAACGCAATAATCCCGAACACGTCAATCAGGCAAAGGAGCTGGGAATCCCGCAAATCGATATGGTCGTCTGCAACCTTTACCCGTTCGAGAAGGTAACGGCTAAGGATGGCGTCACTATCGAAGAGGCCATCGAGAACATAGATATCGGCGGTCCGTGCATGGTGCGCGCCGCGGCCAAGAATAGCGAAAGCATTGCCATCGTCGTTGAGCCGGAGCAGTATAAGGAACTAATGGCGGAAATGGCTAAAAATAACGGCACCATCGGAAAAGAATTACTCAATAAACTCATGGTCCGCGCGTACGAGAAAACGGCGGATTATGATTCGGCAATACATACGTTTTTTGCGGATAAATTAACCAATGAGAAAGTAAAACGAGCCAAGTATGTCAAGGGAATCCAGCTCGGCAGATACGCGGAAAACTGGCACCAGAAAGGATGGCTCTATAAATCACCGGTTTCGGCAACCAGCATCCCGTGGGCAAAACAGGTGCACGGCGGCGCATTGGGTTACAATAATTATCTGGATGCCGAAGCGGCATTGCAATCCGCGCTTGAGCTCAAGGATTCTATTGCGGTCTCCATCATCAAGCATGCCAACCCGTGCGGTTATGCAACAGGCGAAACACTTTTGGAAGCCTTTGAACGCGCCTGGCAGGGAGACCCGGTCAGCGCCTTTGGCAGCGTTATTGCCCTGACCAGGCCGCTTGATATGGATGTCGCTAAAATACTGGGGGAAAGGTTTGTTGAAGTACTGGTCGCGCCATCCATAAAACCGGACGCCTTAGAATATATCAAGTCACTGGGTAAAAAGAAGGCAGACTTAAGGCTGCTGGAAGCGGGAGACTTAAATAAAAGCAAGGATAACCTCTTGAGATACATTACCGGCGGCGTCCTGGAACAGGAACAGGACAATAAATTTTTCCTTACCGATAGCATCAAGGAATTGTTCAAATCTCCATTCCAGGCAAAATGCGCCAACAGCGGCAAGGATTTGACCGTCGGCATAATGACCAAGATAAAGCCGCCTGCCGCTCGCGCCGGTTTATATGAGTTCGGCCTGCATTACGTCAAGCATATCAAATCGAATGCGATAGTTGTCGTTCGTGAATACCGCCCGGGCTATTACCAGACCATCGGCATGGGCTGCGGACAGCCCAACCGCAAGGATTCAGTCATGCTGGCAGGCATGCGTGCGGTTGAAAACCTCAAGAGGGAGTATGCTGAATTTAAAAAATCTAAGAAAACGAAAGTTAAAACAGTTAGGCAATATATTAAACAACAACTCCAGGCGGATAATGTTGTATTGGTCTCTGACGCCTTTTTCCCGTTCAGGGACGGGCTTGATAACGTCGCCGAAACCGGCGTGAAATATGTCATTGAACCGGGCGGCTCGATAAGAGACGAGGAAGTCATTAAAGCCGCTAATGAGTATAAAATGGGCTTGCTCTTTACCGGCGTAAGAAAGTTTTATCATTAGAAACAGAAAGAGAAATCTCATGATTGACAAAATTCGAGTCATTTGCGTTTTGTTCTTTTTATCAAGCCTGGCAAGCGTATTGAATGGCTGTAACACAACTAACCAAAACTATGCCCAAAATCTTCCTGAAAAACCTTTAACCCTTTCTGAGCTTGAAAAGATTACATTCAACGGCGATAAGCGCGAAGACCTGGAATTTCCCGACCAGCTCTGGAAATTCATACGCGAAAAAGTTGGCTACGGCAACGATAAAAAGCTCGGGTTTACGCCCGAAGAAATGGCTAACTTCAAGAATACCGGCAAAGACGAACATGTCCTGAAAATTATAGAGAAACTGTTTGCCGATGTCCGCTCCGTCCCGCGCTTCAGCGGGCGGGTCGGAAATTCATTACTCGCCCAAAAGGATAACCCCGCCGGAATCGTCACGCAATGTTACGGCCTTTTAGGCGTCCGTGCCGGTTACGGCATTACCGCCCCTAAGGAAAACGAGTGGGGCGTTGACTGGATTCCCAAAGAGACCAAGCCGGCTGGTGCCCTGCAATTTATTCTGAAGCAAGGCTTTCCTGAAGGCGAAAACGAAACTATTTCGCCGGAAGACAGGGAAAACTGGGAAAAGCTGCCTGAAGCGACACAACGGTTAATCACCCGCCTGGCAATTGCCGTGATTGAAGCCGCACCATGGATAAAGGAATCATTCGACGTAAAGTTCTTCGAACAAAGCCTGGGCGTTACAAAGGATAAAATCACTCCGGAAATGCTTTATAAATTCGTCTCCATGCCGTGGCAGGATTCCCCTCCGAACCTCGCCGCGTTCCAGGCGCTTGACAAAATAGATTTCGCCTACCTGGCATTCGGTTCTATATTATATACGACCTACGTTCAGGGCGCCATAAAGGAATACCAGGATTACCTCGCAAAGAATAAGGTGGACTTCACCGACTTTGAATCCTGCTCATTCCAAACCAGTATCGGCTCTGTTCGCATTTACGGCACGGCTGATGACGCGATTAAAGACGAAGACTCAATAATCATCGACCTCGGCGGTAATGATAAATACACCGGGCGTAAAGCCGTTCCATTATCTCTGGATAAACCTATTTCGGCAATCATTGACTTAGGCGGGAACGACATTTATGATGGGGGAGAGCAGCCGGCAAACCTGGCCTGCGGCCTTTTCGGAATCGGCGCTATATTCGACCTGGCAGGCGATGACGAATACAAATGCAAAGATTCAGGCATCGGTTGCGCCTGGTATGGCACCGGGCTGGTAATGGATTATTCCGGTAATGATAAGTATACCACTGATAATACCGGCGGGCAAGGCGCGGCTCATGTGGGCGTCGGCTTAGTCATAGAATTGGAAGGCAACGACACCTATTATTGCGGAATAGAATCCCAGGGGTTCGGCTCGACACTCGGCGTGGGCGCGATTCTGGATGTGAAAGGGAACGACAGCTATAAAGCCTCTGCCACGGCGCTGATATCCGAAGCCTTCTGCAACAATCCTATTTCATTCGCCCAAGGGACAGGCTACGGCAGAAGGGCGGATTACGGCGACGGGCACAGCCTGGGCG
>JAGVQN010000099.1 GCA_020051675.1 Candidatus Brocadiia bacterium
CAATAAATCGATGAATTTGAAGGATGATGTTGACGATTTGAAAGTTACCGTTCTTTGACAATATGGCGTGTGTGTCTCAGGCATGGCTGGGTTGTAACTCAAGCTTTCAGGTATGTAACCGCTCTCTTCGGCTTGATTGCCTGAAGGGGGAGGAAAGTCCGGGCTCCAGAGGGCAGGGTGACTCATAACGAGAGCCGTCCCCCGGCGTAAGGTCGGGGGGTAGGGAAAGTGCCACAGAAAATATACCGCCATATACCGTTACTGGTATACGGCAAGGGTGAAAAGGTGCCCCGACGAAATGTCGGGGTCCCATGATGGTAACATTAGGGGACGGTAAGAGCGCACCGCCCTGACGGTGACGTCGGGGGTCCCTTTAAGGGAGTCCGAATCCCGATATCATATCGGGACATCGGACCATGGTAAACCCCACCCGGAGAAAGGCCAAACTCCTTTGATGTTGAATCGGAGGATGGCGGGAAACAGGATTGGCCCGATCCTATATTCTGCGCTTCGGCGCAGGGTTAGACCGCAGGTAGGCCGTTGGAATTCCGCCGCGAGGCGGGACAAAGACAAATGGTTACTTATTACAGAACCCGGCTTATTCCCGAAGGCCCAATACCAACTCCAGCCATGCTTGAGCCATACTTTTTCAAACATTCCACAGTTCCCATCCGTATATAATATCAGAAAACACTTTATCAGAATGATGGAATATGCTAAACTCTTATTAGATATCAAAAAGTATTTCCGATAATAAGAGTTGCTATGCCATCAGAAGACAAAGAGCTTATCCAGGAATGCCGGCAGGGGAGGAAGGATTCCTTCCGTATGCTGGTGGAGCGTTACGAGAAAGCCGGTTACGCCCTGGCTTATAATATGCTGTACGATTATGACCTGGCGCGTGATATTTCACAGGAGGCGTGGATAAAAGTGCATTTGAATATCAGGAAGTTCGATTTAAACCGCAGGTTTTATCCGTGGTTCGCGCAGATTGTCAATAACCTGTGCATTGATTACCTGCGGAAGCATAAAATAAAGACAAAACCGCTTGAGGAGTTTGACGCGGTAAAAAGAGATAAGCCGGTCGATGCTGCGGATATCAATGAAAGGCGGGAAAAAGTTCGCGGTTTTCTTCAGGAGCTTCCGGAAAAATACCGGGAAGTTTTGGTGTTGAGCGATATCGAAGGGCTGTCTTCCAGGGAAATCGCCGTTATAACTAAATGCAATGATGCCACGGTCAGGTGGCGGATTCACGAGGCGCGCCAGTTATTCAAAAAGGTCTGGGAAGAACATGAAAGAATGCAGTAAAATAAAAGAGCTTCTGCCTCTTTATGTGAGCAGGGATATTACGCCCGCGGAGACGGAAAGCATCGAAGCGCATCTGGGTGTTTGCGGTGAGTGCAAGCGCGAGGCGGAAAAATACCAATCCATAAAATCCGCGTTGGGCGGTTTGAAAGAAGTCAGCCGTCCGCCGGAATACTGGATTGGCTATGAGCGTTCGCTTTATGATAAAATAGAAGCCATTAGAAGCGCAAAGCCCGCCTGGCAATTCGCGCTCTTGCGGACCGCGGCTGTTTTGCTCATCGGGCTTTTTATCGGTTATGTTACCGCGCCTTTCGTCCGGTTTAAATCTTCAGCGCCGGCTCCGGCGGCTCCCGAATCCCAGGAAGGCATTGTCAAGGTGGATATCCCGCCGGCTAAAACGATTGCAAATAATAAACTGGGAGTAAACCTTTATCCGGTGAGCGACGCTTTAAGGTCGCATCTTAATATCAATCCGGATATCGGCCTGGTGGTATCAAACTTTATGGATAAAAGCCCGGCAGAACAATACGGGATTCAAATCGGTGATATTATCATGGGAATTAACGGGCAGCCCATATCGAACAATTTAATCCTTCCGGCTGATAATACGATTAACTTACATATCATAAGGCAGGGCAAGGTGATTAATATCGCAGTTGATTTATTGGAAGAAGGGAGGTAGTTATGAAATGGATTGCAGGATTAATTATCGGGGTTATGCTGGCGCTTGGAATGGCGGCCGCATTAACATCCGTTTATGCCGAAGATACTAAAGAAGAAGCAAGACCCGAACAGGAGGAATTGCAATCAAAGATAAAGAACTTCATCAAAGAACTCGGGGCGGATGAATCCAAGGCGCGCGATAACGCCACCAAGGAGCTTAAGGAAATAGGGGAGCCGGCCGTTCCGCTTCTTAAAGAGGCGTTGGAAAGCAAAGACCCGGAAGTCGCCTGGCGCGCCCGGATTATCCTTAAAGCCATTGACCGCAACAAGCAGAAAGAGGCTAATAAAGAAGAGCCGCAAAGCGAGGATGAAGTGCAGACCTGGCCCAAGCCGCCTAAAGCCTCCGGTAATGTTCAAATTATTATTCAGGGTAGCCAGCCGTATGAGTCATTCAGCCTTTCAACCGGCCCATCAGGCAAGGTTACCGTAACCATAAAGAAAAAGGATAAAGAAGGCGAAGAAACTACAGAGAATTATGCCGCAGATTCCATGGAAGAGTTTATCAAACAATACCCGGAACTCGCGGAGAAATACGGGCTGAAAAATAAAGCCGATGAGGAATCCGAAATACCGGGAATAAATGAAGATGAACTCCCGGAGGATTTCGGCAATTCATTGGGTGAGGAATTCGACCGTATCCGCAAGCAGATGGAACAAATGGATGAAATGATGAAAAAGATGTTTGAGGGACAGGGGCTGGATGATTGGCCGGATTTGCCCAGATTAACCCGCCCTAAGAAAGCACCGGAAGAGAAACCCGAACCAAAGCTGGAGCTGGGCATGGTCGTTTCCGCGATAGAGCCGGCGCTTAAAGAACAGCTTAGCATCAAGGAAGAGGGCGGCATTCTCGTCAGGGAAGTGAAAAAAGACAGCCTTGCGGAAAAGATTGGTTTTAAGCAGTGGGATTTGGTTCTGAAAGTGAATGACGAGGATATTAACAGCATCTGGACATTCCGCCGGCAGATGATAGAAAAGCTGGATGCCAGTCCGGCAGGCGAGGTGGAAATAACC
Organism: Candidatus Brocadiia bacterium; assembly: GCA_020051675.1. Taxonomy (GTDB): domain Bacteria; phylum Planctomycetota; class MHYJ01; order JACQXL01; family JACQZI01; genus JACQZI01. The sequence continues at coordinate 3,040 of JAGVQN010000099.1, forward strand.
ATTATCCGTAAAGCCGAAAAACAGGTGCTGAAGTATAAGAAGTAAATATTTTTCCCCTCACCCATCCTCTCTTTCGAGGGGAGAGGAGGAAGGAGAGGGTGATTTAGATTCAAGAACAATAATATACTAGGAGAATTTATATGCGTAAGAAATGGCTGATGGCGCTGACGTTATTTATCGGGATAATTTCCGGAGTAATTATCGCCAAATATTACGAGCTTTCCGTGATGCAGGCGGATGAAGGAGCCGACAAGCGGCACGCCGAATTCCAGAAAGAACTGCGGGATGCCAAAGACCCGGTTCAGCTTTTCGCCAGGGTGGCCGAGGTGGTCAAGCCATCGGTTGTTAACATCAGCACCCTTAAGAATATTAATTTGGTCTACGAGGATTTCCCATTCTTTTCCGTCCCGCGCCAGCAGCAGCAAATCGGTTCCGGCGTAATCGTGGACGCGGATGGCTATATCCTGACCAATTACCATGTCGTCGGCGGCGCGGATGAGATAAAAGTAATCCTGGCGGATAAAAGGGAATTCAAGGGGAAGGTTATCGGCGGTGACGAGATGACCGATTTGGCGGTGGTGAAAATCAATGCCAAAAACCTGATACCGGCGGTCATGGGCGATTCGGACGCGACGAAAATCGGCGAATGGGTCGTCGCTATCGGCAACCCTTTTGGGCTCGATAATACCGTCACTTCGGGCATCATCAGCGCCCGGCGCGAGGCGTTTAACACCGGAGGGAAAGGCAATGATTTTATCCAGACCGATGCGGCAATCAATCCGGGTAATTCCGGGGGACCTCTGGCCAACCTTAAAGGCGAGGTCATCGGCATAAATTCGTCTATCCTTACCAGGAGCGGCGGATACCAGGGAATCGGATTCGCCATCCCTTCCAACCAGGCGAAGATAATCATGGCCAGGCTTATCGAATCCGGCAAAATCCAGCGTCCGTATCTGGGTGTTTATTTGAGCGAGATAAATGAATCGCTGGCGCGGCATTACGGATTAAGCTCCTTGCAGGTATTGCTGAAAGAACTGAAAATAAAAGAGCCTGTTGGCGCTTTTATCATGGGAATAGAAAAGAAATCGCCGTCTGAAAAAGCCGGTTTATTGGAAGGCGACGTGGTGGTAAGTTACAACAAGGAAAAGATAACGAATCCCGGAGAATTAGTCGCCCTTATCGGCAAATCTAAGATAGGCGATACGGCTGAAGTGGTCGTTATACGCGAGGGGAAGGAACAGACCTTTAAGGTCATGGTGGGGGAGCGGGAGTAATTGGACTTATTGCGGCCGCCCAAACCAGATTCCCAAAAAGAATCCCTGATATTCGTCTTTCTTTACCCTCTGTGTTCTCTGCGTCTCTGCCCCGCTCCATTTCATTTCGGGGACACCCAAATGATAGGGAGTCCCTACAAGCAGGTAAGGGGCGGTGAAATATTATCCCCTAAATCCATTCCTAACCCACTGTCATAAAGCAGATTAATAATCTATTACCTCTGACCAGACCCTCTATACTCTATGCGAATACACATCCTGTATTATTGGATATACTACTGGTAGCATTTGTCCTTGTGGGTAACTAAGAAGGTTCCCTCTACCCCCGCTCCATTTCACTTCCCGCTGGAAGCGGGATTAATAGGGAGTCCCAGCCAACAGGCAGGGGGCTTGATGGGAGAGGGTAGGGTGAGGGTGGAAATCAATTATCCCCCCTTTACTTAATCCTCTCCCACGATGGGAGAGGAAACTGATCTCGGATACCTTATTGTTAATTTGGTATGCTAATGGTAATTACATGGTATAGCCGAGTCGGTTACCTGGTATGGGAGAGTCAGTGACAGCCTATTATGGATGGGGGTATAGGGTAGGCGTATAGTATCCACAGCTATATAGCCCCAGCCGTTCCTCCTACCAGGCCATGCCTCAGAGGGTATTAGTAGGTGCGGTCTGTGGTAGTAGACTCAGGGGGAGTGGGTGGTAGGAGGGGGGGCGGGGGGTATCCCCCCCTGCCCTTGGGGATAATAGGCGCTAACGGAGGGGGTATCACTCCAACCGGCTGGGAGTATTAGAGTTAGGGATAGGGGCTAATACTCCCTGCCTACCGGAGTAGTAGAACCAGCCATTGGGGCTACTATTGCCTGGCTTAGGGGGTAATACCTCCTGCCGTCACCCCTAATACCCTGTATGACTGGGGGTAATAGTCCCAAGCCCAGGTCCTAATAGTCCGTGGGGCTGAAGGTAGTAGCCCGTGAGGTCGGGCCTGCCAGCCCTGACCGGCTGGAGTATATAGCTGTATTGGTATCTAGCAGGGGGAGTAGGGTTCGTACTCTCACCCTAAAGGGCTAAGATATAGCGGATATAATCACGAGATATAGCTTGACATATTATAGGAATAAGTTTAGAGTATATTCTATCGTTTATAATCTAATAAAGAGAGGAGGAAGGATTTATGGGAAAGATAGTTAGTTTCCTGCGCATATCTGCCAGCGGGGCTATGACAGATAATCCCAAGGGCATCACCCAGGCAGACTGGTCAAAGGAACAGTGGACGGAGGCGATGATACTGAACGCATCCCGTATTAACCAGAAGCGCAAACGCAAG
>JAGVQN010000083.1 GCA_020051675.1 Candidatus Brocadiia bacterium
AAACGTCTATTTGTTAGGATGGGTTATTTAAAGCAATAACTAAGGTTCACCCCGTAAGAAAGTGCCCTTAAGGACACTTCTTACGGGGTGAATGTGTATCTTTTGGGATGGGTTATTTGAATATCCCGACACTGCGTATCGGGACGCCCGATCGATTAAAGTTGGTAGGGGCGGGCTGGGTTCTGTAAAAGTTACAGGATGTTACATAACGTTACGTTAGGTTACAAGAGGTTACGAGGGCGGCCCCGACACTGCGATAGTGGTCCCGCAAGGCGGGACGGGACGGCTGATTACCCCACTCCATTTTATTTCCGGGGGCACCCCATTATCGGGAGTCCCCGTAGGGGGTGCTTTATTGTTGTGGAGCCGGGTTTATATAGCTTAGTATCGAGGTCAGGCCGGTTCGTCTTCGTGGATAACGCGGGCAACCGAGACAAGCTTGTCGTTTGCCTGCAGCGAAATGAGGCGGACACCTTGCGTATTCCTACCGATGACCCGGATACTTTTTACCGGAATTCTCACAACCATTCCGTTTGAAGTGCCCATGATAATATCGTCATCGTCTTTCACTTCCTTCATGGCGATGAGTTTGCCGTTGCGGTCGGAGGTCTTAATATTATGGACGCCTGTCCCGCCCCGGCGCTGGATGCGGTATTCATCGAACCCGGTCCGCTTGCCGTATCCTTTTTCGCACAGGCTCAAGAGCGATGAATCTTTATCTACGATAATCATATCCTTGACCTGGTCGCCTTTGCGCAGGCGTATGCCGGTAACCCCGCGGGCGGAGCGCCCCATCTGCCTGACATCGGTTTCCGGGAAGCGTATGCTCATGCCGTCGCGCGTGCCCAGGATAACATGGTCTTTGCCGCCGGTCACCCGGACGCCGATAAGCTTATCGTTGCCGCCCAGTTTCAGGGCGATGATACCGCCTTTTTTAGGATTGCTGAACGCCTTGAGCGCGGTTTTTTTGATATAACCGCTCTGGGTCGCCATGACCAGAAACCCTTCATCAAAGTTCTTAACCGCGATTGCCGAGGTAATGCTTTCCCCTTGCGCCAGCCGGATAAAGTTTACCAGGGCGCGGCCTTTTGCCTGACGGCCCATCATCGGAATATCGTACACCTTTATCCAGTGGACCTTGCCGAGCGAAGTAAAGAAAAGAATATAATCGTGCGTGGAAGCGATAAAGAGGTGCTCCGCGAAATCATCTTCTTTTATTTCCGCGCCCATAACGCCTTTCCCCCCGCGCGCCTGTTTGCGGTAGGAAGTCAGAGGCATGCGCTTGACATAGCCGGCGTGGCTGATAAGGACGGCCATATCTTCCTCGGTGATAAGCTCTTCCAAAGAGAAATCCTGTGCTTCCCTTTTCAGTATCTGGGTCCGGCGCGCATCGCCGTATTTTTCTTTTATCTCGTAAAGGTCTTCGCGGATGATATCCATAACAAGGCCGTCATCCGCCAGAATCGCCCTGTATTCCACAATCCTATCCTTCAACTCTTTAAGCTCCTTTGCCAGCTTCTCGTGCTCCAGCCCGGTCAGCCGCTGCAACTGCATTTTGAGGATAGCATCGGCCTGGATTTCGCTCAGCTTGAAGCGTTTCATCAGGCCTTCGCGGGCGGCTTCCACGGTCTTGGATTTCTTTATCAGTTTGACCACCGCGTCGATATCTTCTATGGCGATGATTAATCCTTCGAGTATGTGCGCTTCGGCTTCGGCTTTTTCCAGGAGGAATTTTGTCCGCCGTTTTATTATTTCCATCCGGTGGTCTTTATAGGCCGCCAGCATCTGTTTCAAGTTCAGGACCTGCGGGCGGTTATCCACCAGGGCAATCATAATAATGGAAAAGCTGTCCTGAAGCGGGGTGTTTTTATAAAGCTGGTTGATGACCACCTGGGCTTCCTCGCCGCGGCGTAATTCAATGACGATGCGCATGCCGTCTTTGTCGCTTTCGTCGCGGATATCGGAGACGCCCTGTATCTTATCGTTTTTAATCAGTTCGGCGATGCGCTCGATAATGCGCGCCTTTTCCTGGTTATAAGGAATTTCGGTAATGATGATATTTTCCCGGCCGCCTTTGGCCTCTTCGGTGGCGACTTTGGCGCGGACGGTGATAATACCGCGTCCGGTTTCGTAAGCGCTCTGGACACCTTTAAATCCGCAGATGATTCCGCCGGTCGGGAAATCCGGGCCCTTGACAATTTCGATAAGCTCTTCTATGGGAGTATCCGGTTTATCTATCAATTTAATAATGCCGTCGCATACTTCGGAAAAGTTATGTGGCGGGATGCTGGTCGCCATGCCGACGGCGATGCCCGAAGAGCCGTTGCAAAGGAGATTGGGAAACTTGGAAGGGAGCACGGTCGGTTCTTCGCGGGTTTCGTCATAATTCGGGACGTAATTTACCGTGTTCTTTTCCATATCCTCCAGCATCTGCATGGAGAAATTTGTCATGCGCGCCTCGGTATAACGCATGGCGGCCGGCGGGTCGCCGTCTATCGAGCCGAAGTTGCCCTGCCCGTCAACCAGGGGATATCGGCAGGAGAAATCCTGCGCCATCCTGACCAGGGTCGGGTAAACAACCTGCTCGCCGTGCGGGTGGTAATTACCGGAAGTGTCGCCGGCGATCTTGGCGCATTTGCGGAACTTGCTCCTGGGTCCCAGTCCCAAATCGTTCATCGCCACCATGATGCGGCGTTGTGAGGGTTTTAATCCGTCGCGCACATCGGGCAAGGCACGCGAGACGATGACGCTCATGGAATAATTGAGATAGGAATCCTTCATCTCATCTTCGATGAGCAGGTCGCGTATGTTGCCGTCGTTGGAAGGAGCGCTTTCCGGAGCGGCTTCTTTTTCCGCGGGCTTGTTTTTATCCTTTTTATCTTTCATCGTAATAAACTCTGAGAGATTGTAACAAAATAAGATTGCCGCGCTCCCGTTGGTCGCTCGCAATGACTGTCATTGCGAGGACCCCGAAAGCATTCGGGGGACGAAGCAATCTCACTAGTTGTTTTAATTATAGCAAGCAGGGACAGAAAATCCAATATTTTTAGATTAAATTTATTGTCAGCTTAATAGCTACCTGATATAATAATTCCAATATCAATAACTATTAATAATGCGCGGCCTCGGCGTTCGCCGGGGTCCCCCCGATTACATCGGGGAGAAAAGGAGTTTTTATGGCGCCAAAAGGAACCGAAGACAAGAAAGAAGATAAAAAGGAAGACTTAAAAGAAGATGCGCTTCAGCAAGCAATCAGCCAGATAGAAAAGAATTACGGAAAAGGGGCGATTATGAAACTGGGCGGCTCGGCGCGGGTGGATATCCCCTGCATATCTACGGGGGCGCTTTCGCTGGACCTGGCGCTCGGCGGCAAAGGTGTTCCCAGGGGACGCGTCACGGAGATATTTGGTCCCGAGGCTTCGGGAAAAACGACCCTCTGCCTTCATTTAGTTGCCAACGCCCAAAAATCAGGCGGCAACGCGGCTTTTATAGATGTAGAACACGCCCTAGATCCGAACTATGCGGAGAGAATCGGGGTGAACCTGAAAGACCTTATCATTTCACAGCCGGACTGCGGCGAACAGGCGCTTGACACCACCGAACTTTTGGTCAGGAGCAATGCCGTTGATTTAGTTGTGATAGATTCGGTCGCGGCGCTTGTGCCAAAAAGCGAGTTGGAAGGCGAAATGGGACAGAGCCACATGGGTTTGCAGGCAAGATTAATGTCGCAGGCATTGAGGAAACTTACCGGAGCGATAAGCAAATGCCATACGGCGGTGGTTTTCACCAACCAGATAAGGGAAAAAATCGGCGTGTTTTTCGGCAACCCGGAAACGACTCCGGGCGGCCGGGCGCTTAAGTTTTACGCCTCGGTCAGGATAGAAGCCCGGCGCGGAGTGGCGCTCAAGGAAGGCGACCAAGTCATCGGCAACCGAGTTAAAATCCATGTGGTCAAGAATAAAATCGCTCCTCCTTTTAAACGCACCGAGTTTGAAATACTTCATAAGAACGGAATTTCGCGCGAAAGCGATTTGGTTGAGTTGGGTTCCAATCTGAATGTCATCGAGCGGAGCGGCACGTGGCTTTCTTATAAGGACCAGAAAATCGGCCAGGGAAAAGACAAAGCACGCGAGTTCTTAACCCAGAACCCGGAAGTGGCCGCCGAGCTGGAAAAGGATATCCTGACGGCTTACAACCTTAATCCGATTATCCCGAAAAACAAAGAGGCTTCCGAAAAAGAATAAATGTTTACCAAACATTTTCTCGGCCTGGTTGCCGGCTTGCTCTTTTTTGCCCCGTCCTGCGCGGATTTTTCCTCCGAGGGAAACCCGCCGGAGGAAACCAAGATTTCCTATTTTGTCATCACCAGGGGGCTTCGAAAGAAAGAAATGCACGGATTTTACGGGGCGCTTGTCTCGGAAAGCTGGGCGGTAAAATACGGCAAGAAACTCAATGAACCCTTTGAACAGTTAAAACTCCCTCCGGGGTTTCCGTCCGTCAAGAAAGCGCCCGATGATGGCGTAAAAGAACTCGCCCGGCTTATGAGAAAAAACGGATTTTATTCCTTAGCCGAAACAGACTTTAAAAAATATAGTTTAAGCCAGCTAAACCACCCTGATTTCATAATTCACATTCTAACCATACAAGAGGCCGGCTCTATTTACAGCATTGCAATTGAAGACCAGCCGGATAATAAAAAGGAAGCTTTCCTCTTTCTTAAGGATATTTTCCTCAGGAATTATTCTCTTGTCGAATCGTGGGATTCCAGCATAACTTATGAAGAAGCAAACTGGGACCGGTGGTTCCAGGAACAGATTCAAAAGAATAAAAAATAATCGCGTCGTATGAAAAGACGAATAAATTTGATTATCAAAAACGCCTCCGAACTAATTACCATGCGGTCCGCCAAAGCCGGGCCCAGATGCGGGCATGACATGCACGAACTGGAAATCATCGCGGACGGAGCGGTCGCCGTCGACAAAGATAAAATAATAGATGTGGGGCGGTCTAAAACGATTGCCGCTAAATATCAGGCCGCGAAAACCATTGATGCCGGCGGAAAAACCGTCACGCCGGGATTGATTGACGCGCACACGCATCCGGTGTTTGCGGGAGACCGCTCGAACGAATTCGAGATGCGCCTGAAAGGAGCCACCTACCAGGAAATCTCCGCGGCGGGCGGCGGGATAAAATCAACCGTCAAGGCCGTCCGCAAGGCTTCCGAAAAAGAGCTTGTCCATATTTCATTGCCGCGCCTGGAAAGCTTTATCTCCTGCGGCACTACCACCATAGACGCCAAAAGCGGATACGGATTAACCCTGGACGATGAACTTAAAATGCTTCGGGTAATACGCGACCTAGGTAAAATACAGCCTTTGGAATTAATCCCGACCTTTTTGGGGGCGCATGAAATCCCTCCCGAATACCAAGGCAGGAAAAATGAATACGTCAAGCTCATCACAGAACAAATGATACCAGCGGTAATCAATGACAAGCTTGCCGAATTTTGCGATATCTTCTGCGAAAAAGGCGTCTTTGAAATAGAAGAATCCAGGTATATTCTTGATTTCGCCCGAAAGCACGGCTTAAAAATAAAACTCCATGCGGATGAATTCGCGCCATTGGGCGGCGCGGAGCTTGCCGCGGAACTCGGGGCGATATCCGCCGACCATTTAATGGCTGTTTCGGACAAGGGCATCAGAGCGATGAAAGAAAAAGGGGTGATTGCCGTACTGCTGCCGGGCACCACTTTTACCCTGGGACTGAAAAACTACGCGCCGGCGCGGAAAATCATTGATAACGGTAACCCCATGGCCCTGGCAACGGATTTTAATCCGGGCACCTGTTTCTGCGAATCTTTGCCGGCTATCATGAATATCGCCTGCACCCAGATGAAAATGACGCCGGCCGAAGCGCTTACGGCTACAACCATAAACGCCGCCTGGGCAATCGGCCGCGGAGAATCACTCGGCTCCATGGAAAGAGGAAAGCAAGCTGACCTGGTTATCTGGAATATCCCGTCATATAAACATATTCCTTACCACTTTGGCGTTAACCTGGCCATGGCCGTAATAAAAAGAGGCAAAAGGGTTATTTGATTTATGCTCAGCCAAGAGACTGTCCAGTTAGTCCTTTATAACTGCATGGGCTATAAAAAGGGCGAAACTGTTCTGGTCGTAACGGACGAAGCCCTCTGGAATTTAGGTTTTGCTTTCTACAACAAAATAAAAGAGCTGGGAATAGAGGTAATATTAAATTCCATGAAAACCCGTTCGATAAACGGGGAAGAGCCGCCCGCGGCGATAGCCGAGTCGATGAAAAACGCCGATATCGCACTTCTCATAACCGGCAAGTCATTAAGCCACACCCAGGCCCGTCGCCTGGCTTGCGTTTCTGATAAAAAGGTCAGGATTGCCAGCATGCCCGGGGCGGATGGCACCAGGCTGGAAAAGCTCCTTAAAGTCGATTACGACGAAATGTTCCGCCATGGATTTTCCCTAAGCGAAGAGCTGAAGAAAACCAAACAGGTGGAAATCACAACTGCCGCCGGAACTAATGTCTCCATGGAAATAACCGGGCGGCTGCCGCATGTCGACAGCGGTATTTTAACCTTGCCGGGCGCTTTCGGAAACCTCCCGGCCGGAGAAGTATACCTGGCGCCGCTGGAAGGCACTACCAACGGAACCATTGTCATAGACGGCAGCATATCTGGAATAGGCTTATTAAAAAAACCCATTAAAATCACGGTCAAAAACGGCCTGGCTGAAAAGATTGATTCCGAGGAACTAAGGAAAATTATTGATCCCTTGGGACCATTGGCAAGGAATATCGCGGAGTTCGGAATCGGCACTAACCCGAACGCCACAGTAATTGGGAATATCCTGGAAGATGAAAAGGCCATTAACACCATCCATATCGCTTTGGGAGATAGCATAAGCATGGGCGGTAAGGTAAAAGCGCCTTGCCATCTTGACGGAATTATATTAGCGCCAAGCATAAAACTGGACGGCAAGCCGATTCCGGAAAGGCTTATCAGATGGTATCCTTCCGCACGCATCGCAAAGAGTAAAAACCGGCAGAAAATATCGGACACTTCTTATTCCGTAATGGAGTTTGAAGATACTCGCTCTTCTATCGGCCCAGAGTTATTCCAATTGCTTTTTGATAATTCCAACGACCCTCAATACGTCCTTGATTTAAAAAACCAGGTTTTTCTGGAAGCCAACCGGGCGTTTCTGGAATTATCCGGATATTCAAAAGAAGAGCTGGTCGGAAAACTGAAGTCATCTGATTTGACACCTCCGAATACGCGACCTGTTTTAATCAGCAAGCAATCGGCAATAAACAAAGGAATTATGCGGGAACGTTACCAGTTTGAAATACTCGCCAAAAACGGGGAAATAAAACCGCTCGAACTAAGCGTCCACCGGACAAAAATAGGCGATAAGGAAGTAACGATCGGCGCGGCGCGCGATATCAGCGAAAGGTTAAGGCTGGAAAAAGCCTTGCGGGAAAAAATAACCGAAATCGCCTTTGCCGGCAACCGGCTTCTGGCGTTAACGGAAAAGATTAAAAACGTTCCTTTAATAACCGCCGCCCTGCTTAAAAGCAAAACCGAAGAGGAACTCTGCGAAGGAACTATTAAACTGCTTTGCGACCCGGAAGGACTGGCTTACAAGAATGCGGCTATTTATTTCCTGCAGGAAGGGCGCCTTAAACTGTCAAAATGCAGCAAAATAATGCGTAGCGTCCCGGCGTTACGTCGGGGCACGCACAATCAATATAAATTGGAACGTGCGGAAAAAACCGGTTTACCCCCAGCCATAATTAATATCTACGGTTCACATCACTTCGCCCGGGTTGCCCGCGGTGAAATAGTCCGTTATCAAAAAGATACGGAAATATTATTGCCTCTGCGGGGACTCAGGCAGATTATCGGCGTAGTGCGAATCATCATGGACCCCAAGGAAAAGGAACTCATGGACAATAATCCGGTAACCAAGAAAAGCTACGAGGATATCGTCGAAACCATCGGTTCCATCCTGGGCCTTTTGACGGAAAGCCTGCGAATGGATAAAATACTCGAGATGCAGTCTATCATGGACGAGCTGACCGGTATTTACAACCGGCGCTATTTCGAGCGGATGCTTAAAGAGGAAACCGAACGTTCTCTGCGCTACCGCCGTTCCTTGTCGCTTTTCCTCATAGACCTGAACAAGTTCAAGAAAATAAACGACACGGCCGGTCATAACCAGGGCGATGTTATCCTGTCCGAGTTCGCCCAGCTCCTGAAAAAGCACAGCAGAAAACTAGACGTGGTCTGCCGTTACGGGGGCGATGAATTCGCCATTATACTCCCGGAAACCAACGCTAAAGGCGCTCTCCTTAAAGCCAACCGGCTGTATGACCATATCAAGGATTATAAATTCACCGACATGAAATCCCGCTTGAGGCATTACCGGATTACCGCCAGTTTCGGTATAAGCACTGTTTCCAAAGAGCGGAACATTTTATCCGAAGAGCGCCTGGTCGCTTCGGCCGATAACGCCCTTTACAAGGCTAAAAAGCTCAAGAAACGGCAGGTAAAAAGCTATTGGTTATAACCCCGCGCCTGCGTTTAATTCTGCCTTCAGGTCCGCCAAAGGCTGATTAGCCTAGCTTTGTCCTGAGATCCCGAGATCTTCAGGATCCAGGGACAGGATTGAAATTCTTTGACTTGAAGGTGTATTTGGGATAAAAATATTTAGTGATGAACTTATCCCTGCCCGACGGCAGGACGCCCGATTAAAATGGAATCGAATGGGCGGAACTTATCCCCGCCCTTGGCAGGGGCGCACGATTGATATAAAACCGGAGGTTGCTGTGCTTTATCAAATAAACGTTGAAACCAAACGCGGGACCGCCGACACGGTAAGCGCCGGGATAAAAGCGGATATCGTAGATCTCGGCATCAAATCCGTCAAGAGCGTCCTTTTCACCCAGCTGTATTTTATCGAAGGGGAAATTGACGAGTCCCAAATTAACCTGATTGCCCAGCGGCTGTTATCCGACCCAATCACTTCTAATTACGAATGGCGAATTGCGAACCCGCCTGACGGCGAGGCAGGTGGGGAATGGAAATCCGAAAAATCATTTGTCCGGATTCCGCATTCCGCAACCGGCATTCTTGTTACCGTGCTCCACAAACCCGGCGTGATGGACCCGGTCGAAGCCAGCGCCCTGAAGGCAATTGCCGACCTGAAAATAAACGCGACAGTCCTGCGCACCGGACGGCAGTTTATCCTCCAGGGAAAAATCACGCCCGCCCAGCGGGAACAAATCGCCCGGAAAATACTTGCCAACGAAGTCATCGACGATATCCATTACGGACCGATGTCCCTGGATAAAATAACCATCGGCAACCCTTACGAATTCAAGCTGAATATCCTCCCCTGGCGCAAGATGGCCATGGACGCGATGATGAAAATAAACAAAGACCTCCAGCTTTCCCTGAACGAGCAGGAGTTGAAAACGATACAGGATTATTTCAAATCCATCAATCGCGACCCGACGGATGTCGAGCTGGATACCATCGCCCAGACCTGGAGCGAGCACTGCAAGCACAAAACGCTCATGGGACTGATTGAATATACCGAAGGCGCCGGCGCGCAAAAGAAAACCGAGCAGATAGAAAACGTCTTAAAACAAACCATCATGAAGGCGACGCTGGAAATAAAGAAGCCCTGGTGCATTTCCGTTTTCAAAGATAATGCCGGAATCATAGATTTCGACGAGAAAAACGCACTGACATTTAAAGTGGAAACCCATAACCATCCTTCGGCAATCGAGCCTTACGGAGGCGCGGGCACCGGAATCGGCGGCGTCATCCGCGATACGCTCGGCTGCGGATTAGGAGCCAAGCCGATACTGAATACGGATGTCTTCTGCTTCGGCCTGCCCGACCTGCCGCATAATAAACTGCCGGCCGGCGTCTTGCACCCCAAACGGATTATGAAAGGCGTGGTCGCCGGCGTGCGCGATTACGGCAACCGCATGGGAATCCCCACCCCAAACGGCGCGGTCTATTTCGACGATCGCTACACCGGAAACCCGCTGGTTTATTGCGGCAATGTGGGCTTGATGCCCAAGGATAAATGCGCCAAAAACGTCCGGGCGGGCGATTTGATATTGCTCGTCGGCGGGCGGACGGGAAGAGACGGCATCCACGGCGTCACCTTCGCTTCGGCCGAGCTGACGGAAAAATCAGAAGAGGTCTCATCAATCGCCGTCCAAATCGGCAACGCCATCATGGAGAAAAAGGTCGCCGATACGGTCCTTCAGGCGCGCGACCTGAATTTATATACGGCCATTACGGATTGCGGGGGCGGGGGTTTGTCTTCCGCCATCGGCGAAATGGGCGAAGAAACCGGCGTGGAAGTCGACCTGGAAAAAGTCCCCCTGAAATACCAGGGGCTTTCTTACACGGAAATCTGGATTTCCGAGGCACAGGAACGCATGGTCATGTCCGTCCCGGTAATCCATAAGGATAAAATACTGGAGATATTCCAAAAGGAAAACGTGGACGCCACCTTTATCGGGCGCTTTACCGGGAATAAAAGGCTTGTTCTGAAATATAACGGCAAGGAAGCGGCTAATTTAGAGATGGAATTCCTGCACCACGGCGGCCCCAAATTCTTCAGGAAGGCCGAATGGTCATTGCCGAAACATAAAGAGCCGCGCCGCTCCTCAAACGGGCGCGCCAACCGAATCAATAATTACGGCAAAACGCTTAAACAGGTTCTTGCCATGCCCAATATCGCCAGCAAGGAATGGATTATCCGTCAATACGACCACGAAGTGCAGGGAGGAAGTGTTTTAAAGCCGCTTTCCGGAATAAAGAACGACGGCCCTTCGGATGCCTGCGTGAGCCGCCCCTTGCTTAATTCATATAAAGGCGTGGTCGTCTCAAACGGGATGAACCCGAAATACAGCGAAATCGACCCCTACCACATGGCCGCCTCATCAATCGACGAGGCGTTGAGGAATATCATTGCCGTGGGCGGCGACCTTGAACGGACCGCGCTTCTGGATAACTTCGCCTGGGGCAATACCAACAAGCCCGACCGCCTGGGCGCACTGGTCCGCGCATCACGCGCCTGTTATGATATCGCCAAAATATACCGGACGCCCTTTATCTCCGGAAAAGACAGCCTGAATAACGAGTTCTTTACCAAGGGTAAAAGTATTGCCATTCCTCATACATTGCTTATCTCCGCTATTTCGGTGATTGATGACGTCCGTAAAACCGTTTCCATGGATTTTAAAGGGCCGGGAAATCTTATCTACATCGTCGGACTGACCAAAGAAGAGATGGGAGGTTCGCATTACTACGAGCTTTTAAAATATATCGGGAATTCCGTCCCAACCGTCAATGCCGCAGAAGGCAGAAAAACCATGCTGGCATTATCCTCCGCTATAAAGAACGGGTTTGTCCGAGCCTGCCACGACCTTTCGGAAGGCGGGCTGGCCGTAGCCCTGGCGGAAATGGCATTTGCCGGCGAAATCGGCGCCAAGATAAATCTTACCAAGGTCGTTTGCGAAAATACCGTTAACAGCAACGATGTTATCCTCTTTTCCGAATCCAATTCACGCTTCCTGGCGGAAGTCTCCCCGAAACACCGGAAAGACTTCGAGGCGGCGTTAAAGGATTGCGCCTTCGCCCTTATCGGGGAAACCGCCCCGGTGAAAATGCTGCGCGTTACCGGGCTTGATAAGAAGCTGCTTATCAACGAATCCCTGAATTCGCTTAAAGACGCCTGGCAGAAATTAACCAGGCAGTTCAGCTAAAAATGATGCCTTGTTAAGGATGTATCTCAATTGTCATTCTGAAGAATCTGGCTGATAAGAAAAAGAGGCTCTTCGCTATCGTTCAGAGTGACAGATAAAATAACTTTTATGTACATCAACCGATTAGACATAAAAAAGAAGCTGGAAAAGAAGCTCACGCCCGAAACGCTGGAGCAGGCCAAAGGCGATTTCCACGCCTGGCGGCAGAAATGCGTCACTATGCTCCCGATTGTCAGCGGGAATAATTGTTCGCTGGCTTGCTCTTATTGCTATATCCAGAGCATGGCTCCGGTCTTGTCCGGCGCGCCCTCCACCCAGAAAAGCGGGGAGTTCGCGTTCAAGGAGCCGACGCCCTTAAACCTTTCCGGGGAACAGCTTTGCTACGCGCTCCTGGAAAACAAGGAAATCATCCTTGGCGAATACGGCACGCCGCTGGCCTTCGGGCATATCTCGGAGCCGTTCCTGCCAAGCCTTCTGGATAATACGCTGGAATATTTCAAGGCGATATCCACGTACCTCGAAAACCCGATACAATTCTCAACCAAAATGTTCATTACGCCGGAGCTGGCCAAGAAGATAAAAAGCTCGCTAAAGCATAAGCTGGTCAGCCCCCTGGTGACCATCACCACGCTTAAAGACGCGAAGAAGCTTGAGCCCAAGGCGCCGCCGCCGGAAGAGCGCTTCCAGAGCATCACCAATCTTTCCAAGGCGGGCTATAAAGTATTCCTGTATTTAAGGCCGCTGATCCCGGGCGTGGTTACGGGAGAAATAGAAGAAATATTGAAGCTCGCCAAAAAGGCCGGAGCAGCCGGAGTGGTCGGCGGCGGATTCAGGCTGACCCTTCCCCTCCTGAACCGGATGAGAGCGGCGCAGATAGACGTCTCCGAAATAGCCAACCGCGCCCCGAATATCGACGATAAACAGCGCTATATTTACACCAAAGACCTGGAGGACCGGGTCATTAAGCTTGCCCATGACTTAAAGCTAGTCGCCCTGCGCTCGACCAAATGCGCCATGGCATACGCCTGCAAACTCCCCTCGCCTTCGCTTTACTGGCAATACAATAAGAATATCTGCACCAAATGCAAGCCATGCGAAAAAGAGGCGCCCAAATACAAGAAATCCGATATCGATAAAATCCTCAAAGAAGTTTTCCCGACGGAAACGATTGTCTCTTATAAGGACGAGAAAGGCGCGGTCGAGATTGCGGTGAAGCTCTCCGAAGGAAAGACGTCCTTGGAGCCGTGGGTTCCGCGCGTCCTGGAAACCTATTTACGCAAACCTGTGACCATTAAAAGACAATAACTAATTTACTTTCACCACAGAGGACACAGAGAGAAATGAATAAATTAATTCTTTTAGTCATGTTAGGATTTATCGGGGCAATGGGATGCTCAAGCACTTCAAAAGAAGACAGGTTCTCTCGGTTTATTGAGGATATTGACCAAAGCATTGCCTTCATCGATTCAGGGGATGACATTCTAATTAGCGCTCTTGATAAATTTAGTGATCCTGTGACAGATAAGAACGTAATAATTCCACTCTTAAAAGAAGCTACTGTAAATTATGAAAAAGCCGACAAGATAATTAGAACCCTAGATAATACTCCCGACACCTTTATTAATATTATCAAAAAGATCTTAATAGCAATCAACGATAATATAACATGTGTTAACGAAACTAAGGCTTTTTTAATAAAAGGACCTCCTGCGAAGAAAGGAATTAATTTAAAGAGGGGAAAGGAAAGAGCAGAGGCCTCTATAGCAGACGCGTGCGATGAAATTATAAAACTATTAAACGATGAAACAGTTAACTATAATTCAAATCAGCTTTATTTAAATACTGCTAAAAAGATAAAAGATAAATACATCAAGCGTTGGGCTTTCCCTTCTGATGAAAAACCGTTAGAATAATCCCCTCTGTGTCCTCTGTGGTAAAAAACCTTTCTTACTTCGCTGCGACGTATTTCAGCTGGAACCCGGGGCTCATGCTCGCCGTAAGAGTGACCTTCTTTATGAATATCCCTTTAGCCGAGGTCGGCCTGAGGGATTGAATGTGTTCCAGGAACGCTTCCACGTTGTTCTTCAAATCTTCCACGCTGAAAGAAAGCTTGCCGACCGGCGCGTGAATAATGCCCAGTGCGTCGCAACGGAACTCGACCTTGCCGGCCTTGAATTCCTTAACCGTGTTTGTGATATCGTCGCTGACCGTGCCGTTCTTAGGCGAGGGCATCTTGCCCTGCGGTCCTAAAACCTTGCCGAGCCGGCTGATGTTTTTCATCATGCTCGGAGGCGCGATGGCGACGTCAAAATCAGTCCAGCCGTCCTGCACCTTTTTCATGAGGTCCTCAAACCCGACTTCATCCGCTCCGGCATCGCGCGCCGCTTTGGCTTCGTCGCCGGCCGCGAAAACGATTACTTTCCTGGTCTTCCCGATGCCCTTGGGCAGAGTGACCGAGCCGCGTATCAGCTGGTCGCTTTTCTTCGGGTCGATTCCTAAATTTATCGCCATCTCCACGGTCTGGTCAAACTTGACCGGGGGAAGGCTTTTTAAGACGTTTACCGCTTCGGTTGTTTCGTATTGCTTCGTCGCGCCGCCGGCGGCTTCGTATTTTTCCTGAATCTTCTTCTGCCTTTTGGTAAGCTTTACTTTTTCCATATTATTATCCCACCACCTCAATGCCCATATTGCGGGCGGTCCCTTCTATGACCTTGCATGCTTTTTCGATATCGGTTGTATTCAAATCCTTCAGTTTTACCAGGGCGATTTCCTTTAACTGGGCCTTCGTGACCTTGCCGACCTTTATCTTATGCGGCTCGGCAGAGCCCTGGGCGATTCCGGCCGCCTTCTTTAAAAGGACCGAGGCGGGCGGCGTCTTGACGATAAAATCGAATGAGCGGTCTTTATAAACCGTGACGATTACCGGCGTCACCAGCCCTTGCGCGCTCTTGGTCTGGTCGTTAAAGCGCTTGACAAACTCGCCGATATTCACTCCGTGCTGGCCTAAAGCCGGTCCGACCGGTGGTGCCGGGGTTGCCTGGCCGCCGGGCGCCTGCAGCTTTATTTTCACCATTACTTCTTTTTTTGCCATATTTTGCTCCGTTATTCCCTTTTTCCGGGAATGTAGAAAACTAATACTATATATATCGGAATGGCTTCTGTCAAGATTTTCTTGACTATTCCTGTTTTGTCAGGAATAATATGGGTTTGCATATGGTTACGGATTCAAAATAGGATGTTATGAAGGCCTTAACACCTGAATTAAAAGACAAGATTTATAAGGAAATTAAGAGCAAACTGCCTCCGGAAGAGGCGGCTTCCTGGATGAAATCGCTGGAATTCCTCCAGACTGAAAACGGAACATTGGAAATTCCTCTCCCCAACGATTACTTCCGCAACTGGTACGAAAAGCATTATAAAGAATTAATTGCCCGGACAATCGCTGAGGTGATGGGAATCGAGCCCAAGATTATCTTTAAAATACCATCGGATTACCAAGGCACGCTCTTTGAATCCGCAGCGCAGGCTTCCGGGCAGGAGCCAAAAGGCTCAAAACCCCCTAAATATATTCCAAAGGAAAAAACTCCTATCCAAACCGCTCCCCGCCATAAACCGGGGATGCTTAACCCCAAATACACCTTTGAACAGTTCATCGTCGGAGCGTGCAATCGCCTCGCGCATGCCTGGAGTATGGCCGTGGCGGAAAATCCGGGGAAGGCATATAATCCGCTCTTCATACACGGCGCGGTCGGCTTGGGGAAAACCCATCTTTTGCAGGCGACCTGCCACCATATTCTCAATAAACACCCGGAATACACTATCCATTACCTTTCCTGCGAGGGATTTGTCAATGACTATATCTCCGCAGTCCGCTCCGGCGGCTATGATGCCTTCCGCAATAAATACCGTTCGGTCGATGTTTTGGTCATAGACGACATCCACTTCCTGGGCGCGGGCGAAAAGCAGGCAAGCCAGGAGGAATTCTTCCATACATTCAATACCCTGCACAACGCCCAGAAACAGATAATACTTTCCAGCGACTCGCCTCCGCAGGATATTCCAACCCTGGAAGACCGTTTGGTTTCCAGATTTAAATGGGGGCAGATTGCGCGGCTGGATTCGCCGACCTTTGAAACGCGCATGGCAATCGTTAAGCAGACAGCCGAGTGGATGAAAAAAGCTGTGCCGGACGACGTCTGTGATTTTATCGCCTCCAGCGTGGAAAGCAATATCCGCGATTTGGAAGGCGCTTTGAAAAACGTCATCGGCTTTGCCGAGGCGAATAATAAGCCCCTGGCGCTTTCCCTGGCAAAGGATTCCCTGCGGGATTTGATAGCCACTTCGGCCTTCCCCATCACCATCCCGCAAATACAGGAAGTTATCAGCAAGTTTTTTAACGTCAAGATATCGGATTTGCAGTCCAAAAAGCGGGTAAAATCCATTTCCGTCCCGCGGCAAATTGGTATTTACCTGGCGCGGTCTTTGACTTCTTTGTCGCTTGAGGAAATCGGCGCGGCGTTCGGGGGAAAAGACCACTCCACGGTAATGTACGCGGTGGAAAAAATAAAACAGCGGGCGCATAAAGACCGTCAGTTTACGGCGACTTTAAACCAGCTCACCAAGAGCGTGAAACAAGGAGGATAATCGGTTGAAACTCTGTGTGGAAAAGCGGGAGTTATCCACATTTCTCCACAAGTTTTTAGATTAATGGAAACGAAAAAACTGTTTAAGCAAGTTATCCACCGGTTATGCGCATAGGGTTTTAGTTGTTAGTCTATAGATTACAGGAGTAAAGAAAGTTATTCCCCGAAAAAGGGGAAGATAATAAGAATAATTATATATATTAATAAGGAGTATTTATTATGAAGGTAGTTTGCAAGCGAAATGATTTGCTGGATGCATTCAGCATGGTTAATGTCGTTATCCCCACCAGAAGCACTATTCCAGTATTGCAAAATATCAATCTTACCGCGGAAGGTTCCAGCCTTTATATAATCGGGACGGATTTAGAAGTGGGAATAAAGGTGGAAATAAAGGCGGAGGTAAAGGATAAAGGCAGCCTCCTTATCCCGACCATGCGCCTGGGGGCCCTTTTAAGAGAAACCGTGGACGAAAATATCAAGATAGAAACCCGTAATAATATCGCCAATATCATTACCAAGGAAGGCGAATATAAACTGGTTGGGCCGGATCCGGTGGATTATCCGGAGTTCCCATCATTCGAGGCTGAAAAGGCGTTTGAGATGGATCCAAGGGGTTTAAAGGAAATGATACATAAAACAATTTTCGCCACCTCATCTGAAATCACCAGATATGCCTTGACCGGCCTGCTGATGGAAATCAGCAAGACTGAAATAAAGATGGTCGGCAGCGATGGCAAGCGCTTGGCATTCATAAAACACAGTTCTAAGCAGAATGTCGACCAGGAAAAAAAAGTAATCGTTCCGAGCAAGGGCATGATGCTCCTGGAAAGGGTCCTGCGGGAAGACCATAAGCTAAAAATCTCTATAGATGATACGCTGATAAAAATATGCCTCACCCCCCAAAAGGAAAAGCATCCGGAAACAATCATGTTTTCACGGTTAGTGGACGGAGCCTTCCCGGATTACGAAAGTATTATCCCTAAAGACGGCAATAAGATTCTGGAAATGCAAAGCGAGGATTTGCACAGCGCCTTAAGGAGGGTGACTGTGGTGACGACGGATAAATTCAAGGCGACCAAGTTTATCATGAAGGATAATAAATTAAGCTTACTTAGCAAGACCCAGGAAGTAGGCGAGGCAAAGGTGGAAGTAGCGGCGAAATACAAAGGCGAGGAGTTCGAGATAGTTTTTAATCCGGATTTTTTTATAGACGCTTTAAGGGTCTTGGGGGAAGGCAACCTGAAAATAGAATTTAAGGAAAGAACTTCTCCGGCGGTCTTTAAATGGGGCAATAATTATGTCTATCTCGTCATGCCTTTGACGATAGATATATAAAAGCGCGTAGTAGAAAGTAAATTCAATCGTTTTTCGACAAAGGACAGGAATCCCGCCACCCCCTCCCTCCGCATCCCCTGTCTGGTCAGAAGGGACGGTTATTTATAGCCGCCTCCTTTCTTTTTTAACTAATCGAATCCTTAATTCCCTGCTTAAATCTCTTGAATGTATTAAGCCAATCCGCCATTTCCGTAGTGGAGGAGAGAATGATGATAAAATACTTGTCTCCCGGCCGGAATAGTGATATGATGTTTTCTAGTTGGCAGATTAACTAAACGAAAGGAGGAAGGGATATGAAAACCAATTACGCAGGGCATGAAGGCGTTTACCGTAAACACAAGGCCTCCGGGAAAGACGGGTGGGATGCCGACCCGGTTTCCGCTAGGGAGACGCTGGATACGATTGATAAGGCATTGAAATCAGGCTACCTTCCTAAGCAAGGCAAAGTGATAGAACTGGGCTGCGGAGCCGGAAACGTCGCCTTGTGGCTGGCCGATAAAGGATACGAAATTTCCGGAGTGGAAATTTCTCCTACCGCCGTGGAATGGGCCAGGGAAAAAGCCAAAGCAAAAAATATCAAGGCGGATTTCCGCGTCGGAAACGTCGTCGATTTAAAGGATTATAAGGACAATTCATTTGATTTCGTCCTGGACGGCCATTGCCTCCATTGCATTATCGGGGATGACCGGAAACAATTCCTGAAAAACGCCCTGCGTATTACAAAATCTAAGGGAACGTTCTTCGTGGATACCATGTGCGGAGAGCCCTGCGAAAGCATAAAGAAGAATTTTGATGCCAAGACCCGATGCCTGCTCTTGCCGGACGGCACCGCCCAACGCTATATCGGATTGGCCGAAGATATCGTCAAAGAAGTCAAAGAGGCCGGGTTTAAGGTCCTGCACCATGAGGTCAGCCCGAGCAAGTCCAAAGACGATAACGATACCGTCCTGGTCTACGCGGTGAAGGAATAGCAGATTATTACCCCCCCCCCCCCCGCCCTTGATGGGCGGGGATAAAGGGGAGGGTGAAAGAAAGCCAATCTAATCACCCCCACCCAACCTCCCCCATCAAGGGGGAGGAGGTTTGTTCGCCCTAATAGCCACAGAGAATTATTTTGATTCTTAACGGGCTTTGTGTTTTAATCAACAACCATGAAAGTATTGTTTTTGGGAAGGGGCAATAACCATCCGGCGACCCGTTACCGCATCACGCAGTTTCTGGATTATTTCCGCTTAAACCGGGTGGAGCCGGTGATTGAGGCTTTTCCCGACGGGTTTTTCAAGTGGTGGCGCCTGAGCAAGAAGAAATACGACGTCGTCTTCATCCAGAAAAAGCGCGTCTCGGCATTCTGGCTGGAGCGTTTTAAGTCGCAGGGCGCGAAAGTCCTGTATGATTTCGACGACGCCGTGATGTTCGCTTCCTCCCGCCACGCCTTCCCAGATTCGCCCAAGCGGATGAACGAATTTATCAAGATGGTTAAGGCAAGCGACGGCATCATCGCCGGGAATCCATATTTGAAAGGGCAGGCCGAACAATACAATAAAAAAGTCTGGGTTATCCCAACCTCGATGGATACGGAAAAATACCCGGTTGCCCGACACGAGACCAAAGACCCGGCAACTCCGGTAATTCTCGGCTGGATAGGCGGGGGAAAATCCCTGGTATTCCTTCAGGCGCTCCTGCCGGCATTGGAAGATTTGGCCGGTAAGTTTAACATACAACTGAAGATAGTCTGCAATACATTCTTTGATTCAGACAAGATAAAGATTACCAAGAAGGCGTGGAAAGAGGAGCACGAAATTTTGGACGTCCTGACGTTTGATATCGGTTTGGCGCCTCTGCCGGATGACCCGTGGAGCAAAGGGAAATGCGCTGCGAAACTATTGCAGTATATGGCGGGCGGGATTCCTTCGGTTGCCTCGCCGGTCGGCGTCCATATGGAAATAATACAAGAAGGCGTGAACGGATTCCTGGCGACCACGCCGGAAGAATGGAGAGACAGGTTAAGCAGATTAATAACAGATGCCAAACTGCGGGAATCTTGCGGGCTTCACGCGCGCCGGACCGTGGAAGAAAGATATTCAGTCAAGGCAAGCGCGCCTAAATTACTCGCTATCTTTAAAGAATTATGCCGAAAATAAGCGTTGTTATTGCTGCGTATAATAACGGCAAATTCCTGCCGGAAGTGCTGGAATCCATTTTTAACCAGACCGAAAATGATTTTGAAATCATCGTGGTGGATGACGCCTCCGATGATAATACGCAGGAAGTAATGCAGCAATACCGAAATAAAGCGGTTTATGTCCGCCTGCCGGAAAACAGCGGTTCGGCAGTCGCCTGGAATAAAGCCATAGAACTGTCTAGGGGCGAGTATGTCGTTCTTGCCGCGGCGGATGACAGCTGGCTGCCGGATAGATTAGAACTGCAGGCAAAAGTGCTGGATGAAAATCCGGATATCGGGCTGGTTTACGGCAGATGCATTACGGTAGATGAAAAAGGGAATCCATTAAAGGAAGATATTATACACAAAGCACAGCCTACGGGAAAAGTATTCCTAGAGCTTTTTAGGCGCGATAATTTCATGCCCGCTTCTACAGTGATGTTCAGGAAAACTCTTTTAGCTAAATCAGGCAGGCTGGACAGCGCTTTCAGGCTCTGCCAGGATTACGATTTCTACATGCGGCTGGCGCGATATACGGAAACTGCCTTTGTGGATAAGGTGCTGGTTAAATACAGGAAGCACGCTGGCTCTGTCACCACCGGCAAGCGCCATAACGCCTTTGCTTTCCAGCGCAAGGCGATAGATAAAATCTGGAATCTCTGCAAAACCGATATTGAATCAGGTTTGACCGAAGAGCTTTACCGCAAAAGATTGGTTAAGCAGTCCTTAAAAGAAGGACGATATTATTTAAGGCGCAAAGAAAAATCCCTCGCGCGTGAAAGCCTGCGGGAAGGATTTAAATACAGCCGTTTTAACTTAAGCTTAGTCTTCCAGTATTTAAGGGCCATGAAAACCTTTGAAAGAATAGGCAAGCGCATCAGGAAACTCAGCCTGAAACTGGCATTCCTTTTCCTGATAATCATTTCCCTGGTGTATCTGGCGATTAAGCTGCCCGAGCCGGAATATTTGTTGCCGTTCTGTATCGGCGGTTTGGCGCTGGTTATCTTGGGTGAAATCGTCCGTATCTGGGCGACCGGCCACCTGGAAAAGAATAAGTCGTTGACCACCAGCGGCCCATACGGCTATGTCAAAAACCCGATGTACGTCGGCTCGTTCATCATTATGCTCGGGTTCAACGCCATGGCGTTTAATCCGTACATACATTATATTCTTGCGGGAGAAGTGCTGTTGTTCATTTGCTATTATGTGCCGGTTAAGCGAAAGACCGAAAGTCCGCGCCTGGTGGAAAAGTTTGGGGATGCCTATATTGATTACGATAAAAAAGTGCCTGATTACATCCCGCGCCGTTTCAGCGCATACCAGGGGGCGAATTCGGATAAGAAATGGACCCGGGCGGTCTTTTCCGAAAACAACGAGCTGCACGTGGGTTTTATGGTGTTCTTGGGAGCGATTGTCGTAACACTGCGGTTTTGGATTAAATAATGACTATTATATAAGCTGATTAAGCAGATAAAGCGGATTAAATTTATTTATAAAACGATTCGTTAATCCCCATGTAAAGACAGATTAAACCGATTTGAATTATCCGTTAAATCAGCTTAATCCGCCCCATTCTGCGTAATGGGACTCCCAACCCCCATACGGCCGAAGGTCCCGATTATTCGGGGTGCCCCCGAAGTGAAACGGAGCGGGGTAATCGGGTGTCCCCGAAGTATAGCGGAGCGGGGCTTACTAAGAATAGTATGAAAATCATACAAGTCCTTAAAGACAATCCGCCGTTGTCTCCTATTACCCGTCTGGTGGAATACGAAGGGAGAAAAACCGTCTGGAAAGATTATTCGGAACGAAGTTGCTGGGTAAAGGATACCTGGGGCAGGCTGCTTATCCGCCACGAAGCGGAAAGTATAAAACGCCTTACAGGGATAAAAGGAATCCCGCGATTGATCAAAACGGTCGGCGAATACGGGTTTCTGCAGGAATACATAGACGGAGAGCCTTTAAAGAAATTCAGGAAAGAAACTCTTCCTTTCAGCGTGTTTGATAAAATGTCCAATCTTGTGGAAACGCTCCACCAACGCGGGGTGGTTCATCTGGATTTGGGTCAGAAAAAGAACATCCTTCTGGACAAGGATTATAATCCGTATTTCATAGATTTTGCCAATGCCTTGTATTTTCGGCAGGAAGCCTTGGGATTCAATGGGTTGTTTAAGGCTTTATGCCTGATTGATTACAGCGCCCTTTTAAAATTCAAGCACCGCTTTTTTCCAGAGACATTGACGGAAAAAGAAAAGCGCTGGCTTAAGTGGTTTTTCTTTAGCCGCCACTTTTGGATATTAAAACCCAAAACGTATAGGCAGAAAGATAAGATAAAGATATAACCACAGATTGCACAGATTACACGGATTGTATTGATATGAAAAAGGACGAAAAAACATACGCGATTATCGGAGCCGCTATGGAAGTTCATAGTGTTCTCGGTCCGGGACGCCTTGAAGCGGTTTATCACGAAGCCTTTGAGATTGAGTTTAACCAGAGAGGAATTTCTTACTGTTCAAAACCGCAAATAGATATATATTATAAAGAACACAAACTTCAAAAATACTATATGCCCGATTTTATCGCGTTTGACGATATTGTTGTTGAGCTTAAAGCCGAATCAAGTTTAACCAGAGCTGATGAAGCCCAGATTATCAATAGCTTGAAGTGCTGTAATAAAAAAGTCGGATTATTGATTAACTTCGGAGAAGCCTCGTTGCAATGGAAACGGTTTGTTAATTAAAACCATTCGTGGAATCCGTGAAATCTGTGGACTGATTATATATGAAATTACGGACAAATATACGGCGAATATTTATCGTGCTGATCTTGCTTTTAGCGCGCCCGGAATTGTATCCTTTCCTGGCCGGCGCGGGACTGGTTATTATCGGGCAGATTATACATTTTATTTCCGCCGGATACCTGACCAAGCAATCCGCACTGACCACAGCCGGCCCGTACCGCTTTGTGCGCAACCCTTTTTATGCGGGAAATATTCTGACTGATATCGGCTTGTGCCTGATGGCGAATAACCCGTATCTCGCCGCAATATATTTGCCTTTGTTTTACCTGGCGGTCATTCCGCGCCGGGTGAGGAAGGAAGAGAAATTCCTTTCCGGGAAATTCGGGGAGGCTTACACGGAATTTTGCCGCAAGGTGCCAAGGTTTTTCCCGCGCCTGTGGCCGGTTAAGCCGGATAAAATAAACGGATATTTTTCCTGGGGGCAGATTGTCAGATACCGCGAAATCTGGCGCGTCATGCGAGCCTTTGGGCTGGTCGTTATATTCTACCTGCAATATCAAATCGGTTTTGATTTGCTAAAGAATACCACTCGCTGGAATGAGCTGTTTAAGGATGCCGTAAATATTTATCTTTTGAGCATATTAGGAGTTATCATAATAATCCCGCCGGTTATCCAATTCGGATTTATTTCAAGGCGAAAACATACTGAAACACACTGAAAAATGCATATCCCGCTTCGTTCCGCGCGCCGGAACTACCCCGCTCAACTACGTTTCGGGGACACCCGATAGACAGGGAGTCCCATTTATAGAATGGGGCGGGGACGCCGATTAGTTTAAATAGAATGGCGGAGGTGAAAAAGATTGACTTCATTCCGTTGAGATAGTAATATAAAGCCATTATGGGAGAAACAAAAAACTACCAGGGACTTTTTGCCACGATGGTGGCGGAAAAGGCGTCCGACCTTTTTGTCAAGGTGGGCGTTCCGCCTTCCAT
This sequence comes from Candidatus Brocadiia bacterium, assembly GCA_020051675.1. Classification (GTDB taxonomy): domain Bacteria; phylum Planctomycetota; class MHYJ01; order JACQXL01; family JACQZI01; genus JACQZI01. Next base: position 23,702 of record JAGVQN010000083.1, read on the forward strand.
CCGGGTAAGCGGCAAGATGCGGACGGTTGACGGCCCTCCGGTTACCGAGGAAATCGTCAAGCAGATGTTCGAGGATATTACCAACGAGCGCCTGCGAAAGGAATTCGAAACCAAGGGTGAAGTGGACACTTCCTATGAAATGTTTGGGGTAGGCAGATTCCGCGCTAATATCTTTAAGCAAAAAGGCACTTTGGCAATGGTTTTTAGGCATGTCCAGAGCAAAATCCCGCCGCTGGAAGAAATCAATATCCCGATGGCGCCTTTGCAGAAGCTGTGCCTGGCGAAAAGGGGTTTGATACTTTTGACCGGGACCGCCGGAAGCGGAAAATCCACCACCATCGCCAGCATGATAAATTATATAAACCAGAATTACCATAAACACATTATTACTTTGGAAGACCCGATAGAATATTTATTCAGGGATGATAAAAGCGTGATAGACCAGCGTGAAGTGGGCATAGATACCCATTCTTTTGCCCAGGCATTACGCGCAAGCCTGCGCCAGAGCCCGGATATTATCATGATAGGCGAAATGCGGGATTTGGCGACCATGGAAGCGGCGCTTAACGCGGCCGATACCGGGCACCTGGTCATCAGCACCTTGCATACAATAAACGCTTCGCAAACCGTGGAAAGAATCATCAACTTTTTCCCGCCCCACCAGCACCAGCTGTTGCGGGAACAGCTCTCCATGCTTCTGGAAGGCGTGATTTCGATGAGGCTTCTTCCCAGGAGGGACGGCAAAGGGCTTATTCCGGCTACGGAAATATTGCTCAGCACGCCGACCATCAAAGAGCTTTTATTTAACGGGAAAACCAGGGAGCTATACGGGGCCCTAAAGGAAGGCGCCTATTACGGAACCCAGACCTATAACCAGTCCTTAAAAGACCTTTACATGAAAGAAATGATCACCTTGGAAGATGCCATGGCCGGCGCGGACAGTCCGGACGAGCTTAAGCTGGAGATACGCGGAATTATGAAAGGCACGGCATCAGGCGATTTCGACTTCACCAAGTTCAAACCCAAATAAGCCATAAGCCAATACATAATTATGAATCATTCAATAATGACCGGTTTTAGTTTCGGTTCCACTTCCGGCATTATTACCACGCTCGGGTTAATGGTCGGTTTGCATTCGGTCTCGACCGATAAGCTGGTGGTTCTGGGCGGGATATTGACCATTGCGATTGCCGACGCCTTTTCCGATGCGCTCGGTATGCACGTATCCGAGGAGGCTGAAAACAAGCACACCACCAGGGAAATATGGGAAGCGACTATTTCCACCTGGGCGGCTAAATTTATAACCGCCAGCACATTCCTGATTCCGCTGGTGCTTTTCTCCGTTGAAACCGCTATCATCGTGAGCGTAATTTACGGGTTGAGCCTTTTAAGCCTCAGCAGTTACTTCCTGGCTAAAAAGCAGGGGGTTAAGCCGATAGCCGTGATTTTTGAGCATGTTTTTATAGCCGGACTGGTCATCGCCATTACGCATTATATCGGGGATATCATCCATTCTTTTTGCGCCGTTTGAGGGGAAAGCGCTATTTCTGCCTGATTAACGCCATTGCCTCGGCGCGTGTGGCGGCGTTCCGGCGGAAGACGCCCCTGACGACGGAAGTGATTACTTTTGAGCCCGGCTTTTTAATTCCCCGCATGGTCATACAGAGATGCTCGGCTTCTATTATCACCATAACTCCTCTGGGTTTCAGTGCCTTATGGATAGTTTCGGCAACCGCGGTGGTTAACGCTTCCTGCACCTGCGGGCGTTTGGAGAGTATTTCGACTACCCGGGCGAGTTTGCTTATACCGCAGACGCGTCCGCTTGGCAGGTAAGCCACGTGCGCTTTGCCGATAAAAGGGAGCAGGTGGTGTTCGCACACGGAAAAGAAGGGGATATCGCGGATAAGGACGATTTCATCGTGATCCTGGGAAAGAAGAACTTTAATGACCCGCGCCGGATTGGCGCCGATTCCGGAATAGATTTCCTCGCACATCTCGGCGACACGCCTGGGCGTTTCCTTTAAGCCGGTGCGTCTGGGGTCATCCCCGATTCCCTCCAGGAACAACTTAATTGCCTGTTCTATTTTCTTCTTGTTTATCATCATTGCCTCATCAGGCGGAAGAGAAAAGGATACACTTTAGTTGCCGGTTCGTCAATAAAATAAAATTCTATCAGGGCTGGGTTTTACTTGACACAATCGTGTTAAGATGTAATATGAGGATAATAATAAGTAAGATAAAAATTATTCGTACAGCTTGCTTTAAATCATGCCTGAAAAGAGACGGGTAATTTCTTTAATAATAAGCTATTTAAAAAGGAAATTTTATATGGTTATCCTACTCACGACCATTTAGGACACGCCATATAGGGAAATAGGTTGACTCTTCAGACCCCTAAAAGGGGCAGAAAGGAGAGTTAACCATGGGTAA
>JAGVQN010000074.1 GCA_020051675.1 Candidatus Brocadiia bacterium
TAAAAACCGTGTTTGATATGGGCAGAGGTAAAAAGTTCATCGTCAAGGCGTTTGAATCGCTGGCGCAAGAGGCAGGCGTTAAAGATCGGCAGGTCATAAAGCAGGCGATTGATGCGGCTTTCAAGGCGCATGACGAATTCAACAGCTGGATGGTAAAACGCGGGCGCGAAGTCCTGAATAATCTGAAGCCGAATGAAAAGGCAATCGTCTTGGTCGGCCGCCCTTATAATACGGTTGACCCGGGTCTTACCCTTGATTTGCCCGAACGCCTGCGCGAGCAGGGGATTCTGGCGATCCCGATAGATTTCCTCCCGTTGCAGGAATTAGGCAGGGAAATTTCCGGCGATTATCCTTACATGTATTGGAAATCCGGCCAGAGGATGCTTACCGCCGGCAGGATGATTGCCCGCGACAAGCGCCTATTCGCCATTTATATCACCAACTTCGGCTGCGGGCCGGATTCATATATCACCAAGTTCTTCGAGCGTGAGATGCATGGGAAACCTTTTATGGTGCTGGAAATCGACGAGCATTCAAGCGATGTCGGCGTGATGACCCGCTGCGAGGCGTTCCTGGATACCATCCGCCATAGCGAATCACTGGCGGAAACAAATCTCATCCAGATGCATTCATTCATGCCGAGCCGTAAGAACGGACGGACGATTTATATACCGTATATGGGCGACCACAGCCATACCTTTGCCGCGGCTATCCGGTCGCAGGGGATTCCGGCGGAATCTTTGCCGCTTTCCGATGAGAGGAGCCTTTCTTTCGGCAGGAAATTCACCACCGGCAAAGAATGTTTCCCGAGCATCATTACGACCGGCGATATCGTCAAGAAGGTTAATGAGAACGGTTTTAAGCGCGACAAAAGCGCTTTCTTCATGCCGGCCGCGCAGGGGCCCTGCCGTTTCGGGCAATATAATAAACTCCACCGCATGGTCCTGGACAGCCTTGAATACGATGATGTCCCGATAATGCTTTTCGACCAGATTGATTGTTACCATAAAGACGTGGCGGCACTCGGTAAGAGCAGTTTTAAGCGGATGGCATGGCGCGGGTTTGTCATGGTTGACCTCATGCAGAAAATGATGATGCAGATACGCCCCTATGAAGTTAACATGGGCGAATCAGATTACGTCTATAAGGAATCGCTGGATGAGCTGACCGGCCGTATGGAAAAGAACAGCGATTTAGCCTCTTTTGCCGCCCAAACAAGGCATCGCTTTGACCGGGTAAAGATTGACTCGAATATCAAAAAGCCGAAAATCGGTGTGGTCGGCGAGATTTATGTCCGTAACAACCATTTTGCCAATGATTTTATGGTCAGGAAACTGGAAGCCTTGGGCGCGGAAGTTTCGCTCCCGCCCATGGAAGAGTGGGTTGATTACCTGGATTATTGCCGCAAGGAAACTTATCTGGAGAACAAGGACTATAAGCATTACCTGATGCAACGGGTAGCCGAATTTGTCCAGGAATATGACGCCAACCGCCTGAGAAAAGGATTCAAGGGCGCCATACGCGATTTCGCCCTGGAAGATTCAATGGAAAAGGTGATTCGTTGCGGCGGCTGTTATATCAGCCCGGCAATTCTCGGCGAATCGATATTATCAATGGGGCGCGCCGTGGAATACGCCAAGAAGGGATTCCACGGGATTGTCAACGTGATTCCTTTCGGGTGCATGCCGGGAATCGTGGTCACGGCGATACTGAAGCAATTCCGGGATGACTATCCCGATATTCCGATAATCACGCTGACGGTAGACGGGGTAAAAGACCCGGGAGGCGAAATGCGCCTGGAAGCCTTTGTCCAGCAGTGCTGTGATAATATGTAATTTGTTATTTCCTCACGCTTGTCATTCCCGCGCAAGCGGGAATCCAGAATATTTAACAGGGACTTTTAAGAGATTTAGACGAGACCAGAAATTATCATATTCCCTTGAATATACCCTATATTCCCTTAAATATAACTCGTAGCGATGTCCTTATAACCTGTCCCGCCAAGGCGGGATAACCTGTAGGTTTACACTTATAACCTGTAGCGATGCCCCCAAGCCGTTTGTTGCCCCTGCTTTTTACGGTTCAAACGGCCAGTTGCCGGAATTAGCCGTTTCGGATAGCATTCTTGGGCATCAAGGGTGCCATTATTAGTCCTTGCCACCACTAAACGGATTAGAAAAACCCAAACATTACTTGCATGAAATCTACAAACGTGGTAAACTTGCCCGTCTGCGGTCGGGCAGGCCCGACGAAGAAGTTAGGATTATGAAGAAATATTTATTACTTCCGTTTTTGGGTTCTTTGCTTCTGTTCCTGAGCTTCCACCCGGCTGACCAGGGATGGATTATCTGGATTGCGTTAATACCTTTCATTTCTTATATCCGCCTTGAGACGAATTACAAGCGTTTGGTATTCATATCATGGGCGTCCGGATTTGCCTTCTTTTTCATCGGGGTCTGGTGGTTGCGCTATGTCACCTTTGCGGGGCTGGTAATTTTGGGCATTATCATGGGATTATATTTCGTGGTCTTCGGGGTGGCTTCCAAGATAATCCAGAAGAAATTAGGCGACGGCGTATATTATTTAACCATCCCGTTTTGGTGGGTGTTCCTGGAATTCGCCCGCGCCTACGTCCTGACCGGTTTCCCCTGGCTTTTCCTGGGGCATACCCAGTATCACTGGCTGACATTGATACAGATAAGCGATATCACCGGCGTTTATGGGATATCGTTCCTGATTGCCTCGGTCAATTCGTTCCTAACCTTTGTCCTGGCGCGCGCGATAGAGCGCAAAGCGCCTAAGCAGGAGACAAAAACGCTTACGGCTGTTTGGGCATCGGTTATTTTCGTGCTTATAATGTCAACGCTTATATACGGTTCTTTCAGAATAAAATCAATCAGGATAGAAACCGGCCCTAAAATCAGTTTAGTCCAGGGGAATATCCCGCAAAGCCTGAAAATTGATTATGGCCGGGTAGAGGAAATTTACCGGAAGCATATCGAACTGACCAAGAAGGCAAAGGCGGAAAACCCTGATTTGATTGTCTGGGCAGAAACGATGCATCCGTACCTTGCGGTAGAATCTGGTGAGTTAGATGAGCTAAAGAAACTGGCGAAAGATTTTCAAGCTAAGATGCTTATCGGTGTTTTAACTGATAAAAGCCGTTCATCAGAGAGATTTGAACTTTATAACAGCGCCTATCTTGTTTCCGCGGATGGAGAGGTGTTAGGCAGTTACGATAAAATACATTTGGTGCCGGTGAGCGAGCTTTTGCCCTTCCGCACTGTTTTGCCGTGGCTGGAAGACCTGGCTTTATATTTTTCAGGATTGAAGCAATTGCCGATGCTCAATCCCGGCACCAAGTTAGAACCTTTTAAGCTGGGTGGGCATCAGTTTGGCGTCTTGATTTGCTACGAGAGTGTCTTTCCGGAACTTAGCCGCGCGCTTAGTCGCAAGGGCGCGCAGTTTATAATGAATCTGTCAAATGACGGCTGGTTCGGCGATAGCGCCGAGCTGGAGCAGATGCTGGCTATTTCGGTATTCCGGGCGGTGGAGAACCGAATCGGCTTGGTCCGCGCCACCAACACCGGCATATCCGCTTTTATCTCGCCAATAGGCAGGATGGATGTTTTTACCGACGGAAACGGCAGGGCAAAGGAGATAGAAGGCGTTTTTACCCAAAGCGTTGAGATAACCCCTTCGTCGGGGACGTTTTATAGCCGCTGGGGGGACTGGTTCACTGCGGTGTGCGCCATCGTTTTGGCGCTGATTATCTTATCTAAAATTGTGGAAATTAACTTGACAAAAAAAGCGATAAGTAGTTAGTTATCTTATAAAACTATCGCCTTTTATATGAATATTTTCACGAAACTGGTCATAATCCTTATCCTTGTCATGAGCCTCGTTTACACGGGGTTTGCCACCATCATATTCAATACCAAGGAAAACTACAAGGTGATGCTCCACAAAAAAGACGAGGTTACCAAGAAGATATCCGATGAAGACAACGCGGTAATCACCCGGAAAAAAGAGGAATTTTCCAAACTGGATAATGAAACCAAGTCGTTGGAAACCGAAAAAAAGAGTAAAGCAAGCGAGTTAAACAGCAGTGCGGACAAACTGAACCAAGAAAAGAATACTTTGGCCGAACTCCAACAAAATATCACGGAGCTTACCGCGGAAAACGAACGCATGGCGCGGGATATCGAATACGAACGAAGAAGAAACGAGGAGCTCCACCGCGATATCGAAACATCCCGCAAGCGTTTCCAGGAGACGGAAAACGACTTAAACATGACAGAGGCAAGGCTAATAAACGACAAGGATGAATTAGCCCGGACCAAGAAAGAACTGGCCTCCCTTGACGAGCAGTATATCGAGCTTTCCAGGAAGTATGACCAGGCTAAAACAACACTTGACGGGTACGTAGCCAACAAGGATTTAAAGCCGCCGATTATTCCTTATAAAGATATCCGGGGAAAAGTATTAGCAGTAAGCCCGAAAACTAACGTGGTGGTAATCAGCCCCGGGGAGAACTCAGGTGTTAAAGTCGGCATGGAATTTACGGTTTCACGCGATAATAAATTCATAGCAAAAATCAAAGTTGACAAGGTAGAAGAAACTTTTTCTACCGCCATTACCGTGGACGGATTATCAACGGACCTTATACGGGAACAGGATGATGTGACGACGAGCCCGTTTTAAAATAAAGGGGAATCATGAGCCTTTTTACAAAGCTATTGGTTATTTTGGCCGTCCTTCTGAATATAATATACTTCAGCCTGGTCGGTTCGCTTTTTACCTACCGCTTATATTTCAAGACCGAATACCAGAAAAGCGCCAAGAAATATGAGGAAACGGTAAACCAGGGGGTCGCGGAAATAACAAAGTGGGAAGGCGATATTAACAGTAAAATAATGCATAATAGCTTATTGCGGTCGGATATAGCGAGCATAAGTATTTCTGTTAAAGAAAGAAAAGACCAGACTGACGTGGTCCAAAAACTTATTGCCGACCTTACCAAAGGGAAAAATGAGCTGACCTCAAACAACGCGAAATTAAAAGAAGAACACCGGAAGTTAACGACCTCTAACGATGAAATACAAGTCCAGGTTACATCGTTCAGGGACAGGCAAAAGCAGCTGGAAAAAGAGAGGAACGACCGCCAGGAGGAAATGCAAAAGGTTTCAGATGAGCTTACCAAGGATAAAAGAAACCTGGCGTCTTTGAATGATGGTTATCTCGAGCTTTCCAAAAAGCTTCGTTTCGTTGAACAAAGCCTTGAATATTATAGAAAACTGGCCGTTCCGACAATCGGTCCTCCTACAATAATCAAAGGGAAAATACTGGCGGTAAGCCCAACCCATAAAATCGTTATAATCAGCGTTGATAAGCCTAAAGAGGTAAGCGTCGGCAGCGAATTCACGGTTTATCGCGGAGATAAATATATCAGTAAAGTACGGGTGGACAAGGTGGAGAAAGATTATTGCAGCGCGGTTATTGTGACCGGAACGGAAAAAGAAGCAATCAAAGTCGGGGATGACATAACCACCAGCCCGTATTAAAGGGGATTTTTAATGGCAAAGCCTAAGAAAGAACCGGAATTAATTGATAGCGAAGAGGCAGAGGGAATAGAGGAGCCGGCTGAAGAAGAACAACCGCTCCCGCAAATGGAGCCGCTGTTACTCAAGCCCCGCAATAATATTTATACCCTTTTGCTGTTGATTTCGATATTATTCATACTCGTTTCGATTTACCTGGTGGGTTGGGAACTGCGTAATTTCTACGATGCTGATTTTGGAATACTTTCCCCTACGCAACCGGCTGAAATTAGGCCGACAGAATCGGGCGAGCCCAAAACGTCTCCGGAAACCCCCGAAACGTCTGAAACGCCTGAAACACCTGAAAATCCAACCTCAACTGGTGAATAATCGTTGGTTTGACGATAAATAGATATTAGGAAAAGGAGGCTTGATAAATATGGCTAATTTTATTGATGATATCTTAGGTATGTTTTCCAGCGATATCGGGATTGATTTAGGAACCTGCAATACGTTGGTCTGCGTCAAAGGGGAAGGCGTTATCCTTTCAGAACCATCGGTCGTTGCGGTAAGAAGAGGAACTAATAAGGTTTTGCTTAACGGACAGGCGGTGGGTAACGTTGCGAAAGAAATGTTGGGGAAAACCCCGGGCGGAATCGTTGCCGTGCGCCCGTTAAGGAACGGGGTCATTTCAGATTTTGATTTAGCCGAAGCGCTTATCCGCTATTTTATACAAAAAGTCAAACAGCATAAAGGCTGGAAGCTTGTAAAACCGAGGGTGGCAATCTCAATCCCTTCGGGCATTTCAACCGTGGAAAAACGTGCCGTTATAAACTCCGCCGAACGCGCCGGGGCGCGTAAAATTTACCTGGTGCTTGAACCGATTGCGGCTGCTATTGGCATTGGGTTGCCTATCCAGGAGCCGGTTGCCAGCATGATCGTTGATATCGGCGGCGGGACAACCGAAGTTGCCGTTCTTTCTTTAGGCGGTATTGTTGCTTCAAAAAGCATTCCGATTGCCGGAGATGAATTGGACGAGGCTATTGCCCAGCATATGAAAACCACGTATAACCTTTTGATCGGCGAGCAGATGTCCGAGAGAGTCAAAGTGGCTATCGGTTCGGCATGGCCTTTGGAAAAAGAAATGACCATGGAAGTAGGCGGACGCGACTTGGTAGCCGCCCGTCCCAGAAAGATTATCGTGAATTCCGAAGAAATCAGAGAGTCTCTTAAACGGCCGATAGATACAATTATCCAGGCAATTAAAGAAACACTTGAGAAAACCCCGCCGGAGCTGTCAGCAGATTTGATCAACCAGGGAATCGTACTCGTGGGCGGCGGTTCTCTTTTAAGAGGCATGGACAAAATGATTTCCAAAGAAGTCCAGATTCCTGTCAGGGTTGATGACGATCCGTTGACCGCAGTTGCCA
>JAGVQN010000006.1 GCA_020051675.1 Candidatus Brocadiia bacterium
ACGCAATAGCCTTTATCATCCGCCATAGTGCGCTCCTTTCGTCCCGATGTTTATCGGGACATAAAAATTATCTGTCTCTGATAGGTTATAGAATGTAGAAGAATATCGATTGGATGTCAAATAAATCTGGTTTTTCGCTGTTTGGCATTACTTTGCGGCAGCGGGTTTTTGGGCCAGCCGGGAGAGCAATATCCCTAACCCGTATAATCCAATCAGAGGCAAAGCAAGAACCGTCATGGTCAGCGGGTCGCCGGTCGGCGTGATAACCGCCGATAAAATGAATATTAAAAGAATCGCGAGTCTCCATTTGGATAAATAAAACCCGGCCGAAACCAATCCGATGGCCGAAAAGAAAAGCATTACCAAAGGCAGCTCAAAGCTCAATCCGAGCGCGAGAGTAAGCATCAGGAACAGGGATAAATAGTTCGTAAGGCTGATAAAGAGTTTTATGCTTTCGGTATCGCCGTACATCGCCAGGAATCGGAGGGCGATCGGAATCAGGTAAAAATATCCGAAAAAGACGCCCGCGGCAAAGAGTATTAATGAAAGCGGAAAATAAAGCAGGATGGCTTTTTTCTCACGCGGGCGAAGCCCGGCGCCGATAAATTCCCATGCCTGCCATAAGCCGAACGGGGCCGCGACAATCAAGCTGGCGATAAGATTAAGCTTGAAATAGGCCATGAATTTTTCCGAATAGTCCAGGGCGATAAGATGCGCCTCCAGTGAAAGCGCTTTCATCGCGTTTTCGTGCGGCGCCCTGATGATGCGCATGATTTCTTCCTCAAAGATAAAAGAAAGCGCGACAACCCCGGCCAGGAATCCGACAAAATAAATAAGACGGCGGCGCAGTTCCCGCAGGTGCTCGGTTAAGGTAAAGCGTTTCTCCTGTAATGCGGGTTCTTCTGCTTTCATATTATTCGCCTTTAGAGATGCCCGGCATGAGGCAAATCGATTTTAACGCCTGCTCTATTTTTTCCGTGTCCACTTCGCAATCTTTGCACGGCCCTTTGGGGCGCTTGTTGGTGATGGGAACGACCGGCCTGGGAAATACGCCCTTGATGCCGAGCGTCAGCTCCTTTTCGCAGGCAACGGCAATAATCACCCGGGCGCCGGAAGCCTTTACTTTTTCCAGGGCCATCCCGCCGCCGCTCGCCACGACACAGCTGACCTTGTATTTTTCACCCAGCTCAAGGATATTTTTAACCGTGCATTTGCCGCATCGTTTGCAATTAGACAGGCTCACCACGATTTTCTGCGGGCATTCCGAATTCTGCAGGCAGTGGGAAAAAAGAATCAGGAGCTTTTCCGGGGCGACTTTCTTTTTCTTCAGCTTGCCCAGGCGCAGTTTGTTTAATCCGATGAACAAAGGGTCAGTGATTCCCAAAGGCATCTCCTTTCTTGACGCGGTAGCCGTTGATGAAGTCAGAGGCGGACATGGCGGATTTTCCGGCCGGCTTAAGCTCTTCGATATGGATGGCGCCGTCCGTGGTGGCGACCAGTAGCCGCGCCTTGGTGGCGGCGATAATCGTGCCGGGCGGTTCATTCGGGTTTTCTTTCAGTCCCAGGCTGGCACGGATAAGGTTTACCTGGATGGATTTACCCCGCTCCTTCGTCCCGGTCATAGGGAGTCCCCGCAGGGGGTGCTCGGGCCGCAGGTAAAATGTATACGCGCCGGGCCAGGGCTGCATGGCGCGGATGTGGTTATAAACGGCAAAGGCGGGTTGAGTCCAGTTAATCAGCCCGTCTTTTTTTGACATGCACGGAGCGAGTGTTACCCCTTCTTCAAACTGCGACTTGGTTTCTATTTCGCCCCTTTCCAGTTTCGCCAGCGTATCGAGCAGTAGTTCGCCGCCTAGCCCGGCCAGCCGCTGTTCGAGTTCGGCGGTTGTTTCTTCCGGTTTTACCATGAGCGATTGCTGGGCCATTATCGGGCCGGCGTCCATTTTGGCAACCATTTGCATGATGGTCACTCCGGTCAAAGTTTCGCTGTTTAAAACGGCGTGGGCAACCGGCGCGGCGCCCCGGTATTTGGGAAGGAGCGACGGGTGTATATTAATCCAGCCCTTGGACGGAATATTCAAGAGCGTGTTGGAGACCTTCTGCCCGTAAGCCGCCAGGATAACCGCTTCCGGATTAAGTTTCCGTAAAATGCTTGCGAAAGAGGCGTCGTTTATATTTTCCGGCTGGTAAATGTGATAATGGTATTTTGAGATTAATCTTTTTACCGGGGAAGGGATAATATTCAGTCCGCGTCCCTGGCAGCGGTCAGGCTGGGTGACCACGCCGAGCATCACGTGCTGTTTGGAGGCAATCAGCTTTTCCAGAATCGGCACGGCAAAGGGCGCGGTTCCCGCGAAAACTATATGCATACCTGCGGATTATAATATAGTCAATGTGTTATATCAAGAAAATGATATATTCAGCCAAATAAAATCCACCAACCCGCCTCTACCAGAATAATATAAGATATGGGCGTCCCGGCGAATGCCGGGGCCGCCCACGGAACCTCATTGTAACCCCGCAAGGCGGGGTAACTTTTGCAGAACCCAGCCCGCCCCTACCCGGTTCTACCATATTTAATTAATCAACCGTCCCGTCCCGCTTTGCGGGACGAGATACGTTCCGCAATATTCGGGTGCCCCCGAAACACGTCCCGCAAGACGGGATGGTAGGAGCGGGGAGTCTCCCGATGTTACATCGGGGGGCGAATTCAGCGAGTGAAATCATGATTTTCGCTGTCCTTCGCCACTCCGTAGCTTGGGAACAGCGTAGGATGGGCTTTTCCAACCCATTACTAAACAACGCCTTGGATAGAGGGGGGGGATACCTGCCACCCCTCATCCTGATACTCACTGCTTCATAAGATATGTAAAGCCGATTAATAAGACATATC
>JAGVQN010000077.1 GCA_020051675.1 Candidatus Brocadiia bacterium
GTTCAAAACCGTTCCACCCGTGAAATCCACCCCGTAAGCGGTGTTGCTTTTTATTCCCCTCATATAAAAAGCAAACATTCCCAGCAAAATGCAAATAACCGAAAACTTGATGAAATAATGGCTGATTTTCATGAAGTTGATATTCGGCTTGGTCAGTATCTTTAACATGGTGATTTTCTTGGCGATTCCGCTTTCGATAGCAAACTGGACCATCAGTTTGGTGGCGAAATATCCGCTGAAAAGAGTGGTGACGATACCGGCTGAAAGGGTGACCGCGAATCCGCGTATCGGGCCTGTCCCGAAATACCACAAAACCAATCCGGCCACCAGGGTTGTCAGGTTGGCGTCTATGACCGTTACCAGCGCTTTACCGAATCCGCCTTCAAACGATTGGATGGTGGATCTGCCCTTTTCCTGCTCTTCCCGGATTCTTTCATAAAATATGATATTGGAGTCGACCGCCATACCCATGGTTAAAACGATGCCCGCGATGCCGGGGAGTGTCAGGGTTGCCGAGAAAAACGAAAGTATGCCCAAAAGCAGGATAGCGTTTATTAAAAGCGCGATGACGGAAATCACTCCTGCCAGATGGTAATAAACAATCATGAATAAGGCCACCACGATGATGGCCAGGGTAAAAGAGGTAATGCTGCGGTTAATCGCGTCCGCGCCGAGAGACGGGCCCAAGGTGTTTTCGCTCTTGACTTCCAGTTTGCCGGGCAGGCTTCCCGAACGCAGTATCATGGATAAATTGCGCGCCTCTGCTTCAGGAAATCCGTGTTTTCCTCCGCCGGTAATGATGGCTTCTCCGCCGGTTATCTTGCTCTTGATGCTCGGGGCGGAAACTACCGTGCCATCCAGTAAAATTGCCAGCTTTCTCGGGTCGGAAGTCTTTTCATGATGCTTGCCGGTGATATCCTCAAAAATATGGGCACCGACGTTGTCCAGTTTTAAGGTTACCACGATTCCTTCCATCGGGTCGACCATTTTGTATCCGGCATCAACGACATTTTCCCCGCTGATGATGGTTTTTTCTTCAAGCAGGATATGTTCAGTCGGTTTATCCTTTACAGGCGTTTCGTCATACCACTGGAAGCCGGCAGGGGCTTTTGGGTGGAGTTTTTCATATACATCTATAACGGATTGTTTTGCCACCAGCTTGAATTCCAGCTTGCCGGTGGTGATAAGAAGTTTTTTAATATTGTCTACTTCGCTTGGGTCAACTCCGGGCAGCTGAACCAAAAGCTGGTTGCCGTAAGGCTGGATGCGCGGTTCTTTTAATCCGAGGCTGTTGATACGGCGTTCGATGGTATTGCGGGCGGAATCGACCCCGGATTTTATGCTTTCCGGACTCATCGTTTCCTGGTGCTGGAAGCCGAGAATCAGTTCGCTTCCGCCTTGTAAATCCAATCCCAGCTGGATTTTACGGCCTTCGAGCCATTCGCCGTCTTTAAAGAACATTTTATCGCTTGATGGATAAGCGAAATAACCGGCAATGGCGGTGATGATAATAATCAGGAGCAATTGCCATTTAAGAGTTTCTTTCATAAATAATTATTCCTTTATAGCGAAATATTAAGAATTAGCTTTTTTTATCACGCCGACAATGGCGTTTTTGGAGACGCGTATTTTTACGTTGGAATCCTCATCCACCTTTAAAGTAATTTCATCATCCTTGATATTAGAAACGATTCCGAACATCCCTCCGCTGGTGATAACATGGTCGTTTTTCTGGAGGTTGTTAATCATATTCCGGCGTTCCTTTTCCTTTTTATTCTGCGGGCGTATGAGCATCAGGTACATCAAACCGAAAAGCAGGGCAAAAGGCAGTAGCATGCTGATTAATGCGGAAGAGCCGCTCGGAGCCGCGTCCTGGGCTAAAAATAGCATAGAATTAAACATCTTTTACCTCCGTATCCGCCGTAGTTTGCCCCGCAAGGCGGGGTAACTCTAAGCAGGCGGGTTTGATTAAAATACGAAAAAGACAATTTAATAATATATCGGGCGCATAAGCAAGAAAATTATTATATAACTTTAAGGGCAGGGCGCTTTCCGCCGTCAAATGCTATTATACAGACTTTAATTTATTTACTTGTCCCTTTTTATGTGTTATTATCCGTTCTATGGATTTAAAGCAATACGTTTTGCTAGCTAAGAAAAAAGGCGCTGTGCATGCCGTGCTTATCAACTCACGCGAGGTCGTGCTCGACCCGCGCACTATGCTCAAATGCCGGTTTGGCTGCACGGGCTGGGGACATAACTGGACCTGCCCATCCGCCCCCGGCGCCATAACAACCTGGGAATTCGCCGAGGTTATCAAGCATTATAAAAAGGCCCTGCTTATACATACTGATAGCAAGCATCTTTCCCAGGCGATTTCCTATAAAATAGAGCAACAGGCTTATGTAGACGGCAATTACTTTGCCTTCAGCTTTTCCGATTGCACGATATGCAAAGATTGCCGTTACCCGAAGCCATGCCGCGCCCCGAAAAAAGCCCGGCCCGCCATGCAGGCGGTCGGAATCGATGTTTTTGCCACCGCCCGTAAACAGGGGCTGCCCATTAAAACACTTAAGGATAAATCAGAGCAGGCGAACTGGTACAGCCTTGTGCTGATTAATTGACATGAAACATTTTTATATTTTAGTTTTAATCTTTACATTGGTGATTCTGCCTGCTGCCTGTCAGGGAAAAGATGTCTCAAAAGATGGACTGGTCATCAACGGTAAGGCGATTAATGTGGAAATTGCCGCCACCTCGGATGAAAAGGCTCTGGGATTGATGCACAGGAAAAGCCTCCCTGAAAACAGCGGCATGATTTTCCTGTATCCGGAAGAAACGCCTGTCCGCTTTTGGATGAAAGATACATTGATTCCTTTAACCATCGCCTTTATAAAAGAGGATGGCACCATTACCCAGATAGCTGATATGGCGCCGAAAAGCGAGGATATCATCTGGTCAAGGCAGGCGGTTAAATATGCCCTGGAAATGAACCAGGGATGGTTCAAGAAGAATAACATCAAGGAAGGCGATAAGGTCTTTATTCCGGATGCGATTAAGCAAATAAAGGCGGAATAAAATAATGTTGACGCGCGCCGAAATACTTAAACTGCACCGCCAATCAATCATTGTCGACGGCCACGCCGATACCTTTGGCAATATCCTGTCATGCAACGGCGATTTCCTTAAGCCCGGCCCGCGCGCTCAGCGCTGGGGAGAAAAAAAGCATCCGCATAATAACTGGCAGCATATGGATTTCCCGCGTATGCTCAAAGGCGGCGTTGACCTCCAGTTCATGGCAATCTATACTCCACCTTCTTACCAATCGGCGGACGCGACGCTTTACGCCCTGAAAATGCTTACCGCCATGAGAAAAGCGGTTAACGATAGCAAAGGCAAAATTGTTTTCATCCGCTCCTCCAAAGATTTTAAAGAGCTCGCCAAAGGTAAAAAAGGTTTCTTAATAGATATCGAAAGCGGGACATGCCTGGATAAAAGTTTGCGTCTCTTAGAGATGTTTTATTACCTGGGTGTGAGGTCAATCAGCCTCACCCAGAACCACGCCAATGAACTGGCTGACGGCGTGCGTGTCGATAACCCTTGCGGACTAACCGCCTTCGGCAAGCAGGTGATTAAGGAAGTGAACCGTCTGGGGATGATACTGGATATTGCCCATCTGGCGAAACCCGGATTCAGGGATGCGGTAAAAATTGCCGCGGGCCCGATAATTTCCTCGCATACCGGCGTAAGGAAACTGCGCGATATCCCGCGTAATATAGATGATGACCAGATAAAAGAAATCGCCCGCCGCAAAGGAGTTGTCGGGATTATGTATCTCCCGGAATTTATTATCGGGGGAAATCTGACCTTTCAGGAAATCGCCCGGCGGAAGATGGTCTGCCGCGTGCCTGATGTCGTCGACCACATTGCCTATATCGCGGAAAAGTTCGGGGCGGATTACGTCGGTTTGGGCTCGGATTTCGACGGTTATAGCGGTGTGACCAAGGGTTTAGAAGATGCCGCCAAACTCCCTAATATAACGATTGAATTGGTTAAACGAGGATTCCATAAGGACGAAATCCGGAAAATACTGGGCGGGAATTGGCTGAGGGTGATTAAACATGTTTTAGGATAACCACAGAGGCACAGAGTTGCATTAAATATTTAGGAATTATTCTCTGAGTTCTCTGTGGTGAAAATTAGAAAGTGAATTTATGATAACAAGCTTAACCAAGAAATACGAGGTAGAACAGCGTATCGATGTTAAAATCAGAATGCGCGATGGAGTCAGGCTTTCAACCGACCTATACCTTCCCAAGGGCAAAGGCCCTTTCCCGGTCATCCTAAGCAGGACGCCTTACGGTAATCACGATTCCCTGCGCCTGGCCGCAAAAGTCTGGTTCGCCCAGCGCGGGTTTGCCTACGCCTTCCAGGATTGCCGCGGACGGCACGACAGCGAAGGCGAATGGGAACCATTCCGCTCTGAGAAAAAGGACGCCTTTGATACCATCGCCTGGCTGGCCAAACAGGATTTCTCAAACGGCAATATCGGCATGATGGGCGGCAGTTACAAAGGCTACTGCTCCTGGATTGCCGCGCCGGACGGACACCGCAGCCTTAAAGCCATCGTTCCTTTGGTGCCGCTCCCTGACCCGGTTATCAATGTCCCTTACCAGAACGGCGCCTTCTTCTGGAATATGATTGTCTGGGGGCTTATGGTCTTCGGCAAGACCAACCAGAACCTTGCCAATATCAACTGGAATAAATTTTATACGTACCTGCCTCTGCGCAAACTTGATGAAGCGGTCGGAATGCAAAGCAAGACCTGGCAAAACTGGATGGACCACCCGACCTTCGATAAATGGTGGAAAGAGGTCTCTTATATGCACCAATGGAACCGCGTCAAAATTCCGGTCATGCACATCTGCGGCTGGTATGATGACGACGGCATTTCCACCTATAAGAATTTCCCGGGCATGCGCTTAAACGCCGGCAGCCCCAAGGCACGCGATGCGCAAAAGCTGATTATCGGCTGCTGGGCGCATAAATTAAATGTCACGAGCAAAGTCGGCGAAATAGATTTCGGTCCCAAGGCGCTGATAGATATGAATTCCATCATCCTCAAATTCTTCGCCCGCCACCTGGCAGGGGAGAAACACGCCGGGGGAGTTGAACCGCGGTGCCGCATCTTTATCATGGGGGAAAATAAATGGCATGGCGTTTCCGACTGGCCCATTCCCAAAGCCGCGACCACCCGATTCTATTTACACAGCAACGGCAACGCCAATTCATTGCTTGGCGATGGGGTGATGAGCGAGAAAAAACCTTCCGCGCCCGAAAAGACGGATAGATATACCTACGACCCCAAAGACCCGGTTCCGTATGTCACCGACCCGATAAGTCTTCAGCTGGGCGAAGCCTCCGACCAGCAGGCGATTGAGCGACGGATGGATGTCCTGGTCTATTCCACCCTTCCGCTTAAAAAGGATGTGATTATCTGCGGCCGGGTGTTTGCCGAGCTTTATATTTCTACGGACGCGCCGGGCACGGATTTCACCGGGAAGCTCGTGGATGTCTGGCCCAATGGCAAGGCGATTCAACTCTCTGACGGCATCCAGCGCACAGAATTCAGGAACTCCCTGGAAAAGCCCGAGTGGCTCTCAGCCGGCAAGGTCTATAAAGTGATTGTTGATATGTGGGCGACCGGGATGCGCTTCCTTAAAGGACATCAGATACGGCTGGAAATATCCTCGAGTGCCGTCCCTAAATTCTCTCCACATTTGAATACCGATACCGACCAGGCGGATGAAACGAAACCACGCATTGCCCATCAGGTGGTTTATCATACAAAAGAATACCCCAGCGCTCTTATTGTGGATATCGTGCCGGAAAAAGCGTTAGGGTCGGAGATTAAGCCGTGAGTTTTTGTAAGCGGATTTAGCCCCGCTCCATTTCATTTCGGGGACACCCGATTAATAGGGAGTCCTCGTAGGGGGCTGATTTAACTGATTAAATAATCCGCTGAATCTGCTTAATCAGCTTACTGAATTTTATGAAGCTAACTGATTCGGAAAAGAGGATGCGTAACGGCGCCGAAGGCAGGGTCATTGCCGAGGCGATGGATTACATCATCCAGTTCGGAGAGGCCTTCAACGCACCGCGCTTAGTCGATATCTCCTATTGCCATTACCCGGCAGAGATGGGCATCTATTACGGCGATATCGAGGACTTGGTCCGCTACGCCAAAAGGGGTGCCAAGGTTTGTGTGCCGACCACCACCTCCACGCTCTGCGCGGATTTGGAAAAGCCGTCTATTACCGGCATCCCAGCGAAGCTCGCGCGGCTCCAGGCCGAGGTTGAGCCGGCGCACCGCTCCATGGGAATTCTGGAAACCTATACCTGCACCCCGCAATTATTGGGATTCGTCCCGCCTTTCGGCAGTTATATTGCGTCGGTTGAAAGCAGCGCGATTATTTATTTTAATTCAGTCTTGGGCGCGCGGACCAACCGCGGCGGGCTCTTTACCCGTTTCTCCGCGGTGACCGGAAAATATCCGTTAATGGGCTATCTACTGCCCGAAAACCGCTATGGCACGCATTTATTTAAGGTGATGATTCCTCCTGAACGATTGCGAACATACGATGCCTGGTGCGCCCTCGGATTTATCATCGGGAAAATTGTCGGGAGCGAGGTACCGGTGGTGCAATTACCAATGACCAAATCCCAAACTCCAATATTGCCGAGAAGCGATTTTATGATCGGATTAGGTGCGGCGCTGGCGACCTCCGGCTCGGTAACACTCTTCCATATCCCCAGTGTTACCCCGGAAGCGCGGACCGTGAAAGAAGCTTTTAAGAACGGTAATGTTCCCAAAAACGCCTATGAAATCAGGGAGAAGGATTTGGATGATGTTTATCAACAGGTGAATAATATTGAGCCGGGCGCGGATATTGATTTCGTTACTCTCGGATGTCCCCATTATAACCTGGCGCAGATAGAATACGTCGCCCGTAAACTGGAAGGCAGGCGCGTCAGGAAAGATATCAGGTTCTGGATATGCACGAATAGGATGACCCGTAAACAGGCCGAATATTCCGGCTATGTCAGGACAATAGAATCTGCCGGGGCGAAGGTGGTGGCGGATACCTGCCCGGTGGAAAGCCATATGCGGCAATCGACCTGCCGTGAATACGGCTTGGCGGTGCCGAATGTCAGGAATATGGTCACGGATAGCGTCAAGATGGTGCGTTATGTCAAAGACCTGATTGGATGCAATACCGCCCTGGCCGATACGGATAGATGTATACAAAGCGCTTTGAAAGGGAGATACGATTCACTGCAGAGGCGCAAAGGACACTGATGAATATGCGGAGCGAAATACCCGAAGCTAATAAGCTGAGGGGGCGAACGTCCCGACCGCCAGCGTCGGGAAAGAAATATAAAGTCAGGAAAATAGTCCGCGGCATTGCCTCCGGCGAAGCGCTTATCTGCCCGGAGAGTTTTTCCTTCCTGGGCGATGTGGATTTGGAGACCGGCGAGATTATCGCGCCGTCCAATCCCAACAAAGGTAAGACGCTTAAAGGAAAGATACTGGTTTTCAAGGAATCTAAGGGCTCTTCAGGGGGCTGTGTGGTCTTGATGACACTGGTCAAGAAAAAGGTTGCCCCGGCAGCCTTGGTAACGATAAAAGCGCCTGACTATAATCTTACCGAAGGCGCAATACTCTCGAAGATTCCCTTTGTCTCTGACCTAAGCCCGAAGTTTATCTCACAAATCCCCACCGGCACCTATATCCGTGTCGATGCGGATAAAGGCATAATTTCGTACACCCCGCTCCGCTTTGCTTCGGGGACACCCGAATAACAGGGAGTACCCGTAGGGTGCGGATTAAGCCCGCTTCCCTTGAAATTTATTTATAACCCAAACATGTATTTAATAATAAATCTCTTGACACAATGTTCCCTGTTGTTATACTGATTACCAAAATAGTTGGAGGATAAAAATATGACACAACTAACGGCCTGCCCTAAATGCGGAAATGAAATAAAGCCTGATGAAACCTTTTGCACCGGCTGCGGCACCAAACTGGTTTTAACCTTAGAGGAAAAAAGGAATAAGGCTGCCGTAATCGGGATGAAAGTATCCAAGCAAGTACATAAGGGCAAGGTTAAATCCGGGCGGACCGTGATATTGGTCCTGGCAATATTGTTTTTAATCGGAGCTCCCATAGTTTATTTTATGCTGCAAAGCGAAATCAAAAGTTTAAGCAATCAGGGTTATGTTATCGATACCGCCAAGGCAAACCAAATAATGATTTTATTCGTCGGTGCGCAGTTATTTCTTGCTTTAGTATACATCGGCTTATGGTTTTGGGCAAAAACTAAGCCTTTTCCGGCAAGCCTGACCGCGCTTTTGCTCTTTCTGGCAACCTTGGGTATAAGCGCCGCCGTTGACCCGGCTGAATTGGTTAAAGGGTTGCTTATAAAAATAATCATCATTATCGCGCTTATAAATTCGGTTTCTTCCGCTTACAAATATAAAAAACTGACCGAAGCGGATATTTAAAAAATGGATGAAAACGATCCGGTTAACAGTCGTGAATCGCAGGAACCGGTTTCGCCTTTGAATATTTGCCTGAATTGCCGCCTGGCATTGGCCCCCCAGGATAAATTCTGCGCCCATTGCGGACTGGAATCCGGAAAACCGCCTTCTCCCAAAAAAAAGCAACCGTCACCGCTTCAAATCAGGCTGAAAATCGACAGGGATATCAGCCTTTTAAAAAATATAATCATTCTGTTTGTCATTTTGGTCGCGACCAATGTAATCGGCTCCTGGATTTACCAGGCAACCGATAAGCAGGTGCTCGTCGGGTTCTTCATGGAAGCGATCGACAGCGCCGCGGTGATATTATGGCTCTTTGCGTTTTCCGGGAAGATAATCGAATTATATTCATTGCGCAAATTGTTCTGCGGATGGGGCAAATATTTGGTGCCCCTGGTCGCCTCCGTGCCTATTTATGCCGTTGTGCATTTTATCGTTTACGCGCTTACTCATTATTTCAAGCTGGAAGATTATGCTTATACGGGCGAATATTACGAAGCCGGCTATGGATTTTTGGCGGTGTTGATTAGCATATGCTTACAGCCGGCGGTTATAGAGGAAATGGCATTCAGGGGCATTATCCAGACAAATCTCAGGAAATTTACCGGTAATACCGAGGCATTAATCGTGACCTCGGCCGCTTTTGCCATCCTTCACTTTTCGACGGTTTCTTTTGTTCATTTATTCCTATTGGGGATGTATCTTGGATGGCTGCGCAATTGGTCAAAAAGCATTTATCCCCCGATGATCGCGCATTTCCTGCATAATCTGCTGGTAATCCTGAACGAAACCTATTCAATCCTGCCTGTTTAGCATCCGAAGTTTAATTAAGGAAATCGATTTTCTCCAAAAGAGGCGCGGTTACGCCGGATTCCGGATGAAAAATGCTTATAAAACCGTTTTTATCCTTGAAGTGTTCATTAGCGGCGGATTCCCCGGCAGGAGCTCCGGACACCGTGAAAAAGGCGGTGGTTCTTAACACTCTGTTGCGTGAGCCGTCCTGCTTTATGACGCGCTTGCCTGTTCCGAAAGGGGCTTTAGCTCTTAATTTAAAACGCAGCTGATAATCACCCGGCCGTAGATTCTTTTCCGCCATGGCAACGGCGATTAAAACGCCCGCCTCGCCGCCGCGCAGCTTAATATAGTAATCATCCAGGGATGTTCTTAATGGATTGCGTTGAATACGGAAAGAAACATTACGCGGTTTGCTGTGGCAGTTTTGCAGGAAAACGGCAATCAGCGTGTAAGACGGCGGCGTAATCTGGTCAGGGAAAATCGCCACGAAAAACTGGATGCCTTTCTCTTCCATGAGCATTTCAAACTTTAAATCATCCCGGAGGATATTGCGTTGGTATGCTTTCTTGCCGGCCTCGGAGAATATGTAAAAGAAATAAAACGAGCCGGGAACCAGCAGGAATAAATCCACGACTATTATGGCAATGGCGGCAGCAGTTTCACGGACAAAAAACGCCGTGATTAAGACGGGTATCCCGATTGCTAAAGCAAACAGGCAAAGGATTCTGTTTGCTCTGGAAAGGTACATTGATTGTCTCCTGCGGCCCGGCAATTCACGCCTCGGCCGGCTCAATTATTTATTTTATTAAACCATTACCGGGTTTTTGTTGCCAGAAAATTTGGATTAATCCGCACGAAATCTCTCGGCATGCTGCTACAAGAATAAAATATAATCAGTCGCCGCGGCCACTATATACAGGTAAACGCGGATAAAGGCATAATTTCGTACACCCCGCTCCGCTTTGCTTCGGGGACACCCGAATAACAGGGAGTACCCGTAGGGGTGCGGATTAAGCCGATTAAGCAGATAGTATAATCAGGAAAAATCAGTTTTATCCGCTAAATCAGTGTACTGCAAGAAACGTTATGCTTTTGACTTGCCCTTCATCTTTTCCACTATTTCTTGGTAGCGCGGTTCATTGCGGATATTATCCAGATCCGGGTCTTTTTCCATATGCCGGACATCGCTATAGCCCAAAAGTATCGCCATCTCCAGGGCTTCGAGCGAATCCTCGATTTTCCCTAAATTGGAAAGGCTGCAGGCGAGGTTATAATGGACGACCGAATCATCGGGTCGCAGGAAACAGAGTTTACGGTCTATGGTCAGCGCTTTGGTATGGTTTCTCTTTTTGGTATAGAGGTATCCCAGGGCGCGCAGGGCTTCCTCGTTATTGGGATTGGAGCGGATAGCCGCCTCGTAAAGCGCCATCTCAAATTCGGAGAAAAGATTATCGTTTCTCTTTACCATTTTATTATTCCTGAGAGTGATTTTACCAATATTTCACCAAAAGTCAAATTATATCGGTCTTTTAGTTAGACGCTCTAAATTATCCGTTCAACAAGCGCCCTGATTTTTCCCTGGATGGATTCTATCGAGCCAAATGACGGGATAACTTTGTATTTGGACGGGTTTTCCATTGCCAGTTTGAGGAACCCTTTCCTGACTTTGCGATGGAAAGCAAGCTCTTTTTTCTCCATCCTGTCCGGCCGTGTCTTTTTACGCCGCAAGCCGTCTTCCGGCTTGATATCAAGGATGATAGTGAGGTCGGGTATAATATTATGCGTGGCAATCTTGCCCATATCTTCCACCAGTTTCTTGCCGATATTGCCGGCAATCCCCTGGTAGACGATTGTTGAGGAAAGAAACCTTCCGCAGATGATGATTTTCCCTTTAGCCAGCGCCGGTTTGATTACTTCATCAACCAGCTGGGCGCGACTTGCCATGTAGAGGAAGAGTTCAGTGGGCACGGTCATACGGCTGTTGGCAGGGTCGAGCAGGATACGGCGTATCTTTTCGCTTATCGGCGTGCCGCCCGGCTCACGAAGGTTCAGCACCTTAAGGTGTTTCCTTTTAAAGTATTCGGCGAGTAACTTCGCCTGGGTGGATTTCCCGCAGCCGTCCGGACCGTCTATAACAATAAATTTGCCCGTAGCCATAATTCAGAGATGTACACAGATTTAGCTGATTTAGCAGATGTAATTATCAGTTTAATCCGCTCAATCCGCCCCTACAATAAATCTATATTAATCGGGCGTCCCGATCCCGCGTTGCGGGGTCGGGACAATTCTTTCAAACTCCCTATAGGATACGATTTTTTATCCCAGCGTCAATAAATAAAAGCCACGTCGCTACCTTGCCCCGCTCTACTTTGTTCTGGGGTAACCAATTACAGGGAGTCCCCGTAAGGGGGAGGGTTAATCTTCATTATAATTTATCAGAACGATACGTGCCTTTTAGTCCTTCAAGCCCTTTTTGGCGATATATTTTACGCCATTTCCAGACAGTTTGTTCGCTACAATGAAGTTCCCGGGCGATCTTACGGGCAGTCCAACCCCGTAGAGAAAA
This sequence comes from Candidatus Brocadiia bacterium, assembly GCA_020051675.1. Lineage (GTDB taxonomy): Bacteria > Planctomycetota > MHYJ01 > JACQXL01 > JACQZI01 > JACQZI01. The sequence continues at coordinate 11,963 of JAGVQN010000077.1, forward strand.
CAATATTATCTGTGCCCGGCGGCGTTGGCGGTAGTCCCTGAATTTTCCATCTTTATCCTACTCACGACCATTTAGGACACGCCATATAGGGAAATAGGTTGACTCTTCAGACCCCTAAAAGGGGCAGAAAGGAGAGTTAACCATGGGTAA
>JAGVQN010000057.1 GCA_020051675.1 Candidatus Brocadiia bacterium
GACGGCGACCGGGTCTCCTTTTTGGACGGACCCGATAAACGCCCCAAGTTCGCTTTCTATCTGGTCCGTTTTTTCGATCACCGGATTCTTTATCTCCAGGAACTTCTGGAGCATTAAAGATTGATAATCCTTTGTTGCGCTCAAGTCAATATTTTGAAGTATTTTTTTAGGACTGGGCGCATCAGGCGACTTGCGGTAGACTTGGGCACTTTTGGAAGCGAAGTCGATTGAAGCGTAAGTATCCCTGGAAAATATCCGCATCTTGCGCATGGATTTATCGGAAACGCGCGAAGCCGTCAGGTTTGCCACGCAGCCGTTCGGGAAAACCAAACGGGCATTGGCGATATCAACCTTCCTGGAAAAAACCGGGACGCCGGTCGCGAATACCTTGGCCGGTTTTTGGTTGTTTAAAGAGCAAACGATATCAATATCATGTATCATCAAATCGCGCACCACATCAATATCCAACGAGCGGAAAGAAAGCGGGGATAGACGGTGGCTTTCTATAAAGAGCGGAAATTTAATATCCGCGCGGACCGCTTTCAATGCCGGATTAAACCTTTCTATATGCCCCACTTGCAGTTTTACGCGGTGTTTTCTGGCAAGCTTAATCAGGCTTTTCGCCTGGGTGATTGTTGTGGTAATCGGCTTTTCAATAAAGACACCTACGGTTCCGCACACGATAAAATCACGGGCTATTTTATAGTGTGTGCTTGTCGGTGTGGCGATGACCACCGCGGAAACTTTCCCTAAGAGCTTACGATAATCCGTGTGATAAGGCACGTTGTACTCGTCGCCTTTTTCCTGGGCGGTTTTCGGGTTTGTGTCAACCAAGGCTTTAAGTTGGGCGCCAGCCAGTGAACTGCATATCCGCGCGTGGTGCCTACCAAGGTGACCGACCCCGATAACGGCAAGAGTAGTTATAGCACGCCTGCATTTATCATGAACCGGTTCGGTGGATTCAGTTATTTTCATCATCGTATATTATAGATTTAAATATTTTCCAGTCAATAAAATATTAATGCTCCGGCGACTTCTTGGTTTCCGCAGCCCGTCAACAAAACGGAGGGAAATTATCTTTTGCCAGCCAGGAATATTTTCTTTGCTAAAAACACAAAAAAGTGTTGACATTATTGGCGAAAGACGATATAATGAGAAGCAATGTTTTAGAAGCGGATATGCCCTAACCGCACTATGCAACAAAATCGTCCTGCGAGTTGAACTTCCGAGAAATCTGGAAATAAACGCTAAACGAGGCGATAATAAATTATTTAAGGGCAGTAAGAAAGGGAGAGTATGGGTAAGAAACTGTATGTAGGCGGATTGTCCTACGACACCACTGAGGAAACCCTGAAGCAGACGTTTGCACAAGCAGGCGCCGTGGAAACCGTGAAGATCATAATGGACCGGGACAGCGGGCGTTCCAAGGGCTTCGGTTTTGTGGAAATGACCACAAACGAAGAAGCTGCAAAGGCAATTGAACTGTTTAACGGCAAGGAACTTGACGGTCGCAGCCTGACCGTTAACGAAGCCAAGCCGATGGTTCCTTGGGACAACAGGGGCGGTGGCGGCGGATACGGCGGCGGCGGCGGCGGAAATCGCAGAGACCGTTATTAATCCACGGATGAATTGATCCCGCCAGAAAGCGGGGCAGTTTACTACTAAAAGGCAGGGAACGTCCCGACGAACGTCGGGGCGCCCCTGCTTTTTTTATGGATTGGGCGGCCCGGAAAATGACGGGGCGCGCTTGACTTTTTTATTTGGATATCGGTTACTGCTAATTAACGAATCACTAATCAGCTGTTTTATACTTGGTGGCTATTACCTTCTTCCCAAGACTGCTCCAGCTACCACCAAGGACAGGGCTAAGACAAGACTTATACTCAACTCACTGCCCGACGCCAAGGTAAGCCAAAGAGTACTTAATATCGGCGTGAGATAAGAAAGCGTCCCTATTTTGCGCGGGTCGGCGTTCTTCAGGGCATAGTCCCAGAGGGCAAATGAAAATCCCAGTGGACCTAACCCGAATATGACAAGATATAAAACATCCCTCCGGCATATTTCTATTGACTCGCCAAAGGCAAACGAAACGCCCAGCGAAATAAGGCCGGTAACCAGGCAAACCAGCCCCATTGTCCATGAAGAAACCTTTGGAAAGCGCTTGAGGTGAAGTGAATAGACAGGCCAGATTATTGCCGCACCAAAAGCAAGGAGATATCCGTAATGGAACGAGAATAATATTTTAACGGATTGATTGTATATGGCAATAAACGCGCCGGCAAAGCCGAGCAGTCCGCCTGCCAGATGAGAGAAACTCCAGCGAAGAGTACTGTCAAAAAGCGGCGCCAGGAGCACCAGAAAAAGCGGCCAGAGATAGTTAATGATATTGCATTCAACCGGAGTGGCCGTCCGCATGGCGATAAATAAAATAAAGTGGTAGGAAAAAAGGGCGATTACCCCTGCCAGGATAAAATGCCGGTCCCATGTCCATAGGCGCGCTTTGGGAAGCGAGAATATTCCGCCCAGGAAAAGCGCCGCACCGGTCAGGAAAAACGGCGGCAGGTGCGCGAGCACGTAGCTGAAGGTCGCCACAAAACTCCACAGCAAAACCGCCCCGAAAACCGCCAGTAATGATTTCGTACTCATTAATTGCGGAATATACCATGCCGGGATGATATAAGACAATAAAAATGGCCGGTAATTCCAATGCGCCCAAGGACGTCCTCTCTTTCCGCGTGGACATTAATTCCTGAATTTCTCTTGACTTTGATTTAAGTTTTATTTATTGTACTTAAGTATAAGGAGCAGGAATGGCAGACAAAGAAAAGAAAGAACGAGGCCAAATCCGCTATATTATCACCGGTTGTAAAATACAATACAAGCCCGAAGGGCTTATGGGCCTTTTAAAAAGCCCTTCCGTAAAATTCATCGTCCTGGATATTTCCGAAGGCGGAGTGCAATTTATCAGCAAGGAAAAATTTAAGGTTAATTCACAGCTTTCCTTAAACATTACCGCCCCGCTTTTAAAAGATGAAATAATCACCGCCCGGGGCGCGGTTGCCTGGGTGCGCGAGGCGCCCGGACTGCAGGTAAACGGAGTAGGCATTAAATTTATCGATTTGGATGCGCCAAACAAGGCGAAACTAAAAATGCTGCTCTATTCCGCCGCAAAAGCCAAAGCCAATCTCCCCAGCGATGTTCAGCTCAACAAGGCAAATAAAATATAATACGGCATGTCTTTCCCGGAATTACAACCAAACGGCTTATTGTTTTTTTATCCTGGTTTGTTTCCTAATGAATATAAGCGATTTTTCAATCTCCTCTATGCGCAGAGCGAGCGTATCGTCATTGGGCTTGTTTTTTCGTATTTCTCGATAGACTTCCAACGACTTTTTGAAAGCATTACGCGCTTTCTCGTTTTCCGCATCGAAATCAGGGCCTTTATTAAAGGTGTTTTCCAGGTGGTCCTTGCCCTCGGCATAATATTTCTGCGCCAGGGCAATTTGCTCTTTATCATCCAATCCGGACAGGTCAATCGGCTCCGGCGGCTTAGGGTCATCCGTTTGAGGAACGGGCTTATCCCCGCTGACCAAATCGGCGATTGCTTCATCTTTTTCCCATGCCAGTTCCAGCATATTCAGGGATTCATCGTATAGCTGTCCTTTATAGCAAAAAATCGCCAGGCGGTAATAATCCATAGCGGACGGGTTATCAAAGCGGATAAGTTTTTTCTCGTATTCGGTTTTAAGCAATTTTTTATAATCTTCCGCCGAGAGCTTGGTGTAACTTGAAATCTCCTTTAGCTGGTATGTCTTCTCCATTCCCTGATGATTCACCCGGACGGAAGAATTTCCTTCCTCGATAAGCCTGGCAACGATTTCCTGCCCGCTGCTCAGTTTCATCCTGACCATGCCTGAAAGGTCGGTCATATCCTCCAGGCGTATCGGCTTTATCAAGCGGTTGAAGGCAATGCATTTTTTATTTAATTCGATAGCCTGCTGGGTAAGTTCCGGAGTCGGCTCGCCTTTTAAGACTTTAGTAAGCTGGCCGGATGCGGACTCAAAGCGCAAAAGTTTATAATCCGCTTCGGCATCGGATAAAATCTTTTGGGCGGCTTCCACGGTCATCCGGTGCGGACTGGGCGGCTTGGGCGATTCCGGAGGCTTGTGCGGCTTATCCGGTTCGGGCGGTTTCGGCGGCTCGGGTTTTTCAACCGGGGCGTTTTTATCCCTTTGGAATCCCAGATAAACCATGATGGCGTTAACCGCTACCGGAGTGGGGATGCCGTTATTAAGGGAATATTCGCTTACGCCCCAGATAAATCCGGCGCTGGCAAAAAGCAGTGTCAAAAGCGTGAAAACCAGTGTCTTTTTTAAGGTCTTCATTAATCCATAATTTATCATATAATCCTGAAAAGTCAAAAATAATATCGCACAAATTTCATTTTTCCCATTAAATATATGCTTTAACTTGACACGGCGTAATCTTAAGGCTAAATAGTAACATAATTTAAAGATATAAATAATATGAACCAGCCAGATCAAAAAAGCAACGGAAAGTGCGAAACAAAACCCGCCCCGCCCACGGCGGATGCTTCCCTTGGCAAGCCGGCGATTACCGCCAAGACCGGTTTTTGGGCGAGCATAATTTTATTCTTTTCCTTGCTCGGCCCCGGGATAATCACCGGTAATTTCGGCAATGACGCCGGCGGCATTACCACATATTCGGTTTGCGGGGCGACCTTCGGTTTAAAGATGCTTTGGATGATTATTCCTGTATGCATCCTGTTGGTTCTCTATCAGGAAATGAGCGGCCGGATGGGCGCGGTTACCGGCAAGGGACTTTCCGACCTTATCAGGGAGAATTTCGGGATACGTTTCGCCTTCTACCTGATTATCGGCAAGTTTTTCGCCGGCATGGCGAATGCCGTGGCCGAATTCGCCGGGGTGGCCGCTGCCATGCAGCTTTTCGGCGTAAGCAAATATATTTCCGTTCCGTTGACCGCGGTTTTAATCTGGCTGCTTGCGATAAAGGCAAACTACCGGAAAGTGGAAAAACTCTTTTTAATCGGGACGCTCTTTTTCGCTTCCTACATTATCGCCGGGTTTATGGAACCTTTGGACTGGAAGGAAATCGGCAGGGAGACTTTTAACCTTTCCAATATCAGTTTCCGGCACGATTATTTTGTGCTCTTTGTGGCGTTAATCGGGACGACCGTGGCACCGTGGATGGTGTTTTATCACCAGTCGGCGGTGGTAGAAAAAGGCATCCGCATTTCGGACTATAAATATTTCCGCTGGGAAACGATTGCTTCGGGTTTGAGCGTAATGGTGGTAATATTTTTCATCATCATTACTTGTTCGGGACTCCATAAAACCGGGATTAAAATAGAAACGGCGGACCAGGCGGCGCGGGCGCTGCAGCCGCTGGCCGGAGATTATGCTTTTGTGTTATTCGGTATCGGGCTTTTAGTCGCGAGCGTCGGGGCGGCGTTGATACTGCCGCTTTCTACGTCTTTTTCCGTCTGCGAGATTTTCGGGTGGGAAAGCGGCGTCTCCAAACGGTTCAACGAAGCGCCCCAGTTTTACTGGCTTTTCACTTTCCAGATTTTTATCGGCGCCGCTATCATTCTTGTCGTCCCGGATAAAAAGCTGATAGACGTAATGGTCATTTCGCAGGTGGTTAACGGGGTGGTTTTGCCGTTTGTCCTTGTCACCATGGTCGTTTTGATAAACAAGAAGAAAGTTATGGGCCAATATACCAACGGCCCTGTTTTTAACGCTATCAGCATACTTGCCACGGTTCTTATCACGCTGGCTATCATCTTTATGTTTATCAGCCCGCTGCTCGGAAACTGACATATAAACAATCCGGCCATGCCTGTAAAATTTGACTTAACACGCCAGGTTTTATACAATTATACCTGAGCAGTTAGAATCCTTAATACAGGAGATATAATGATGAAAGGCATGATAAAACTGTTTCTGTTTCTTGCCCTGCTGTTAACTTTTGCGCAATGCTATCTGACGGCAGAAGAGACCATATCAGAGAGCGATGTTTCCGCATGCCTGAAATCACCTTTAAGAATGGGCAATAATAATTTGTTGCATTCGCTTATCCTCATCCCGTCCCTGGAAAGCGCGGAAAGGCTAAATGAAGGGGCAAAAGTTCTCCAAACCGGAGTGGAATACACGCGCTTCGCCTTTAAGGAAGAAAAAGACAACTGGCTTATGGATTATAATGCCACTTTGAAGAAAGGCTTTATTGATTACAGAATCGGGCTTTCTAAGTCAACGGAATTCAGGCTTGGGCTGACCGCCGGGATACTGGCGGAAGGCAAACGGAATTTACTGCTCCTGGACGGCAATACCGGCTACTTAAGCGGAGACAGGGGAATGGGCCTAAGCGACCTTGTCCTGGGAATAAAGCACAAGCTCTGGGAATCATTGGGCGCGGATGAAGAAATCCCATACACCAGCGCGTTATCCATCCAATTCAAGAAACCGTTCGGAAACGAAGAAGACCTGCTTTCATCGGGAGGCAATGATGTTTCAATTGCTTACTTGGAGACGGATAAGATTGATGACGCCACTTTCGCCCATTTCCAGGCAGGATATACTTTTACCGGAAAGGCAACGGCATTTTCGCAGGACCTTCGGGATATCGCCAATCCGCTTTTTTACGGAGCGGGAATCAGCTGGCTGGTTTCGGAAAACACCGCCCTTATCGGGCAGGTCCAGGGCCATGGCAACGCCTTCCGGGAAGTAAAAGCGCTCTCACGGAATCCTATTGCCGTGCAATGCGGTTTCAGATACAAACTTCCTAAAGGACAAGACGAACAACGGTATATTATAGATATGGGATTCGGCTGGGGATTGAACGAGGACTCGGCTGATTTTACGATGATGTTCAGTTTGGGGAAAGTATATTAATAATAGCCTTCCTTCACAATAACAAAATGATGTTAAAGAAACTTTCTGTCATTCTGAACGGACCCCGCCGAGGCTGGGGAAGTGAAGAATCTCATTTTATCGCGGTTTCGAACGGAGATTCTTCGCCCTTCAGGCTCAGAATGACCCCGCTCCACTTCGCTCCGCGGGACGATAGGGAGTCCCCCGACAACGTCGGGGGCGCACCTTTAGCAACGTTTATCTTATTATATGTAAGTGTTTTCTGGATTGTATTATCTGCCCAGTCGCTTCTGGCACAGGAATTCGACACAAATATCCGTGTAGACGATACGGGAAATAATGTTATCACCCAATCAAGCCCGGCGATTGCCATAGACGGCAACGGAAATATTTACACGGCCTGGACGGATGAAAGGAACGGCCACCCGGATATTTACTTTTCCAAAAGTATTGATAACGGCGCAACCTTCAGCGCGAATATCAAGGTAAATGACAATAACGCGTCCGCCTCCAAGCCGTCGATGGCGCTTGACAGTAATGGAAACATCCTAATCGCCTGGCAGGACGAGCGGAACGGCAACCCGGATATCTATTTCGCGCAAAGCGCTAACGGCGGAATCACTTTTACCGCGAATACCCGTGTGGATGACAGCGGCGTTTCCACTTCCACTCAATACGCCCCGGCCATCGGAATCCACCAGGGCAGTAACAGCATCTATGCCGCCTGGATTGACGAGCGCGAAGGCGCCAAACACATCTATTTCGCCAAGAGCATTAATGGCGGGACGAGTTTTTCGGCAAATATTAAAATAGACGACGCCGGCTCAATCACCCCGGATAACCTTAGCTTGACGGTGGACGACAATGACAACGTCAATATTGCCTGGAAAGACGAAAGAAACGGAAGCCCTGATATTTACTTCGATACGAGCAACAACGGCGGCGCCAGTTTCGGGGTTGATGTTAAGGTAAATGACGTCAGCTCAACAAGCGATTTCCCGAAAATAGCGGTTGATTCTGATAGTAACATCTATGTTGCCTGGCAGGACAGCCGAAACGGGAATTTAGATATTTATTTTTCTTCAAGCACTGATACCGGAACGACCTTCAGCGCCGACCTCAGGGTAGATAACACCGGAATCAGCACTTCGTCACAACAAGCTCCGGTTATTACAACCGATTCGACAAATATTTACATTGCCTGGCAGGATAATCGGAATAATAATTGGGATATTTACCTGGCGAAAACAATTACCGCCACTCCTGTTTTCGCAGCAAACTCAAGAGTGGACGATACCGCAACTGCAACCAGCACACAAACAGCACCTTCATTAGCCGTGGATAGTTCGGGATATATCTATGCGGTATGGGCTGATACTCGCAAGGGGTTAGGTGATACGGATATATATTTCGCCACAACCTATGGAACAGATGAAGTCGTTTCCGGTTCCAGCGGCAATCCCGCAACAAGCGATAAAAAATCCGAAAGCAGTTTGAACTGTTTTATTGCCACGGCGGCTTTTGGCACGCCTCTGGCAAAGGAAGTCGTTGCCTTACGCCAATTCCGCGATAAATACCTCCTGAAAAATCCGTTCGGCAGGCAATTAGTAAATGTGTATTATAAACTCTCACCGCCGATTGCCTCGATAATTGCAAAGGACGATAGCTTGCGGTATCTCACCCGCTGGTTATTAACCCCGATGGTCAAATTCGGTTCTTTTATAATCAAATAAACTCCGGCTACCTCGCCGGGCTTTCCGCTAACAAGGATGTAGTGGAACGGTTCACACAGGTGTGGGAACGATTCAACGCATGCGGGGAATGGTTGAACGCATGCGGGGAAAAGGTCACCGCATGCGGGGAATGGTTGAACGCATGCGGGGAAAGGGTCACCGCATGCGGGGAATGGTTCCTTTGGTTAATTATTAGGTTGATAGTGGCCCCGAATGCTTTCGCGGCCAGAAAGAGAGGTAACTATGGGTAGACCTTATATGCCATACAGGGACGCCCCGTTTGACGAGTGGGGGGAGGATTTCGCCTTACAAGGCACAGTGGTTTGACAGGCGGCAGCGGCGAGGGCCGTTTGGCGACCCGGTAATAGTTGCCGTCACGCCCTGAAACCATTCTTGAAAAATTAACTGGAAAACAGAAAATAGGGCTTGACTTATTACATCAATATGCTATGATAATAACCGTAATAAATAATCTGAAAAGGAGATTCGTATGTTTAAGAAAACTGGAAATTTGATAGGGAAAACTGTAATTATCCTGGCCGTTATGGCATTGGTGCTTTACGCGGCTGATGACGCCAAGATGAAACTGACCGATAATGCCGGTGTATCTAATTTTGCCGTTCAGGATTCTGACGGCACGAGCGTCTTCCGGGTAAACTCGGATGGCGCTGTTACTTTAGGCGCCTGGCAGGGAACCGACATCGCGATAGCCGATGGCGGCACCGGGGCAGGCGATAAAACCACCGCCTTTGACGCCCTTTCGCCGACGACCACAAAGGGCGATGTTATCGCCAGCAACGGAACTGATAACGTAAGAGTGGCGGTTGGCGCCAATAATCAGGTCTTAACCGCCGATTCGGCGCAGGCGGCCGGCGTGAAATGGCAAACTTCAAAACTATATAACCAAAGCAC